>CADAKW010000093.1 GCA_902788645.1 uncultured Lachnospiraceae bacterium
GGAAGTCCCATTACCGTATGCTTCTCCGGATTTGCACAGGTTACCTTCTTGTCTGCAGTGCCGCTGATCTGTCCATAAATAAACTTGGTCGGATATTTATCCAGATCCTTATACCGGCTGCGAAGCAGTGCTGCCTCCGCTGCCACTACAGGAGCAGCCATAGAAGTACCGCTGAGACTTGCATAGCGGTCTCCCGGGATCGTGCTCAGTATCTGCTCACCCGGTGCATATACTTCATATTCCTTGTTATTAAATACCGTGGCATCCCAGTTGGAAAATCCGGACTCTACGCCGTCCTCATCCACACTCATAACACCCATAACATAACTGAGTGCCGCCGGATAATTTGGTACCGGTATTGGATAGGAATCTGTTGCTTCATTCGGCGCACCATTATTACCGGCAGAAGCTACCAGAACACAACGGGAATATGCCATAGAAAGCGCATCCTGCACCGCTACACTGCTGGCAGAACCACCAAAGGACATATTGATGACATCTGCCCCCTTCTCATAAGCATAATTGATCGCCTTTGCGATATTGTCCTGCATAAAATATCCGGAAGCATCGCCTGCCTTGATCGGCATGATCTTGGTATTATAAGCGATACCTACGACACCTTTATCATTATTGGATGCAGCAATGATACCTGCCACATGGGTGCCATGGCCCTCGTCATCCATTGCGGAACCTGAGCCATTCACCATATCTGCACCGTAATAGTCGTCCACGATGCCATCCCCATCGTTATCAATACCATCATTCGGAATCTCCTCGGTATTTTTCCAGATATTATCCTTCAGATCCTCATGGTTATAATCCACACCGGTATCGATCACGGCCACTGTCACACTGCTGCTTCCACCGGCATCGACACCCTGTGCTTTTAACTCTTTCCAGCTGTCCTGGATCCCACCGGCATTTAATACCCACTGATCCGCTGCCTTGGGATTGCCGGCAACTTCCTCAGACACAGCCGTGGTTTCATATTTGAAATTGTACTCTGCCACAAGAACTTTTTTGATGGCACGTACCTTCTCAATCACCTTGTCAACGTCCTCACCCTTAAAGAGATATGCTGTATACCATGTTGCATCCTCCGTTTTGAAGATCCTCTCCAGCTTGCCCACACCGGCATCCTGCAACTCCTTTTTGATCCCCTGCACGCTGGATGCCTTCATCTTGAGCATGATGCTGTTGGCTGCATACTCCACATCACCTGACTCAAACACATCAGGATACGCCTGGTCAAACGGCTCAGTAACCTCTCCCTTTTCGTTCACCGGAGATTTCTCCGCTTCTGCCGCCGGATCCACTGTCTTTTCCGATTCCTTTTCCTGATTCTGTGCGATCATTTCCAGGATCGGATCCTTTGTAGTCTCCGGTGTCTCGGTTGCTTTCAGATCCTGTGAGCCATCCTTCTGAAAGCTCATCTTTGCAGCAGATAAACTCTGATCCCCATCCGATGTATCTACATTTTCTTTTTCTTGTCATAATGAACAAAGGATGTCTCGGTCATAACCTTTCGGGCACCATCCCCGAGCTGAATTATGTTCTGTCCATCCTTTTCCTTCGCCTGTATTCCTGTCGTCTGCGAACCCACTGACTGCGCATCCGCCGCACCCTGCGCTGCCAGCTTCTGAAGCATGCCACCGGACATACTCTGCGCATTGGAACCGGCGATCACCATGGATGCACACAAAGCAACGGATAAATAATTTTTCCATTTCTTTTGTTTCATATAAGCTCTCCCTTCCTAATATATGTGTTTTGAATGTTACTGTAAAACTACATGTTACACAAATCATTTTACACTGATTCTTCCATACTGTCCAGTTAAAATCACGTAAAATATAAGGGATACAACATATTATTATTTAAATTTTTATGATCATATTGCAATAAAAACAACCTTGTCTCCTGTCCCTGCTCATGTTACACTAATAAAAAGAAATTAAATTCACAGAAAGGACTTATATATATGAAAAAAAATATCAAAAAATTAACGCCTCTTCTGCTAACTGCTACATTGGCACTGTCCGCTTTTTCGGTCAGTCCTGCACAGGCTGCCAAGAAAAAGAAAGCGGCCTTTGATCCCAACGGTAAATATCATGCAACCCTTGGGATCCAGACCTGCACCAATCTCTGGCTGACACATATGGGTTATTACGAAAAATCCCAGAACAGCTATTACAATACCGAAAATGCAGACAAGCTCATGTACAAAGACAAAGAAACAAACAAAGACACTGCCGCCACCGGTACTCTCACCAATACAGAAATTGCCGGCAACGGTACCTATACAGTCAAGCTGGAGGGTCTGGATTCCATGAATGAAACAGATATTTCCCAGCTTCACATTGCTACAGATATTCCATTAAACGACAAGGTTAAATTTACCGATGTCAAGGCATCGATCAACGGCAAAGAAATCCTGAGCTTTGATGAAGGTGTTCCGGAAAACGAGGAACCTTATCTGCAGGGTGGTATGGTTATTCTTTTGTTGAATCACTGGCGTGCCGAGCTTGTAAAGGAGGTCGCTGCCAAAGGGCTTCCCGAATCTGTCGAAAGCGGCTGGAAGCTGCTGCAGGGTACCGGTGATGAAAGCGTAGAGATCACCTTTACCGTATCCGGTTTTGATCATGATAATCCTGATGCCGTTGCCGCTGACGAAACACCTGACTCCGACAACCAGGCTTCATCCGCTGAAGCAGACAATTCCTCCGGCAATTCCGCTGTACCGGTTCTTCCAATCGCTGCAGCAGTTATTATCTTAATTGTGATCGGTGGAGTCATTATTGTCAGAAGAAAATAAAACAAAGAAAACGATACAACACCGCCCCGGTAATTCATACACAAATTAAAATCACATAAAGGAATGAAATTTATGAAAACGATATATAAGGATCTGCCAATGGATAACTTAAAAGACACAAGCTGTTGGACCCGCTGCATCGAGACACCAAGCCAGACCGCCAAACAGACATTTTTCTTCGTGCAGGAGGTTGGTATGCAGAAAATGTCTGCAGAACAGATCAGCAGCCGGCAGGATATGACATCGTTTCTCTTTGTCTATGTCCTGTCCGGAGAAGGATATTTTACATATCACGGCAAGCGCACCCGTGCGGGCGCCGGTGCCTGCTTCTACATCGACTGCATGGAGCCTTACTCCCACGAAAGCTCTAAGGACAACCCCTGGCAGTTGATGTGGATTCATTTTCACGGAGCCACATCACGGGAATATTACAAATATTTCACCAACAATTATCCAAATATTTTTTATCCGGTCAATATTGACCATATTGGCGATATCCTTCGCAGGATCATTGTAAATACCCAGTTAAAAACTTCTTTTTATGAAGCAACCAATTCTGGTCTGATCTCTGCACTTTTGACCGAGATCATTACCGTTCCCAAACATTCCAAAAAGAAGAAGCTGTCTGAAAGCTCTATAGACAAGAAGCTGGACGAGATTTTGTATTATCTCCAGATGCATTTTACAGAGGATATCACGCTGGAAAATCTGGCCGATTCATTTTTTATTTCAAAATATTATTTAAGCCGGGAGTTTAAGAAAAAATATGGAAAAGGAGTCAACACCTGCATTAATCTTTTCCGGGTCAACCGGGGCAAGGAGCTCTTACGCTTCACCGACAAAAAGATTCAGGAGATCAGCGAGATGTGTGGTGTTGCCGATACAAACTACTTTATCAAGTTATTTAAGACAGCGGAAAATATGACACCATCTGAATACAGACAAAAATGGAAAGGATAAAATATCCTTTCCATTTTGTTTTTCCGTATCACAGGAATAGTTTTCCCTGACCGATCAGATCAATATTTATGATACATTCCGGTAACGGTAAATACTTATCAGCATACCATACAGTGCCAATGTCTCGGCAATACCGCTATAATCCTCCGTACCGATTCCCCCAAAGACCGGGATCAATCCAAGATAATGATTTCCCGGTGTCAGGCTGAATGCCTGCGCCGTCGCATAAAATATCCGGAATAAAATAACAAATCCAATGGATGTTCCCAACAGTCTGCCGGTCCGGTTTGACTGCCTCCATGCCCTTCGTACCAGCCATACGGTAAATGCTGTCAACGCTCCCAGCACCAGCACCACCGGCAGGATCCCCACATATGCCATAAGTGTATTCAGATCACCATAAGTAATATATAAATACACCTGATCTGCAGAAGCCTGATCCTGTGCCAGCTTCTGCGTCAGAACGTCACTGGTTCCGATCCATTTGATTCCCTGCATGATCTGCACATGAAATAACAGCAATGGTACACCACTGTCTTCTCCCAGGAGTGTTTTCCACAATGTACTGTATTCCTGTCTTCTCTTCTCCGAAAAGAATGTAAACATGATGTTCCAGCCGGTATGATGATAATATACGGACCACTGTGCATGACATACCACCGCAAAATCATACAGCATATAAATCCCCTTTGCCAGAACAAACGTGATACCGGCGATCCATGTCGTTCTCCTTTTTGGCAGGGAAATTATTTCAAGCTGCACTGCCATCACAAACACAAATACCAGATATAACGCGATTGTCCAGAACGTGAAATTCCCCCAGCTTCCCAGCTCGTCATCCGTCACAGCCGGATCAAAGGAGAGTACCAGCGGCAGCGCCATTGCCAAAAGAGACTTCCCGAGCTGATGTGGTTTTCCTTTCCAATAAGAAATCATCAGTCCAAAAATCGGGACATACAACAAATAGTACCTTCTGGCGATCCAGCCTTTCTCCCCTCCCAGTATACGTGGCACGGCATCATCCAAAATCTGACAGATATTTTCCCCCATCCCTGTCCGATGCATGAAATACCATACCGGAGTGATCATCAGCACAAGCCCTGCCCATACACTGAACTTCTGATATTTAGTGTACGAAAAATAGGTCACCGCTGTAAAAATAATAATACACAAAAATAAGTCTATCCGGTTAATATGTATTCTGCCGGGATATGCGGCGGAAACAAGCGACCAGAGCTGCCCCTGCATATCCCGCTGGATATAATAAACCAATGCCATACCCAGGCCCAATACAAAGAGTACCCCCAGCCACGGAAGCAGCACCTTTTCCGGACGGTGGATCTGATCCAGTGCCTTTCCTGTCTCCACAGGATCTCCCATCTGTTCCACGGCAGCTTCCACTGCCTCCTCCTTCGTCATACCTGTTGAGATCCGGTATTCCGTTTCATCATCGATATGATCCTCATATTCCCGGTAAATCTTCTGCCGCACCGGGCGGTATTGAAGCTGCTCCGTCAACCGGGATAAATACTGCAGCTTTCGATCTGTTTCCTCTGTAATGTTTCCATCTCTTCGCAATACATTATCCTTATCATTTTCTTTATTCATCCTACCCATCGTGACCCCTCCATCATATTTCGATACCAGCCCCTGTCCCCCTGTTTTCTTTCGAAGTTGCCGGCACCATATTATGTTTCCCCACTTTTTATAAACTGCCTGACATTCTTCTGCTGCGTAACCCCTCCACCGAATGTGGTCAGTCAATCTGCAGCTGCATTACATGCATCACAGCTCCCGCATACTCCGCCCACTCCCCTTTTTTGCGCTCCAATTCCTGCCTGCCATCCTTGGTGATCTGATAATAGATCCTTTTCTTCCCGGCTGCTTCCCCCTCATAGGATTGCAATAATCCGCTTTTTTCCAGAGAATGCAGCAACGGATATAGCGTGCCAACCTTCATCTCAAAGACATCCTGAGAACGTTTCCGAAGCTCTTCGATCATCTGGTAGCCATACATATCCTGATCCTTCAATAGCTGCAGCAACAGCATCGTATTACTGCCTGACAATAAACTTTTATCCATTGTGAATCTCCATCCTTTCCTGATATTTTTCTAAAATAATATCGACCATCGATATAACAGATTATATATCGATAGTCGATAATTGTCAACGGATTTCAAAAAAATTTGCACCTAAAAATATAGCCAGCCTAAAGTAAAATTTAGGCTGGCCATATTCTTGATCATTTGATTTAGAAAAAGATGTTTGTTATTTGTTTGCTCTTATTTGCTTATTGTCTTTTCACTGTTACAGTTCCCAGCACTTCCTTCGTCATGCAGTTACGCACCAGGAACTTCCTTCGTCATGCAGTTACGCACCAGGAACGTCAGTGTATCCGGAAGCTCGGCTGTTCTGTACTGATCACATTCTGTCAGTGTGCCGCCTTTGCCCATGGAATCATCTCCATAGCCACCTTCACTCTCCACCTCATTTCCATCCTCGTCGAGAAGATAGAAATTAACGTCGGCATCATCGGTTTTGATCCATTTTTCCCATGTCTGTGCTTTCGGATCTGATGTGTGGTACTTCACCGTACAATTCATATTCAATGCACTCTTCTCAAAATCAATTCCGTCAAGAACCAGCTTGGTTCCTTTGATGGTTTGTGTTTTCTCCGGCAGATAAGAAATTGTTTCTGCCTTTCCGGACTGATCCTTTAAAGTAAAGGCAATGGAATCCTCCAGCTTCTGATCCTCCTGTCCCGGTGTATATACAACCGTATCACAGGAATAATCCAGCTTCTGTGTCTTTTCATTGTTTTCAAAGGTAATGTGATAAACAAGAGTACCGTCCGCCTCTGTCTGATAATCCATAGACTGTGAAGCTACATCATCTGCATTGATCCACATTCCAACCTCCACACATGTCTTGTTCATGCGCTTGGCGTACTGTGCGATTGTTTCCTTTCCGGTATCCTTCCCGGCAATCTTAAGCTCCGATGCATAGAACTTATTTCTCTCGGACCAGCACTCCGCCGGTACCAGAAGATACTTGTCACTGGCAGGCTTTGCAACTGCTTCCACATAAACCTGATTTTTGTCACAGAGAGCTTCTCTCACAGAAAAACCGGCATATGCCGACTGTTCCACGTTGCTGCCCGCTGATCACCCATTCTGCACTCTCATAACTGACTTGCGGTATCAATTCTCTCCGACGCTTGTCCTTTTTCGTCCGGTTTTTCCATAGGTTGAC
>CADAKW010000094.1 GCA_902788645.1 uncultured Lachnospiraceae bacterium
TGCAAGCAGCTCATAGGCACTTTCCAGAATCCCGGTCTGGATCGCTGCATAATACTCCGGTCCATGGGTAAGCCAGCTTTTCACCATTCCCGGATCACGCCGGAACATTCCTTCTCCGGAGCATGGAGCATCGATCAGCACCTTCTGAAAAAAGCCGGGCAGCACCGCTGCCAGATTTTCCGGTGTTTCTGCTGTGACCACAGCATTTCTAGTCCCCGCAACCTGCAGGTTTTTGGCCAATGCCATTGCTCTGGACACACTGATATCATTTGCCACCAAAAGGCCTGTCCCATGAAGCTTTGCCGCAAGCTCTGTTGCCTTTCCTCCCGGGGCGGCACACAGATCTAATACCCTGTCCCCCTCCGTTACCGGAAGCAGACTCGCCGGAATCATGGCACTTGGCTCCTGAATGTAATACAGTCCTGCATAATAATAGGGATGCTTCGATGGAACATCTGCATCTGCGTTGTAATAAAAGCCTTTCTCATTCCATGGCACCGGCTCTGTCTGAAACGGGCAGATGTCCATGAAGTGTTCCGGTGTTATTTTATTAGTGTTCACACGAAATGCCGTGCGGGTATTTTCTTTCATGCTGTCGAGATAATCCTGATATTCTGTCCCCAGCATTTTTTTCATACTCTCCAGAAACTGCTCCGGTAACTCCTCTGTCCTCATTTCTTTTGGTCCTTTCCTATCTCATCAGTTGAGACTCTGTGCCCGGTACGACTCAGACAGCACATCCAGCTGGCGGTTAAACCGCTCTAAAAGCGCAATGTCATCCGCCTGATAAACCCGGAAAAATTCATCCTGTATCTTGCCCACCTCACGCTTATTCATGGTGCGGTACAGATTCTCAATATTATTTAATATATCACTGACAATGCCTGCCTTTCTCCGGTTGGAATTCTGGGCATCCATGATCTCATCCCGGACAGATGACATTTCCATATCCAGTGCATCCACCGCCTTTGCGGCACGCAGCAGACGTCCCCGTACCTCATCCGGCATGTTTTCTTTATATTTATACTGAAGAGAATGCTCAATGATCGCCCAGAAGTTCATCGCAAGGGTACGGATCTGAATCTCCACCTCAAGATTTTTCGGACCATTGATGGTCTGAACCGTATAATAAACGATCACATGATAGCTGCGGTAACCGCTTTCCTTGCTGTTTGCAATATAATCCTTTTCCTTCTTAATGATCATATCGCTTCTCTTACGGATAATCTCCACAACTCTCTCAATATCTTCTACAAACTGACAAATGATCCGGATTCCGGCAATGTCTTCAATCTTTTCCTCCAGCTCCTCCATCGGTACGTTTTTCCGCTGGCATTTTTCCAGAATACTCGATATCTTTTTGACGCGGCCGCTGACCTGTACGATCGGGCAGTAAATTCCTGCATTATGATGCTCCTGGATCATATGATCAAATTTCACGGTCAGTTCGTCCACCGCCTGTCTGTATGGATCTAATATCTCTCTCCACAATTGAATTTCCATGTTTTTATCCCCTTATCATTTTTGCTCATCATGTTCTAAATACCGTAACAAATAATATGGATTTACCGTACGTTCCTCTCCACCCCTGTCATAATAAACACCAAAGTGAAGATGCACCGGGAACTTTCCTCGCGTCCCCTCCGGCCCATATCCGGTATCTCCCATATAACCAAGCAGTGTTCCTGCCTGTACCCTGTCTCCTTTTTGCAGCCCCGGAGCATACTTCTCCAGATGGGCATAATAGAAATATAATCCGGATTCTGTCCGGACCCCCACCCGGTACCCTCCAAGCTCCAGCCAGCCGAGCTGCTCCACCACGCCGTCTGACACAGACTGAACCGGTATCTGCTTCCGGTCATCAGAAACCGGCATAATGTCAATGCCTTCGTGACTTCTGCTGCCCCCGTAGCTCCGACCCTCTCCATAACCGTCATCAAAGCCCCATGACTTCTTTTGTCCCTTTGCTCCCCGGACCGGAAAACATTCTGCCTCCTCCAGCAGAGGATGAAGCAGTTTTTCTGCGTTCTGCTTTTGCAGACCCTGCTGAACCTGACATACCTGTTCCATCTCCTGCTGCCAGGTTACAATGTATCCGGCACACCGAACATCCAGAAACAGCATCAGAAATAAAACGCTAAACCATAATATGATCCGTAAATATCTTCCATCCCGCCATTGCTTTTTTGTCCCCATGGACAAGCTCCTTTACCGGGCATCCGCCCAAAAGGTTTCTTTTATTGATACGACGTTCCGGCTGTGATTATTCCTGCGATCTACAGTCGCACTATATCTCCGTCTTTCTGCACAAACAGCACAGTTGCTCCAGCCCGTTTTTCCTGACATAGGCAGTATAGCTGCTTCGACATGCTTATTTATTTGTGCATAGCAATGGAGCCAATCTGCGGCATCAGTCAGGGCGCAAAACGCTGGTTTTATCTTTCTATAATCTACATATTACGGGACTTATCTGCACATGCCTTCATACATTCCATCACACTGCTGCGAAATCCCTTTTCCTCCAGCTTACATACTCCTGCAATAGTCGTGCCTGCCGGAGAACATACCATATCCTTAAGCTCTCCCGGATGCTTTCCTGTCTCCAGCACCATCTTGGCACTGCCAAGCACTGACTGTGCAGCAAACTGATACGCCTGTGCCCGAGGCATTCCCTCTGCCACGGCTGCATCCGCCATGGCCTCGATAAACATAAATACATAAGCCGGAGAACTTCCGCTGACGGCAACCACCGCATCCATCAAATGCTCTCCTACGACCTCTGCTTTTCCAAAACCACGGAACAGACTGCAGACCTCTTCCAGCTCTTCTTCACTGACAAGCTCTCCCGGACATAATGCCGTCACTGCCTCTCCAACCAGCGCCGGAGTATTTGGCATGGTCCGGATCAGCTTCACCGGCTTGCCAAAGGTGTCAGAAAGCCACTGTAATGATTTGCCTGCAACGATCGTTACCACGATCTGGTTTTCTCCGATCTGATCTCTGATCTCCCGGATCACTCCCTCACAATAGATCGGCTTAATGGCAAGGATCACAATATCTGCCTGAGCCACCTCTTTATTGTCCAGCGTCGTACGGATGCCAAACCCCTCTGCCACCCGGTCTGCCGTCTTCTGTGTAGCCGAGGAGGCAATAATATCATCCTTCTGTAACAGCCCCTTCTGCAGCATACCGCCGATCATGGCAGATGCCATATTTCCTGCTCCAATAAAACCTACTTTCATAATCATTCTCCATTCTGCTGCTTCTGTCCGCAGCCTTAATTCCATGGAGCAAGCTCCATGGATGCCAAAAACTCCTGTTGAAAAGCTTCCTGCTGTGCCAGCTCAATATGCACCGCCTCTGCACCAACCTGCTCCGTCTGCTGTAAAAATGCTTCTGACAACAAAGCCTTTGCTGCTCCGTCTCCTGCCGCATTTCCGGCAATCACAAGCTTTTCCCGGGCAATATCCGGAAAAAGACCGGTAAGCACAGCACTTTTCTTGGAGATATGACCACCAAAAACACCGGCAATATAAAGGCGGTCCACCTGCTCCAGCGTAAGTCCTTTTTGCTCCAGAAGCATACGTATCCCTGCCTGTACTGCTGCCTTGGCAAGCTGAAACTGCCGGATATCCTTCTGCGTCAGACATACATGCTGTCCTCCGGAATCCAGATACACAAGAAAACCTTCCTCTGTGATCCTCTCTCGGAGATATCCCGGAATCCCCAGCCTGTCCGCCTCCTCCCTGTCACAAAGCAGATAGCCGTCCGGCTGCAAAATATCACTTTGTCTCAGGGAAGCAATGCTGTCGATCAGTCCTGACCCGCAGATTCCCTTCACCGGATATATATTTCTTCTGTCATCCGGAATTACTTCCAGTAATATATTACCACTTTGTCTCGCAATATGCATCCCCGCAATTGCCCCCGGTTCTCCCCGCATTCCCTGGGAGATCTGCGCCCCCTCAAAGGCAGGTCCCGCCGGAGCAGAGCAGACCGATATTTCTCCCTGACAGCTCAATGCAATCTCGGCATTGGTACCAATATCTACTGCCAGTACCGTATCCTCTGTATCCTGCAGCTGCAGCGCACAGATCATGGACACGGCATCCGCCCCCACATGAGCATCAATCCCGGCCGGTACGATCACATCGGTACACTTCATCCTCTGAAGTCCTACATCACCGCCTTTGCAGCGGTATATTCCCCGGTACGCCGGACGAAACGGGCTTCCCGCCAGACCGGATACATCCTGTCCCAGAAAAATATGGCACATAGTCGTATTTCCCACAACCGTAAGTGTTTTAACCTGCTCCAATGTGCAGAAGCTGTTACAAATCTGTTCTGCCATGTCCTGAAGCTGTTCCCTGATCCGTTGCTCCAGCTTCTGTTTAGAGCCCCTCTGACAATGCATTAAACGCATCATCACATCCGCCCCCAGAAGCGTCTGCCTGTTTTTTTCCTGAAGTCCGGCAAGCCTCTCGCCGGAACCCAGATCATACAATCCCATAACGACTGTAGTCGTTCCTATATCCACCGCCAGACCATATACTGCACCAGCCATTTTCACAGCAAAGCCACCTTGTTCCAGCTGCCCTTTTCCACCTTTTCCTTTAATGGTATCCGATTCCGCCATGCGGACAATCTGCATATTTTCACCTCTGATCTATCCTGATAGATTTACGCTGCATCTCGAGCATTTTCCTATATACTTAAAAAACGCCACGGACGCGAATCCGTGACGATTTCTAATTCTAGATATTGTTGTGTCTACTTTGCATAATCGGTAACTCTGGATTCCCGGATCACATTTACCATAATCTGACCCGGATACTTTAATTCAGACTCTATCCGCTTGGAAATATCCCGCGCCATAAGTACCATATCATCGTCACTTACCTGACTCGGTACGACCATTACCCGTACCTCACGTCCAGCCTGAATGGCATATGATTTCTCTACGCCTTCATAGCTATTCGAAATATCCTCTAACTGTTTTAATCTGTTTGTGTAGGTCTCCAGCGTCTCACGGCGTGCACCCGGTCTGCCTGCAGAAATTGCATCGGCAGCCTGAACGATACATGCAATGATCGACTCCGGCTCTACATCACCATGGTGTGCTTCCACGGCATTGATAACAACCTTTGACTCTTTATATTTGCGACATAGGTCTGCACCGATCTGGATATGTGTCCCCTCAATCTCCTGATCAACCGCCTTACCTATATCATGTAATAAACCGGCTCTCTTAGCAATTCTCACATTCTCACCCAGCTCTGCTGCAAGCAGTCCGGACAAATGTGCCACCTCGATCGAATGCTTCAATGCATTCTGACCATAACTGGTTCTGAACTTCATTCTTCCCAGTAAACGGATCAGCTCCGGATCGATACCGTGAACACCAACCTCCAGTGTCGCAGCCTCACCTTCCTCGCGAATCATTGACTCAACTTCCTTCTGAGCCTTAATGACAGTTTCCTCGATCCGTGCCGGATGAATACGGCCATCTACAATAAGCTTCTCCAAAGCAACGCGGGCAACCTCACGTCTCACTCCATCAAATGCTGATATAATAACGGCCTCCGGTGTATCATCAATGATCAGATCAACACCAGTCAACTGTTCTAATGTACGGATATTACGACCTTCACGACCGATGATCCTTCCCTTCATTTCATCGTTTGGCAACTGGACAACAGAGATCGTAGTTTCTGCCGCATGATCAGCCGCACACCGCTGAATTGCATTTACCACGTAATCCTTTGCTCTCTTATCCGCTTCTTCCTTTGCCTTACGATCCAGTTCTTTCACAAGAACTGCAGTTTCATGTTTTACGTCCTCTTCAACAGATTTTAAAAGATATTCTTTCGCTTGTTCAGAAGTCAAACCGGAAATCTCCTCAAGCTTATGCAGATTCTCTGCCTTGGCATTTTCCAACTCTTCCTTGAGGGCATCAAGACTTGCATCCTTCTTATTGAGGGCTGCCTCTTTTCTTTCCAGTTGTCCTGATTTTTTATCCAGAGATTCCTCTTTCGACAATACTCGTTCTTCATATCGCTGAAGTTCTGCACGGCGTTCCTTGGACTCGCGTTCAATTTCA
>CADAKW010000095.1 GCA_902788645.1 uncultured Lachnospiraceae bacterium
GTCTTAACTTCGCTATCCGTGAGGGTGGACGTACAGTAGGATCTGGTAAGGTTGCTACAATCATCGAGTAATCTTTGATCAGATTCACATCAAACTAGAATTTAAAGGGCTTCCCTAAGTATAGGGAAGCCCTTTTTTGGAATAAAAAGTGATTGTTTAATTGACGATAATGTATAAATTTGTTATCATTATAGATGGTAATTTGTGCAAAATTATACAAACTATAAATGTATAAAAAGCAATCAAAAGGAGTGACAGAGAAAAATCTGTTGGATTGTCCGGATGGACAGGAAGGAGAGTATATGAAAAAGAACTTTGGGAAACAAATGAAACGCTGCATGAGTATTGCACTTGCAACCGCACTTGTAATATGTACACCGGCAGCGGACACTTTTGCACAGAGTGGGATTATTTCCGGTATGGTGCAAAAGGCAAAGGCAGCTTCCGGAACGATCAATGACAGCCAGAAGCTCAATAGCGATGTGATCGCCGATGCAACTTTATTAACATATTTGAGAGGTCTTACCGGCAAAGGAGATGCGGCAACGGTTAAGGATCTGATGGAAACAGATACGACGGCCATTGTGGTTCCGGAGGGGGTTACCGACCTGAAGGGGCTTGGATATGCCAGAGGGATGGTAAGCCTTGATCTTAGTAATTGTGTGGCAACGGAGATCAGAGATTCTGAATTTAACGGCTGCAGCAAACTGACGGATGTACAAATGACAAGCAAGATCACGAAGCTGGGGACTCAGGCATTTAATAACTGCAGCAGTCTTCAGAATATCGACCTTTCTTCGGTCAATACATATGGTGATTCTGTATTTGCCGGTTGCAGTAAATTGAATGATGGTTCTGTGGCAACTATGAAAGACAGCGTTGCAGAGATGGGATCTGGTGTATTCAGCGGATGTAAGTCGATCACTGAGGCAACGGTTCCGGTGATCAGCGGAGTCAACAAAAACCGTGTACCGGCGAGAATGTTTAATAACTGTGAGAAACTGGAAAATGTATTTTTTTGTGATAATAGTATACAGAACATATTGGATCAGGCATTTTCCGAGACCGGAAAGCTGACATTTGGAGCAGATAAGTCCGATAAGCTTCCGTCAACCATTAGTTCCATTGGAGCCAGTGCTTTTGAGGGCAGCAAGATCGCGTCCATCGATCTTGGCAGCACAAAGGTGACAAAACTGAAAGAAAGAACATTCTGTAAAGCGATGTTATACGATGAAAGTGAGGACGGATCGGAAGTTGCAAGTGGTATTGTTCTTCCGACGAAACTGGAGGAGATCGGAAAAGAGGCATTTGAAGAGTCACATCTTCAGAGCATTACAATGCCCAATACAGTAACTACTCTGGGAACAGGGGCTTTCAAATTTGCAGGAAATCTGTTAAATGTTACTCTCTCCACCAATATCACGGAGATTCCGGCAGAGTCATTTCAGTGGGCCGGCACGCAGAAGTTTTCGGTAGATGAAGGACAGGACTTCTCGAATTGGCAGGACTGGGAGGATTTTCTGAACAGTATTCAGGGAATGAAGGTTAATTTTAATGGAAAAGCATCTGACAGTAAATTGGAAACGATTGGTGGCAGTGCGTTTAATGCAAGTACAATTGATGATGAGGGATTTTTAAAGGATCTTAAGAAACTGACCACCATCAAAACATGGGCATTTGCTTATGCGGATTTTAAGACTCTGACGATTCCGGCATGTGTTACAACTATTGAGGAAAGTGCATTCCGTGGAATGTATCAGTTGACCTCTGTCGTGTTTGCGGAGGGTAGTAAGCTGAAAGAAATCCCGAAGGAATGTTTCGGAAGCAGCCAGTGTGCAAGTATCAAAAAGACATATGCGGATCTTGTTTTGGAAAAAGTACAACTTCCGGAAAATCTTGAAATCATCGGGGAGGATGCATTCGGATACTGCTGGTCTCTCAATACTGTTGGATATGATGAGGAAACCATGCAGAAAGAGGGAGAAATTAATTTCCCAAGTACATTGACGACGATTGAGAAACAGGCATTTGAAAATACCGGTTTTTACAAGATGACCAAAAAGGACGAGGAGACAGGAGAGAGATATTGTGCAGATTATTGTCTGAAGATGACGCCGCGTGGTTATACCAAGGTGACGATTCCGGATTCTGTTACTTCGATCGGAGAGGGGGCATTCCGTTATGCAGCCCGATTACAGGAAATATCCTTTGGTAAAGGATTGACAGAGCTTCCGGCGGAGGTCTGCTATGGATGTGGTAATTATCCATACAAAGAGGACACGGTAGAGCAGATGACCGACAATGACGGGGTTGTGAAACCGGATGAAGGGGCAGAAGACCAGACAATAATATACAAGAAAATACCATTTGAAGGACTAAAAGTAGTGCGTCTTCCGGAAAATGTAGAAAAGATTGGCAGCAATGCATTTAAAGAGTGCTATGCATTACAGGGATTTGCAACACAGAATTCTGTGAAAGCAGGCCCTAATATGCCAAATAAGTTGAAAGAGATTGGCACTGATGCTTTTCGTTCCTGCAAGAGTCTGGAAGCAGTTACATTTCCGTCTTCTCTGGAAACGATTGGAGAAAATGCTTTTGCATTTACTGCACAGGAGATCCCTGCAAGCGTAACCTCTAAGACAACATTCCGGGAGGTATCCTATGCAAAGCAGTACACCTTTAATGACGAAGCCTCAAAGGACCTGAAAAATGGCTTGTCAAGTGTAGTATTTGAATTTGCAGAGAATCTGAAGACGATAGGAACAGGAGCATTCCAGCATTCCAGCATTTCTGAGATCGACTTTAACTCAGATGTGTTAGAGGAGATTCCGGCAAATGTCTGTGAGGATTGTTATAATCTGAGTCAGGTGACGATTCCGGAGAAGGTAAAGAAGATCAATGACAGAGCCTTTGCCAATACTTATAATCTGGAGAAGGTAACAGTACCATTGACATCTGAATGGAGCAAATCCATGTTCCAGGGAGTTGCCGGTTATGCCAAGGGAAGGATCACTATCAGTGGTAATCCGGATACAAAGGATCAGAACATTTATTATAAGCAGTCCAATGAGTTGGATTTCAACTGTGTCAATAATTTCAAGGATGTCAGAGGTATGACGGTTACCATGACAGAGGAGAAAGAGAACCAGAGTGACACAGAGAAGCCGGCGGATCTGTTAAAAGAAGAAAATAAGGATAAGAGCGAATATATTACCGTAGAACGCATCAGTGATGATGCAGGAAATTATGATGGAATCTCCATCTATGGCAAGAAGATCGGAGAGAAGGACAAACCGGTTGTACGTACCCGTGTTACGGGAGCGATTCCGTTATCAGGAGACAAACAGGCAGAGAATAATACTACATCCTTAAATGATGCAGACATTACCCTGCTGGTATCCCAGCTTTATAAGATCTATGTGGTACAGAATCCAATCAAGGTGATCGATTTTTCGTCCGATCGTCTGATCCAGGAAGCAAAAGAAAATGTACTTTATCTGCCATATGGTTCTTCGGAGGAGGTAAGTCTCAAAGCATCTTATCAGGCAGAGGATAATACAAAGGAAACTACTGATACGGTTGAGTGGGAGCTGGAGGATACTAAGACCGCAAAGCTGGAGGGAACTCCGGCTCCGGACAGCGAAGTATCTGAGGATGGTGCGAAGATTGGTACTTCTACTGTGAAACTGGTAGCACTTGATCTGGGAGATGATGTAACTCTCTCTCTGAAAACAAGCTCCGGACAGGAAGGAAAGTGTAAGGTTGCCGTCAGGATTCCTCTGGACAGAATCAGTCTTGACCGAAACCATGTTGGTATCGATGTGGACAAAACCTTTGATCTTAAAGTCGATGAAACACAGTATAGTGATGATAATGCAAAGCTATTGAAAGAGAATTCCGGAAAAGGTGATGTTTATCGATTTACTTCCAGCAATGAAGAGGTGGTAACTGTCGATTCTGTTTCCGGTCATGCAAAGACAGTAGGAGAGGGCGATGCCGTTATTACCGTCAAGAGTATGGTAAGCGGAAGATCTGATGCCTGTCAGGTTACTGTCAAAAAAGGATACGTGCCGGATGCGGAGGGTGTAGAGCTTTCCGAGACAGAGTTGAAATTATTTGTTGGCGACGAGGCAACAAAGCTCACAGCAAAGGTAAATCCGATAGAGGCAGTCCAGGATATCACTTGGAGCAGCAGTGATCAGAGTATTGCAACGGTGGACAGCAATGGTAATATTACACCGGTCAAGGAAGGAACTGCGGATATCACGGCAACAGCCGAGAATGGACAGAGTGCGGTCTGCCGTGTGTATGTAAATATCCATACGGAATCGGTTACTCTGGATCAGACGGCAATGAATATGTATCAGGGGCAGTCTTATTCCTTTAAGGCAGAGGTTCTGCCAGAGACAGCAACCGATAAGACACTCACCTGGACTACCAGTGATGAAAAAGTGGTAGAGATCGCGGATAGCGGCGTTGCTTCTGCTGTCGGCGTAGGAAAGGCCACAGTTACTGCTGAGACAGCAGACGGAAAGAAGGCATCCTGCGAGATCACTGTAAAGCTTCCGGCAGAATCCGTGAAGCTGTCACAGGAAGAAATTAAGATCAACGTAGGAGAGCAGACATCATTGACAGCAACAGTCTCTCCTGCAGATGCATGTCAGGACCTGACGTGGACCAGCAGTAATACCGATGTAGCAACGATAGCAGGTGGTGTGATCACAGCAAAGGCAGCAGGAAGTACTACGATCACCGCTGAGACCTTAAATGGCGTGAGGGCAACTTGTAATGTAACCGTAAAGATTCCAGTTGCATCGGTAAAGTTAGATAAAACAGAGCTTCAGCTTGATGTGGGATCATCAGAGTCATTAAAGGCAGACGTGCTTCCGGAAGAGGCAACGGACAAGACAGTAACCTGGACATCCAGTGATGAAAATATTGCAAAGGTAAGTGCTTCCGGTAGTATTACAGGTGTGAAAGCAGGTAATGTCACGATCACGGCGATTGCAGATGGACAAAGTGCAGCATGTACGGTAAAGGTTAATGCGGTAGCAGAATCCGTTGTTCTTTCGGCAGCACAGCAGAAGGTGGCACTTGGTAAGACAGTAACACTGACAGCAGCAGTAACACCGGCAGATGCCAACCAGACAGTAACCTGGGAATCAGCAGATCCATCCATTGCCGCCGTGGAGAACGGAGTCGTAAAGGCACTGAAGCTTGGTGCGGTTGACATCACAGCAAAATCCTCCGATGGAAAGCAGGCTGCAGTATGCAAGATCATTGTTACAGCACCGAAGGTGAAGCTGACAATGGCCAAAAACATCAAAAAAAGGTCAGTGAAACTGAAGTGGAAGAAGATTGCAGATGTAGCAGGCTATCAGATTTCTTATGGAAAGAAGAAAAAGCTTGTGACAACAAATTCCGCGAAGATCAAGAAGCTTAAGAAAAAGAAAAAAATCGTCTTTAAGGTGCGTGCATACACACTTGTGGATGGCAAAAAGGTGTTTGGCAAGTGGAGTAACGTTAAAAAAGTAAAAATTAAAAAATAAAATGAAATTTTTGGTAAATTAGGGTTGCAATTTATTTCAGTTTGGGTATACTAATAATTAGTAATGCGACCTAGTGATATTTCGATATCATGCATTACTATTCCCCCCTCTGAGAATAAAATGTCAGTAAAGAGCTGTTTTCTGCGAGAGCAGAAAGCAGCTCTTTTACCGTTTACAGAAGCGATGGATGCTGCTTTGTAGCTTTTGGGGATCAAGTTCTACATCGGGCATGATTTCATGATATTTCTTCTCACTATGGTCATTTGGTGAAAATTATGGGTTGACGGATAGACAACATACGTGTATGATAAATACGTACAAAGTGAATATTACGAACTCTTATTAAGAGTGGTGGAGAGTGAAGGCTCTGTGAAACCACGGCAACCCCCATTAGAGGAAGGTGCCAATCTGAGCGAGAAATCGAACAATAATTTTTCTTTGTAAGGATTTTTACAGAAAATGTTATACCAGGTAATTACTATTTTGAATTTTTAGGAGGTACAAAATGGAGAAACGATTATTTACGTCTGAATCAGTTACCGAAGGACATCCGGATAAAATATGTGACAATATTTCTGATGGTATCTTAGACGCTCTGATGGAGCAGGATCCAATGAGCCGTGTGGCATGTGAGACTGCGATCACTACCGATTATGTATTGATCATGGGGGAGATTACCACGAAGGCAAAGGTGGATTATGAGAAGATTGCCAGAGAGACGATCCGTGAGATTGGATATGATGCCGACGAGAAGGGCTTTAACTGTGACACATGCCGTGTGAAGGTACTGTTGGATTCCCAGTCACCGGATATTGCCATGGGTGTGGATAGGGCACTGGAAGCCAGAGAGAATGAGATGTCTGATGAGCAGTTAGAGGCGATCGGTGCGGGAGATCAGGGAATGATGTTCGGCTATGCGACGGACGAGACACCGGAGTTGATGCCATATGCAATCTCATTGGCACATAAGCTGACAAAGCAGCTCACCAAGGTTCGCAAGGATGGAATACTTTCCTATCTCCGGGCGGATGGAAAGAGCCAGGTTACAGTAGAATATGACGAGGACGGCAAGCCGGTTCATATCAATGCCGTTGTTATTTCCACACAGCATGCGGAGGATGTGACACAGGAGCAGATCCATGAGGATATCCGTAAATATGTGATCGATCCGATCGTTCCGGCAGAACTGATTGACGAGACAACAAAGGTATTTATTAATCCGACCGGACGTTTCGTGATCGGCGGACCAAATGGAGACAGCGGTCTGACCGGCAGAAAGATCATTGTTGACACCTATGGTGGATATGCCCGTCATGGCGGTGGGGCATTTTCCGGCAAGGACTGCACAAAGGTAGACCGTTCTGCAGCCTATGCGGCCAGATATGTTGCCAAAAACATTGTCGCAGCAGGACTGGCAAAGAAATGTGAGATTCAGCTTTCTTATGCGATCGGTGTTGCACAGCCGACATCGATCATGGTAGACACCTTTGGAACCGGTAAACTGGATGACCGGAAGCTGGTAGAAATTATCCGTGAAAAATTTGATCTGCGTCCGGCAGGCATTATCAAAATGCTTAATCTGCGCCGCCCGATCTATAAGCAGACAGCGGCTTATGGCCACTTTGGAAGAGATGAACTCAACCTTCCATGGGAGCAGACAGACAAAGCAGAGGAGCTTCGCAGTTACATGTAATTCGCTTGACAGATTGTTATAAACAGTATAAAATTAAATCGTTGTATTGTGCTTAAAATATACAACGAAATCATATAAGGAGGTGTCCTATTCGATGTCACCAGTAGCATA
>CADAKW010000096.1 GCA_902788645.1 uncultured Lachnospiraceae bacterium
TTTTAAGGAATCATCAACTGCCTTTTTATTATTCAATTTTAGAGAATGCAAAACTGCGCCACAGCCTTGGCAGGCCGTCGCGCAGCGACTTAGTTCAATTTCAATTTTGCGATTTAGTGAAAGGAGAGTATATGATTACAGAATTTAGGCAAATACTGGGGTTAGATAACCTGAATTTGGGGTATAAGGTTTTGATTAAAGATTTTGATGGTGAAAATTTTACATTTACTGTCACTGGATCGGATACAAACGATCTGTATGAAAAAGTCGAAGAGAAAATGGACGAATATCAACAAACAGAGGAAAATGATGACGCATACATAGATGTGAGTAAAAAGCAGGATAAGATAAGCATTTATTATGATACAGGAAATGTTGCTGATGGACTGAAAGCGGTACATGGATTACTTTATGCGCTGAATGATGTGCCGGGGATAGAATCAGTAGTGATTAATGAATTATAAGCTTGTTAAAGCAAGTATAAAACTCTGTGAAGCCTGTAAAATCAAGGCTTCACAATTTTTTTTGTAAATTTTAGCACTCAACCCTTGACGTGGCTAACAAAAGGTGCTATATTGTAGTCAATCTGAGAGAGAACCATATCGGGGATATATTGGAAGGTACCTGTATATCCTAAGAAAAGGGACATTTCAGAGAGGTGAGTGTAAATAGAGAAAGAGTAGAACCTGCGGCGAAATCCGCAGGTTTTTGAGAAAGGCAAGGTGATTTCAATGAACATCAGTAAATTTACGACGAAGTCACAGGAAGTAGTACAGGAATGTGAGAAGGTTGCCATGGATTACGGTCATCAGGAGATGGGCGAGGATCATCTGCTGGCGGCAATGCTGAGGGTAGAGGGAAGCCTGATTCCGAAGCTCATTGAAAAGATGGGAATAGATGTGGATGTATTCCAGGCACAGGTAGATGGCGTACTGGCAAAACGTCCCAAGGTCAGCGGCGGAGATATGCGTATTGACCGCTATCTCAATGAGGCGTTGATATATGCTGAGGACGAGGCAAAGCGGATGGGAGATGAATATGTATCCGTGGAGCATCTTTTCTTAAGTATGCTGGAGCATCCAAGCCGTGAGATCAAAGCATTGATGAAGCAGTGCCAGATCACCAGAGAGCGTTTTCTGCAGGCATTGTCCCAGGTGCGGGGCAACCAGCGTGTGACCAGTGACAATCCGGAGGCTACCTATGATGCTCTGGAAAAATACGGCTACGATCTGGTGGAGAGAGCCAGAGAGGGCAAGATCGATCCGGTGATCGGCAGGGACAATGAGATTCGTCATATTATCCGGATCCTTTCCAGAAAATCCAAGAATAATCCGGTGCTGATCGGTGAGCCAGGTGTTGGTAAGACGGCAGCTGTAGAAGGACTGGCACAGCGTATTGTGAAGGGAGATGTGCCGGAGGGCTTAAAAGATAAAAAGATATTTGCACTGGATATGGGCTCTCTGGTTGCCGGTGCGAAGTATCGTGGTGAGTTCGAGGAGCGTCTGAAAGCATTGCTGGAGGAGGTCAAGAAGAGTGAAGGACAGATTATTCTTTTTATTGATGAGCTGCATACCATTGTAGGAGCCGGTAAAACAGAGGGTTCTATGGATGCCGGCAATATGTTAAAGCCAATGCTTGCCAGAGGTGAGCTTCACTGTATCGGTGCGACCACACTGGATGAGTACCGTCAGTATATTGAGAAGGATGCGGCGCTGGAACGTCGTTTTCAGCCGGTTATGGTGTCAGAGCCAACGGTGGAGGATACGATTTCTATTCTCCGTGGTATCAAAGAGCGTTATGAGGTGTTCCATGGTGTAAAGATCACAGACGGCTCTCTGGTAGCGGCGGCAACACTTTCCAACCGTTATATTTCCGACCGTTTCCTGCCGGACAAGGCGATCGATCTGGTGGATGAGGCATGCGCCATGATCAAGACAGAGCTTGACAGTATGCCAGCGGAGTTAGATGAGCTGAACCGTCAGATCATGCAGCTTCGTATTGAGGAGCAGGCGTTAAAGAAAGAGACGGATCATTTGTCTCAGGAACGTCTGGAGGCATTGCAGAAGGAGCTGGCAGAGCTTCAGGAGAAGTTTGAGCACCAGAAGGCACAGTGGGAAAGCGAAAAGGCTGAGGTGGATAAGGTCAGCAAGATCAAGGAGGAGAGAGATTCTCTCCGCAATGAGATGGAGCAGGCGCAGGCAAGGGGCGATTATACCAAGGCTGCGGAGATTCAGTATGGCAGGCTGCCGGAGCTGGAAAGACAGCTTGAGGAGGCAGAAGAGAAGGCGAAACAGCGCGGAGACTCCATGGTGCAGGAGGCTGTGACCGAGGAAGAGATTGCCAAGATCATTTCCCGCTGGACCGGTATTCCGATTGCAAAGCTGACCGAGGGTGAACGTGAGAAGACTCTTCATCTCGCCGATGAGCTTCACAAGAGAGTTGTTGGTCAGGATGAGGGCGTGGAACTGGTATCCGAGGCAATCCTTCGTTCCAAGGCAGGAATCAAGGATCCAACGAAGCCGATCGGTTCCTTCCTGTTCTTAGGTCCTACCGGTGTCGGTAAGACGGAGCTGGCCAAGACGCTGGCGCAGGCGTTGTTTGATGATGAAAATGCGATGGTCCGTATTGATATGAGTGAATATATGGAGAAGTATTCTGTGGCTCGTCTGATCGGAGCGCCTCCGGGATATGTTGGTTACGAGGAGGGCGGTCAGCTGACCGAGGCAGTCCGCAGAAAACCATATTCTGTGGTACTTTTCGATGAGATTGAGAAGGCACATCCGGATGTGTTCAATGTGCTGCTGCAGGTGCTGGATGACGGACGTATCACGGATTCCCAGGGCAGAACCGTTGATTTCAAAAACACGATCCTGATCCTGACCTCCAATATCGGTTCGACCTATCTGCTGGAGGGCATTGAGGAGGATGGAACCATCAGTGAGGAGGCAAGAAGCCAGACGATGGCAGATCTCAGGGCTTCCTTCCGTCCGGAGTTTTTGAACCGTCTGGACGAGATCATTCTCTTTAAGCCTTTGACTAAGGATAACATCCACGGCATTATTGATATTCTGATGGATGAGTTAAACGGCAGACTTCGTGAGAAGGAGCTTACTGTGGAGCTGACTCCGGCAGCCATGGATCTGATCGTGGAGCAGGCGTATGAGCCGGCGTTTGGTGCACGTCCGTTGAAGCGTTATCTGCAAAAGCATGTGGAAACTCTGCTGGCAAGGCGGATTCTGGAGGATACGGTCCATGCCGGGGATACCATTGTGATCGATAGTCAGGATGGAGCACTTGTTACCAGATAATTTATTATAAAGAAAGAGCGGGGAAGATTGTTATAATTTCAGAAATTGTCCCGCAATCATGGATAAAAAGAAAAGCCATGAATTTCATAGAAATTGAATTGTAATATCTATGAAATTTATGGCTTTTTTGGTGTGTAGGAAGTACGCTGCTTATTTTACGTTAGCGGCGTCAAATTCTTTAATGATCTCCTCTTCCGGAGCCTTTGTGAGAAGGCTTACGATCACGATAACCACGCAGGATACCAGAAATGCAGGAAGCAGCTCGTAGATATCGAAGGCACCGCCCAGAGGACGTACAAAGTATTTCCAGATAAAGACTACGGCACCGCCGGCAACCATACCGGAAAGAGCACCTGCCAGATTACAGCGTTTCCAGAACAGTGCAAAGAGCATCACGGCACCGAAGGCACCGCCAAAGCCTGCCCAGGCAAAGGATACAATACCAAATACGCTGGAGTTTGGATCTCTTGCCATCAGCACACCAACGATGGCGATCGCAATAATTGTGATTCTGGCAAGGAGAAGCTCTCTTTTTTCTGAAATCTTGATGCCGAGGAAGTCTTTTACTACGTTCTGTGAAATACCGGAGGCAGCAGCAAGAAGCTGGCTGTCAGAAGTAGACATAGTTGCGGCAAGGACACCTGCAAGGATCACACCGGCGAGAAGTGCCGGAAGTACACCGTGCTTACTGAGCAGATTGGTAATGGCCATAATGGTTGTTTCAGGATCATCCAAAGGCTTGATGGAACCGTACTTTGTCATGCCGAGACCAACCACACCGATAAAGACGGCAACAGTCATGGCGATGACTACCCAGATCGTAGCGATACGGCGGGAAAGCACAAGCTTCTTTTCATCCTCGATGGACATAAAACGTACTAAGATATGAGGCATACCGAAATAACCGATACCCCAGGCAAGAGTAGAGACGATCGGGATGATTCCGCCGTAGGAAACGGCATTTCCTGTGGTGGCATCATAAAGCTCTGTCAGAGAGAAGTATCCCGGCAGAGAGCGGGCATTGTCCATAACGGCATCAAGACCGCCTGCTTTGTTGACACCAAAAACCATAACGGTGATCAGGGCAATACTCATAACAATACTCTGGATCAGATCGGTGGTACATACGGCACTGAAACCGCCCATTAATGTGTAGCATACAATAACAAGGGCAGAAAGAACCATGGCTGTCATATAATCTGCTCCGAAAAGACTGTGGAACAGCTTACCGCAGGCAGCAAAGCCGGATGCCGTATATGGAATGAAAAAGATCACGATGACCAGAGCGGCAACGGCAGTAATGATATTTTTCTTATCATGAAAACGCTTTGCAAGGAAATCCGGAACGGTGATGGCCTTGATATTGCTGGAATAACGGCGGAGACGTCTGGCAACAAAGAACCAGTTCAGCCAGGTACCGATCGCAAGACCGGCGGCGGTCCAGAATGCGCTGCAGACGCCGGAAAGATAAGCAACACCGGGCAGTCCCATCAGCAGCCAGCTTGACATATCACTGGCTTCTGCACTCATGGCTACAACGAGAGGCCCCATTTTACGGCCTCCCAGATAGAAGTCCTCCGAGGTTTTGTTCTGGTTACTAAACCGGATACCGATATAGATCATTCCTATCAGATATGCGGCGATTGCGATGATAATACACACATCAGTCATTCTGAATTTCCTCCTTTAGTGTTTGTGTTACTGACAAAAAAATGATGTCCCATGATATCCATAGGACATTCAACTCTTTCCACTATACAATAAAGAAGGGGATAGTGTCAAATTTTGACATATTTTTCGGGAGTATTTCTTTATTATATACTATGCTTGTGCTGAAATTGTTACAGATAACACCGGATACATTTCCTGAGCTCCTGTTCAATGGAGATCAGACGTTGGCAGAGATCCTTCGCGGTATGATCGGCATCATCGTACTGATTTAAATATTTATAGAGAGACTTAATTCCCATATTGCATCCGTCTGTCATAAGATCTGCAGCGGTTTCGTCGCTTTCATCAATTCCCATCTGCATATTGGTCTTTAACCAGGCCATGCTTTTTGCCATAGGATTTGGGTCCTTTTCCCGGCTGTGGTGCTTTAAGAGTTCTTCATGGATCTCATTTCCAAGTTTTGCGTGATGCTCCTTTGTTTCCTTTAAAAGGGACTTAAAATCCGGACAATGGACTTTGTCCATAATTTCATCGATAGCTGAAACGGCCATTTTACTGCCGGAATCACACTCCTGTAATAAATGAATGGTGTCTTGTTCGTTCATTTTCATACCTCCCTGATTTATATGACTCAAACTTCCCACACCAAGAACTATAATACGCCCAGACTGTTTCTGATGTTCCGGGGTATTGAATATGATTTTTGGCTTTTAAGGACTTGAATACCCGGAGCTGTGTCTGGAAATTGCCTTGTCACTAACGGCTTGCGGGAAGTCTGATTGCTTTGCTGTTT
>CADAKW010000097.1 GCA_902788645.1 uncultured Lachnospiraceae bacterium
ATTTCGAAAAGTCTATATGCTTTGCTGTTTCGATGTTCGATGAACGTGTCTTCCCGTACGTGCCTCCGGGTGGGATTCAGGTGTTTCGTAAGGCACTTGCGCTCGCCACTACTTGCATCCTGTTTTAAAGGATGCTATGTAGTGCTGCGTAGCGCACTGTAGCGGGAGCGTGCCTGTCGAAATAGCTGATCCCACCCAGGAGGCCTGGTCGTCCAGACACGTATTCATCGAAACATTGCAAAGCAAAGACTTTTCAGAAATCCTACTGATCTGCGTCAATTTTGGTGTCACAGCTTCACGGTTTTGCCAGATATCCAGAGGCAAAAATCTATATTAACCTTCCATGGACATAAGAAATATTATGGGCATACCTGATTATTCAAGGTAGGAAGTCTGCGTTATAAACAGTTTGTGTGATTCCCTTATACACCCAAAAGCTCCATCAGATCTTCTCGGGTCATGCTGCCAAGACCGACATTTTCACCATTAATGATCTGATCTGCCAGATTCTTTTTTGTTTCCTGAAGCTTCACGATCTTTTCCTCGATCGTTCCCTTTGCGATCATCTTATAAACCGTCACCTTTTTGGTCTGGCCAATACGGTGTGCCCGGTCCGTTGCCTGACTCTGCACTGCCACATTCCACCATGGGTCATAATGAACGACCACATCTGCTCCGGTCAGATTCAGTCCAACGCCTCCTGCCTTAAGTGAGATCAGGAAAACCGGTGTGTTATCCTCATTAAATTGCTTCACCATACTGAGCCTTTCCTGCTTTTTGGTCTCACCGGTAATTTTGTAATAAGCAATGCTTCTCTCCTGCAGGCTCTGTTCTATAAGTGCCAGCATGCTTGTAAACTGGGAAAACAAAAGTATTTTATGTCCTCCCTGAATGGCACTTTCGACCAGTTCAAGACAGGACTCCAGCTTTGCCGACTCGCCCCGGTAATTGTCAAAACACAGCCCCGGATCGCAACAGATCTGACGAAGTCTTGTCAGCTCCGCCAATATACGAAGTTTATCCTTCCTGAAATCCTCCTCACTGCTGCCGGCAAGCTCGTTTTTCAGGTGAACAACCTGTGCATCATACAGCTTTCTCTGCTGTCCCTCCAGCCGGACGGTTCTCGTCTCCTCCAGCTTCTCCGGCAGATCCTTGAGTACATCCTGTTTCAGCCTGCGCAGAATAAACGGTCCGACCATTTTCTGCAGACGTTTCATTTTGTCCTCATCTCCCCGCTTGACGATCGGCGTTTCAAAATCCTTTTTGAAGGCATCATAGCTGTACAAAAATCCCGGCATCAGATAATCAAAAATGCTCCACAACTCGCTCAGCCGGTTTTCGATCGGCGTACCGGTCAGTGCAAACCGGCTCTTGCTCCGGATCAGTTTTACCGCCTTGGCGGCCGCCGTCGTCTGGTTCTTGATGTACTGTGCCTCGTCAATGATCTCATAGAGAAATTCCTTTTCCTGATACTGGTCTATATCTCTCTTTAAAATATCATAGGATGTAACCAGCACATCTGCGTCTCCCGTCTCCAGAAGCATTTCCCGGCGTTCCTCTGCCTTTCCTGCCACAGCCTGCACCTTAAGCTGTGGTGCAAACTTTTCAAACTCTTCTGTCCAGTTATAAACAAGGGATGCCGGACATACTACTAATGAAGTATTATTTATTCCTTTTTCCTTTGCTGATAAAATGACAGATATCATCTGTAATGTCTTTCCCAGACCCATATCATCTGCGAGAATCCCTCCAAAGCCACACTGTTCCAAGGTTTTTACCCAGCGGAAGCCGTTCTTCTGATAATTTCTCATGACCTTATCCAGCTTTGCCGGCACCTCATAATCTGCCTCAGAAACAGATTTCATGTTTTTGATGATCTGTTTGAACTGCTGGTCTCTTGTATTATAGACCTCACTATGCTCCTCCAGCATCTTATCGAGATAAAGGGTACGATATAACGGCAGATGCATCTTTCCCTTCACGAACTCCTTCGGCGTCATGTGCATCGTTTCCATCATTTCAAAAAGCATCTGAAGAGAGGAATCCTCCAGCTCAATAAACTCTCCGGAACGGAACCGGTAATAACGACTGTGTTTTTTGTAATTCTTCAGAAGCTCTAAAAGCTCCTCCTGCGTCATATCCTGTGTGAGAAGCTCCAGCTCAAGCATACCGCCGGATACGCTGACTCCCACATTCAGACTTGTCTTTTTGCGCGTATTGACATTCCGGAAACGCGTGGTGCAATATACATTGCCATGGGACGCCAGTGTCTCCACCCCCTGTGTAACAACGTCATATATTTTCTCTTCATCGCCGCCACAGGACAGACAGTCTCCATCCAGATCCACCGACGGAAACATCTGCTGCAGAAGATACAGCATTTCCTGCTCCTTTACCGAGACACGATACGCCTCCGGCTTCACATCTCTCCGATACTGATCCAGACATGAGCATTTCCGGCTGCCATACTCTGCCATGACACGGCACTGCACATCATCATCGTCCGCATCCAGATAAAAGGAAAATTTCGTCTCCGGCAACAGATACTGCTCTATGATCTCCGGTCTTTCTTCCACAATATCTGCATAATCCTCAATCTCCGGCAGAACGCTGTAGTAAAAATCCGGCAGATTCCGGCGTCCCACCATAAAATACATCCCTTCATCATCGTCCAGCCTTGTCAGAAACGGTTCCATTTTTTCGTAAAAATCATCCTTTGTCCGGCAAAGCTCTCCTCTCTCCCCGTCGATATAGTATACCCTGCCGGTTCCCACATACATCCGGGGCGCATCCATAAATACCTGAACTCCCTGAAATACGCCTTTCTCCTGAACCGCACAGATTCTGAGTTTTATTTTCGGATTTCTCTCTGTACATTGCAGCATAAGCTTTCTTTTATGATCACGATCTTCGTAGGAAATCCCCTTCTCCCCGATCAGTTCAAACAGCCGGTCGATCCTCCAGCCATACAAATCCAGTCTGGCCACTTTTTTGTTGATCCTCTGCCACGTTTTTTCCTCAATAACCTGAAACATTCGTTCTTCTTCTGCCACACAGTCCAGGATAAATTTCACCCATTTTCCGGAAAACGGTGTAAAATTCTGTATTCCATGATTGATGACCTTATTGCTTCCATAAATCTCCGTTGAGGAATTCTTAACCAAATATGCAAAATGATACAGATCCTTCACAACAAACAGTTTGTCATCTCCCACCTTAAAGGAAAGGCCTATCTCCTCGTCCTTCAGGACAATCCTCGGTTCCAGAACCACCGAGCTTTCCTGGCGGCGGTTTTCTGAGATGATCTGGGAACGTCTCTTTTCTGCGAAGTTGTGGATCACCTTCACGGCGAGCTTGTCTGTGGCATCTAAGCGGCTGTGTTCCTTCAGATAATCAATAGCCATATCCAGAGCTGCTGCAATAAACCCGCAATTTGATTTTCGGGACCAGTAATAACGTGCTTCGTAACACTCGTGGCAGCTGCATTCCGCACGAAGTACTTTATCCTTTGACAAAAGAAGGTCAATATCCACAGGAGACTTTCGCCGGTATAGATTCTCCTGCCCACGAAACCGGAATGCACATGCCGGAGCATCTCCCAATGCACCTACATATCCATCTGATGCCTCCAATATTTTCAGATTCCGGTCCTTTTTGATCTGGTTTGCCCTCCGCCGGCTCTTCTCCGGAAGCTCCACCGAGGCACGAAGTGCCTTGAAATCGAAATATTGGTATACATCGCCCGCATGGATCCCTTTAGTGGAACTATCCTCCGTTTCTGTCTGCTGTTCTGACAGCACCTCATCATAAACAATTTCCGGAAGTTTTCTGATGTGCTCTGCTTTTCCTTTTGTCTGCATTTGTAACTCCTATCAACACGATATTATATATCAGTGCACGATTTTTGTGCATCACACAGAGAGCAAATGATATCGTCCCTGTGTGTAAATGCATTTTGACTGTATTCCATTATAATCACTTATTTAAGACAAATCAATGACAGGATAGACGGACCACCTATGAGCCGGCATGGAGCAACGGTAAATTGTATCGAAATAATTCATCATTGATCCGATCCAGATCATATATTTGATTATTGATGTAGGTTGCAATAATAATATCTCTGGTATCCTTCACATAAAGATCACGTTGTCCATAGTTTTCTAAGACACGTCTGACATATTTGCGGTCCATCCGGGATGCTATGCACAAGATCAGGAGAATATCTCTGGAGGGATTTTTCTTGATTCCCCCCAGAATGTCATAAATATATGACTTGGAAATCAGTCCCTTACTTCTCTTTACAATGTCGGAAACTTCTATATCGTGTCCGGCTATATATTCTGAGAAAACAGCTCCATTCCCTGCTTGTTTCCCATAACTTTGTATAAACCCATCCATCTCGGACGGTTTCAGTTGATTTAACACATTTAATAACTCTGTTGTCGGTTTTTCCATATTCCCCTCCCTGGCAAGTGAACAAGCTCCCTTGCGTTGCGAATTTGTTTATTATAGCTCCCTTGCGTTGCGAATTTGTGATATACTATTAGTATAAGAAAATCAAAAACAATATGCAAGGTGAAAAAATGACGATAGAAGAACGCTATGAACTATCCTGTTATCAGGAACTTACAAAACTTGACGACTCAAAAAACATCTGGCTGGTCCGCCACAATGAATCAGGCATAATTTATATAAAAAAAGAACTGCAATGGTTTAACCAGGACATATATATGCGGCTTAAAAATGCCAATCTGCCAAATATTCCAAGGATTATGCTATGTATTTGTGATGATTCCGTCTTAACCGTAATCGAAGAATATATACACGGTCTGACTCTGGAACAGTTTATGGAGCAAAATGGCACATTTTCGGAAGAAAAAGCAGTCAGCATTGCTTTCGCGGTCTGTGATATTTTAGAACCCCTCCATACCAGTCAGCCACCCATTGTACATAGAGACATTAAACCTTCCAATATTATGATCAGTAATGATGGAATTATAAAACTGATTGATTTTAATGCTGCCAAAGAATTCAATCTGACACATTCCGAAGACACAAGATTAATGGGAACCAAAAAATTTGCAGCACCGGAACAATATGGGTTTGGTCAGTCCGATCCCCGCACGGATATCTACGCCCTGGGAGTCACTATATATTACCTGCTGACGAAAGATTACCCGGACAGCGGTAGGTATCACGGAAAGCTGAACCCTATTATCCAGAAATGCGTCCATTTGGATAAGGCAGAGCGTTACCAGAATATTGACCAGCTCCGCAAAGAACTCATTGTTTTTGCCCAAAAAAACAGTTCTACGGAAATGCCTTCGTCATCGAAAAACCGTGTAAAACACAATTTATTCACCAAACAATTATATCCTTATCACGAGAAGCTCCCCGTTGGTTTTCGTACCGGTACCAACTGGAAGATAATCACCGCTACTCCGGGATATCTTCTGATATTCTGGCTCTGCTCGACTCTGACCGTCACCGGCTCCAAGGGGATCCCTCTATCCGGATTTCCTCTGTTTGTGAATCGGCTGGGTTCCTTTTTGATGCTGATGGGCACGATATTTTTTATAGGAAATTACTGCCATATCCGCAACCGTCTTCCTCTAATGAACCACAGCAGGCTGCTTCACCTGATCATGACGATCATTTATCTCTTTGTATATTATATATTGATCCTGTCCCTGGTCACCCTTCTAGGTGGAGCATAACTGCGGCTTTGCACTTTAGGATATTGGTTCAGTGGGAATGTCATCATATTCCGCTGTATAGCGGACGATTTCCGGAAATTTCTTATTTAAAATGAAAAGGAGTTTCTAAAACACTGCTATATTAGGAGGTACACAAATGAAAGGAAAATTGAAATGGATCGTGATTATTGTGATCGCCATCATCGTAATTGGGAGCATTGCCGGTGGCAGCGATTCTAATGAACCAAAGAAAACCGGAGAAGTCGCAACCTCAGGAACATCCAAAAACGACTCGGCAGACAAATCTGACAAAAAAGAGAAAAACACGTTCCAGGTCGGGGATATTGTAGAAACACCTGATTTAAAGATCAGCTTTCTCTCTGCCAAAAAGTACAAAAGTAAAAATAAATATATGCAGCCTAAAAAAGGGCATATTTATTAT
>CADAKW010000098.1 GCA_902788645.1 uncultured Lachnospiraceae bacterium
ATATTATCGGTATTATATATTCATTGGGGGTGGGAGTCGACAATTTTTTATGAGAGAATGGAGTGAATCAAGTGAATAAAGGAAAACATTATCATACAAAGCAGCAGAAGATCATTCTGGAGTATCTAATGACAGGAGGAGAGCGTTATGTGACCGTGAGCCAGATTGCCGCTCATTTGAAGGAGCAGGGACAGTCGGTCGGCCTTACCACGATCTACCGTCAGCTGGACAAGTTTGAGCAGGAAGGTCTTGTTCATAAGATTGTATTGGATGGCAACAGTGGGGCACACTATCAGTATGCCGGAGAGGACGAGGGATCGTTTCTGCTGAAATGCGAAAACTGTGGCAATATGATCCCTATGGCGTGCAGCCATATGGAGGAGTTATATGATCATGTACTGGAGGAACACAGCTTTCAGGTAAATCCTCACAGGACAATGTTTTATGGTATGTGCAATGAATGTATGGAGAGAAAAAATAAAAATGAGAAGTAATAGAAATGATAAGAAGAGAGCAGGAAAGGTTTGCTGGAAGCTGATGGTGTGTTTTTGTGCCGTGATGCTGGCAGCCGGCGGATGCAGTTTTACCGGAGCAACAGAGCAGACTTCCGGACAGGATAAAACGGACAGCAGGATCAAGGTGGTGGCAACCTTATTTCCTTATTATGATTTTGCCAGACAGGTGGGAGGAAAATATGCGGATGTGTCTTTGATCCTGCCGGCGGGAATGGATACCCACTCCTTTGAGCCGACAGCTTCGGATATGATCCGGATGGGACAGGCTGATCTGATCCTTTATAACGGTGGTGAGAATGAGCAGTGGGTTGGACAGGTGTTAGAGTCTGCGGACAATAAAGGGATCATGTCGGATGAGATGATGAAGCATGTGGATACCCTTGTGGAGGAGCATGTGGAGGGTATGCAGGAGGAAAAGGGAGAGGAACACGATCACGAAGAACATGGAAAAGAGGATGCGGATCATAATGCGTCAGAAGAGGAAGAACATGATCATGAAACAGAGGAGGCTTCGGATGCGGCAGGAGAGATCGATGAACATATCTGGACATCTCCGGTAAATGCGCAGAAGATCGTGGCACAGATCGCAAAGGATCTGGCGAAGGCAGATCCGGAGCATCAGAAGGAATATCAGCAAAATGCAGATCAATATATCAAAAAACTGCAAAAGCTGGATGAGGATATCCGTCAAGTGACAAGTCATGCGAAGCATAAATATCTTGCTTTTGCAGATCGTTTTCCGCTGCGGTATTTTGTGGAGGAATATGATCTTGATTATACGGCGGCGTTTGCGGGCTGCAGCAGTGATACGGAACCAAGTGCGGAGACCATTACTTATCTGACCCGTCAGGTAAAAGAACGCAAGCTTCCGGTAGTATTAAAAATTGAGCTGACAAGCGATAAAGTGGCAAAGGCGGTGGCGGAAGCCGCATCCACAAAGGAACATACGGTAAAGGTGGAGACATTTTATACCTGTCATAATGTCACGAGGCAGCAGTTTGATGCGGGAGAAACCTATGTGAGTCTGATGGAAAAGAATGTAAAGGTGCTGCGGGAGGCACTGGAAGAGTAAAAATATGGATCTATGTCAGGCTTAAATAATAAAAAAAGCATCACGGCAGACAGAAAAAAATTTGATGAAAAACAAAATATCCGAAAAAATTTGGCAAATTTTCATTCGTCTTGACAAGCCCAAAAAACCGGCATACACTTTGGGTAAATCAAAAAATACTTGTTGTAATATCAACAGACGGACAGCAATGGAGCTTTCAAAAGTTCCATTGCTGTCTTTTTTATTTATTTTAGAAATGAAATGGAGGAAAAGCAATGAAAACTTTAGGATACTATAATGGAAAATATGGAGAACTTGAGGAAATGAGCATTCCCATGAACGACCGTGTTTGTTGGTTTGGTGATGGAGTATATGATGCCGGTCCATGCAGAAATTACAAGATTTTTGCAATCGATGAACACATTGACCGCTTTTTTAACAGTGCCGGATTATTGGACATTGAAATGCCGGTTACAAAACAGGAGCTGAAGGAACTGCTTCAGGAAATGGTTCAGAAAATGGATACCGGTGATCTGTTTGTTTATTTTCAGGTAACCAGAGGAACCGGAATCCGCAATCATGTTTTTCCGGAGGGAAAAGCCAATCTTTGGATCATGTTAAAGCCTGATACAGTGGATGCCGGAGATGAGCCGATTAAACTGATCACAACACCGGATACCCGTTTTTTCCATTGCAATATCAAGACCTTAAATCTGATCCCGTCTGTTATGGCGGCAGAAAAGGCAAAGAAAGCAGGGGCAGACGAAACTGTATTGTACAGACCGGGAAAGCGTGTGACCGAGTGTGCACACAGTAACTGCCATATTATTAAAGATGGAAAGCTGATCACAGCACCGACGGATAATTTGATCCTTCCGGGGATCGGAAGAGCGCATTTGATAAGAATGTGTAAAAAACTGGAAATTCCGGTCAGCGAAACTCCTTACACCCTGGAAGAGATGTTTGCAGCAGATGAGATTCTGGTGACAAGCTCCAGCAAGCTATGCTTACGTGCGGATGAGCTGGACGGAAAACCGGTTGGAGGCAGGGCGACAGATCTTGTGGACAAGCTTCGTCAGGCACTTTTGAAAGAATTTATGGATGCAACGGAGTAAGAAAAGGGGACGGGGATTGTTATGGATATAAAAGTAATGCCTGCCGGGGACAGTGCACTGGTGGTGGAATTTGGAAATGAGATTAATGAGGCAATCAATGAGAAGGTACATGCATTGGCCAAAAAGCTCCGGCAGGAAAATATCCCCGGGATTACGGAGATGATTCCTACGTTTCGATCTCTGCTTGTTTCATATGATATGCTTCAGATTTCGTATTCAAAGCTTTCTGTGATGCTTTCCGTTTTAAGCCGCGAACTGGAAACGGAACGGGCAGCACATCACAGGATTGTGAAAATTCCATGTTGTTATGGCGCAAGATTTGGTGCAGATCTGACTGGTATGGAACAATTAACCGGACTTTCAAGAGAGGAGATCATAGAGCTTCACAGCAGTGTGGATTATAAAATATATATGCTGGGATTTTTGCCGGGCTTTGTGTATTTAGGAGGATTGGACAAACGTCTGGAGGTTCCGCGTCTTGATACACCGCGAGTCAGGATCGGTAAAGGGGCGGTGGGGATCGGAGGAAACCAGACAGGAATTTATCCTATGGATTCACCCGGAGGCTGGCGTCTGATCGGAGGAACTCCGGTGGATCTTTATGACCCGGAGCGGGAGGATCCTGTTCTTTTGAGGGCTGGAGAATATATACGTTTTGTGCCAATTTCTATTATGGACTATTACGATATCCGTCAGGAAATTTTAAAGGGAACATATTCACTTGATGTAATACAGGAGTAAAAGGAGCGATTATGGCAGTTGAGGTTATTATTCCGGGGATGCTGACCACTGTACAGGATTTGGGACGGTACGGGTATCAGCAGTCAGGTATGACCTGCTCCGGTGTTATGGATCAGCAGGCGTACAGAAAAGCAAATTATCTCGTGGGTAATCCGGAGACGGCAGCAGTTTTGGAATTTACGGTATATGGTGGCAGCTACAGGTTCACGCAGGATACGATCCTTGCACTCACAGGAGCGGATATGGGGGCTGTGATAGAGGAACAGCCGGTGGAAATGAACTGTGCGGTTGCAGTGAAAAAAGGTGCTGTTCTGAATCTGGGGATGGCGTCAAAGGGCTGCCGGACGTATCTTGCTGTTTCCGGCGGCTTTATGGTTCCGTTGGTTATGGGAAGCTATGCCACAAATATACGATGTGAAATGGGAGGCTTTCATGGGAGAAAATTGAAACGGGGAGATGTACTGGAAATCGGACAGAGTCCGGCGGCGTTTTCAGAAATTAAAAATCGGAAAGTAAGTATCCCGGAGTATTCGGACGAAGTGGAAGTACGGGTGATTCCGGGACCCCAGGAAGAAATGTTTACCCAGAAGGGATTACATACTTTTTATTCCGGGTACTATCAGGTGCGGGAGGACAGTGACCGGATGGGATACCGTCTGGATGGCAGCATGATTGAAAGCAAAAATGGTACAGACATTGTGTCTGATGGAATTACCTTTGGTTCCATTCAGGTTCCGGCCAGTGGAAAACCGATTATCCTGATGGCAGATCATCAGACAACGGGAGGTTACGCCAAGATTGGTACCGTATGCCGGATGGATCTTAGCAAGGTGGCACAGTGTAAGCCGGGGGACCGGATACATTTTAAGAAAATAGATGTGGAGAAGGCACAGAAGCTATACAAAGATCTGATATCAAAAGAATGCTTTTAGAAGAGCAGTCAAAAGAATGGTGATATGGAAGGATGTGGTTTAATGACGGATTATTTTCATTCGAAACCAAAGGACATAAGAAAACGGATTGCAGTACAGGAAATTACCGGACCGACGGCTGGTATGTGTGCGGGGTATGCACAGGCCAATCTGGTTATTTTGCCAAAGAAATATGCGTATGATTTTCTTCTGTTTACCCAGAGAAATCCCCGGTCCTGTCCGTTGCTTGAAGTGGGGGATATGGGAGATCCCTTTTTAAAAACAATAGCACCCGGTTGTGACATTACAAAGGAGATTCCCAAATACCGCATTTATAAAAACGGAGAGCTTCAGGGGGAATATCCGGAAATCTCCGGTTTTTGGAGAGAAGATCTGGTGAGCTTTCTGATCGGATGCAGCTTTTCCTTTGAGGCAGAAATGCTGGAAACCGGCCTGCCTGTCCGTCATATCGAGGAAAATTGCAATGTTCCGATGTATAAAACCAATATTCCCTGTCAGTCTGCAGGATTGTTCCGGGGAAATATGGTGGTCAGCATGCGGCCGATACCGTATCAGCAGGTGTCGAAGGCTGTCATGGTAACGGGAGCAATGCCGAGGGTTCATGGGGCGCCGGTTCATATTGGAGCGCCGGAGCAGATTGGAATCCGGGATCTGGGCCGTCCGGATTTTGGAGATATGGTCACAATCCGGCCGGGAGAGGTGCCGGTATTCTGGCCGTGTGGCGTAACACCGCAAAATGTCATTATGGAATCGAAGCCGGATTTTTGTATCACTCATGCGCCGGGACATATGCTGATCACAGATGTCAGAAATATTGAATTAAAGTATGGATCAGATTAGGAGGGATTGCGGATGAAAATGGTAGATTTAAATTGTGATCTGGGCGAGAGCTTTGGAAATTATACGATTGGAATGGATGAGCAGGTTTTACCATGGATCACATCGGCAAATATTGCATGCGGTTTTCATGCATCAGATCCGGTGATCATGGATAAAACGGTCCGGATGGCGGCAGAATGTGGCGTTATGATCGGAGCACATCCGGGATATCAGGATCTGGCAGGGTTTGGAAGACGTAATATGAAAGTTGCTCCCGCAGAGGTCACAGATCTTATTATATACCAGATAGGTGCTCTGAAAGCATTTTGTGCGGCACATGATGTGAAAATGCAGCACGTTAAGCCTCATGGAGCCTTATATAATATGGCAGATAAGGATGAGGAGCTTGCTATGGCGGTCTGCAGGGGA
>CADAKW010000099.1:0-8027 GCA_902788645.1 uncultured Lachnospiraceae bacterium
CTTGCCTCTGCAAATGCGATCCAGATCTCCGGTACAAGTACTCCCTCTAAGTCCAAACATACAATATCCATTTTCATCCTCATTTCTGCACACGTTCCTCGTATTTTTACAGAGATTGTCTGTGTGCCGGACATATGATCTCTGTTTCTTTAAAGTTGAGTATATCACAAATTCGCAGCTTTTCCAACATGAACCGCAATATAATCATGCCCTGTTGCCGGCACAAATCTTTTTAATACATCTTCGGTCTTCATCCGCAGGCTCGATGTATTTACGCAGGGATGGCATCCTAACAGCTCATGTGCCAGCAGATCTTCATCCACCAAAAGCTTCACCCGATGCTCTGTATCGTTCATCAATCCCATAACACTGACGGAACCGGGTCTGATATCCAGATACTCCTTCATCCTTTCTGCTGAGGCAAAGGATAATCTGGTGCTTCCAATCTGCCCTGCCACCTCAGAGGACCTGAATTTCTTATCTCCCAGCATCATCAGCAGATAATAATGATCCTCTTTGGAATTCGTCAAATAAAGATTTTTACAGACAACTGCCGGTGCAAGTACCTGATCAATTTCTATGCAGGCCTCCATTGTCTCCACAGCCTCATGATCGATCCGCTCATACTCTATTCCTAACTGGTCCAGAAAATCATATACGCGAAGCTCTGTGTCCATTCGTCCTGTCCCATTTTTCGGTCTTCCTTTTTCCATTTGAAATTGACTCATATTTTCCTTTCTCCTCACCTTTAATATTAATTTAAACGCATTTTTCGTTCCATATCTTCAACCTATTTTGTTTTATCTGTTCTCATATTGTTTCAACAAATTCTCGATCTTTAGGCCAATACTCTCCGGAAATGTTCCCGTAGTCTCTCTTGGAATCCGCATCCAGAAATCAATATTTTTGTATTTAATTCTTCCGCTCGTGTTTTTTCTGTCCTGTTTTCGGGACACTTCAATCTTAACCTGTGCGCGTTTCTGTTCCAGCAAAGGAATCACAATATGATACAATCTGTCATCCCGAAAAGACAAATAACCTGCCTCTTTTCCGGTCTTTGTTTTCAAATAAAGACGATGTGCCCGGACCCCCGCCGGATATAATATCATTCCGACTCTCAGTCCCGCTGTCGTCCCTCCAGCCTCAAGCATTGCCGGAATGTAGTAGGTTTCAGCCTCTTTCCCTGTCTCTACCGGTGTCAGCAATTCCTCCATACTTTCTGCCCCGTCAATAAACTGCTGCGCTAGCAGATAAGCAAGCTCCGCCTGAAATCGAAGACGTATTTCCGCCTGCCGGCTCATCCCATTTCTTTCATCGATCTCTGCCAGCAGACGATCACTGCACTCCAGAATGCTTTTTAAGAATAACGAAAAATCCTCCTCTGGCTTCCACAGATATTTTCCCTCTGCAATCGACACAACACCGATCATGGTTCCATCCATATCTTCAACTTTATGAAAAATCTTCCGCTTCGTATAAGCCCCTGGATTTTCCGGGGCATCCCAGCCCATCTCTGCATTCCATGAACCTTGTCCATATTTTGTATGCCATGCGGTCTGGGAGGCTGTTTGAGACTGCTTTTTTCCTTCCGATGAATTCCGTGAACTTCGTTTTCCGGCGGTATTCTCACAATCCGTCTGACGCGATATTGTTTTTTAATTTCCTTAAAGTCTGTATCCTGTGATATTGCCAGAATGTCATATGCCTGTAATGTTGTCATAATTTTATTCTTCTTTTCAATGTATTTCTATGCATTTTAACACTATCCCTGTGGGGATGCAATCATGCTTCCTGGGGAATGACAAAAAACAGAATGCCAGGTCTAGTTTTTTCTTATTTTTTACTCATGCAATAAAGTTTCCGTACTGATTCCATAACCATTTTCCAAGATATATCTGCCGCATAGGAGAACTTTTTCTGATATACCTTCCAAAGTTTCTCCATTCCAGAATCTTCCTGCACTTCCTCAAATATTTTTTCTGCATCTTTCAGATGATATTCTGTTTCTCTTTTTCTCGCTGTCGCCTGTAATGCTTCTCCCAAAATTTTTGTATCCAACATATTTCCATATAGATTCAGCAGAATATGAATATCATAAAAATCTCTCATACGGGTATTAGTAATGTTCCTTGAAATCACAGTTTCCAACTTCTCAGCCATAACCGTTTCCAAATTATATGCCCATACCTCAATAGAACGATCCTCAAGCATTAACTTGAAGTTATACTGCATCTCCTTGGGTGTAATAACATCCCCTGTAGAAATATCAATTTTTAATGGTGTTCTGACTCCATCAAACTCTGTTTCCATACCAACCCTCACACCCGGATATTCTGCCTCATCCATAATCTCAGAAACCTGCTTGATACGAAATGTCACACCATCCTCCAACGGAACAGACACAATATCTGCAATAATGTTTTCTACCTCTTCTAAATTTACATCTACGCCTTTAATTGTAGCGTCTATATCCATAGTAGCACGAGCATCCAGTCCCACCATTGCAGCTACCAACATACCACCCTTTAAAATAAATTTATCCTGATATTTTGAAATAGAAATCCTCTCTAAGAAACGCTCCATCATATAATTTCTCATCAAAATCTGTGCGTCGGCTGATTTCTTTCTTGACAAATTCCGAATCAAATCCTTTAACTGTGTCGCTGATTTTATCATAACAGCACCTCCAAATATTGTTTTAGGATCTTTTCTACATGAAATTTTGCTGCATACTGCATGAGTAACCGCAGATTCTTGTCCTTCCGTCTTACATATTGTTTTAACGCACTTTGGAAAGTCTGCATTTCCGTATTATTACGATTTCTTACAATGTCGCAGATAGTTCTCTCCATATTATAAACAGGAACAAAATGCCCAAATGACGTTTGCATCATAATAATCCCCTCTGCATGCAGTTCTTTTTTTATTGTATATACCTTAATTCCATCCTCCTTTAACTTGGAAGGATTGTATCCGGTCTTTACCGTAATTTCATACTCTATCGGTTCCCTATCTGTAAGGTCATGAAAAAAAAGTGCTGTTTCATGTGAAAAGACTGCCTGCTTGCACCGAATATGCACCAGAAACATTACATCTTTCCAAGTATCTTTTGTGGCATAGACACCATGCGAAATCTGCTCTACCTCATTATCTCTTACATACTGGTAAAATACTGTTTTGGCAATTCCTGTATTCATCACCTGTGATGTCTGGATCATTCCGCCATTCTCCACAAACAAATTTCTAATCTGTTCTTTTTGATTCATGCTTTTACTTCCTTTCATGCTAATATTATAATTTATTTTAGCACCAAAGTAAATATATATTTTATAATATATCTCTTTATTATTATATATAATATAAAGAGTCTTGGAATCGCACAGTTTCCAAGACTCTAAAGTTCATCACGGAGAACTACACCGTCAGGCTAGTGCTGTCATGTATCACCCCCCTTCCTACTGGAAAGAGTCGACAGCTTAATCATAATAACACGAAAATATGTTCGGTTTTCTATTGACGAACTTCACGGATTCAGGTAATATACAAAGAGACTGTGGTTGGAGCCTTCCTATAATCATCAAGTGGTAGGAGGTGTGAACCAATCCACAGTATCTCCAATTAGTATAGCACAAACAGACCTTGGAGAGGGTCTATAAACACTACTACTATATAATACGAGAAGGAGATGATTATCGTGGAAATACAGCATAAGGGCTGGGATTGGGATGCAGTGAAGTCTGAATCATGGAATGAGATTTCAGAAGAGTTTTTATCTGTGGCACTAAGCTGGGTTAGAAAGTATCACTCAGTATTGGATATTGGAACAGGGAAGGGAAGGCACGCCTTTTTCTTTGCAAAAAATGGTTTTAAGGCGAGTGCAATAGACTTATCGGAAAGTAGCATCACATATGTGAAAGAGCAGATAAAAGAAAAAGGTCTCGATAATATAGATGCGAGAGTGGAGGATATGACGGAGCTATCATATGAAAATCAAAGTTTTGATTGCGTCATATGTTTTCATACAATCTATCATACCAGTTATGATGGAGTTGTTAAGGCATTGAGGGAGATAAATCGAGTTTTGAAGGATAAAGGAGAGGCATTTATTTCATTCAATACAAAGGATAATCCACATTATGTTAAAGAAAAAACGGTGGATGGATATACGATGATAGCAACGGAGGGACATGAAGCCGGTATCCCGCATTGCTATGTGGATGAAAATGACTTGTTTGGATTACTTCAGGATTTTGAGATTCTGTCAATGAATAAAGAAATTAATTATGTGAGAAAAGGAAAAAGAACACATGGCGTTCATTTTTATGTTCACGTTGCGAAAAAATAGCAGATGTGTTTGAGGTACAGGATTATATGAAGAATGTCAAGGTTATCGTACCCAATCGTTTTTCCAGCCGGTCAAAAACAGCACGGACGGCTCCTTTGGTACACTGGTTTAAAAGAAGTTAAGGTTCTTAAAACTATTCGGGAGCTGATCTGCTCATTTTTTCCGAAGAACAGTTTACACTATCTCGGTTTAAGATTAGGGTTGCATTTTTAATCAAATAATAGTAATATAATTTTAGCTAAGAAATGCGATTATGATTCCAAGTGAATCACAAAAAACCTAGAGTGCCAGCTCTAGGTTTTTCTTTTCTCTATTACTTTTCCCTGACCGCTGCCCGTTCTACCACAGCCTCTACCAGCGACTCCTCATCAGCCTTTTCTGCCACCTGCACCGCAATCCCATACCGTCCGGCTTCCCTTGCCGTCTGTTCGCCGATGCAGACGGCCCGCATCCGTGCGCACGCATCCGGAGATATATTTTCCACCGTCCCCCGTACCGTGGACGCACTGGTAAACACAAAGACTGCACGTTCATCCATCGCAAGCCCCTCGAGTGCCGGTCTGTCCCGTCCCACATTTTCCAAGGTACGGTCTACTGCTTCCGTACGGTAGATCGCAATATCGTCTACCGGATGACAAACATCCTTTTGGAGCCTTGCCAACAGATCCGGTGATCCCGCCTCTGCCCTGGCTATGAGGATACGATCCTGCTCGTCTGTCTGCTCCGCCAGCGCCTCGCCCAACGCCGCTGCCGAATATTCCTCCGGGATCAGATCCGCATAAATGCCATGCTGCTCCAACTGTCTGGCAGTCCCCGATCCAATCACTGCAATTTTCAGGCCGGATAACCTTCGAATGTCAAATTTTACTTCAGCACATTGTTCAAAAAATACATCAATACCGGAAGGACTGGTAAATACAAGCCACTGATATGTCTCAATCTGCGCCAAAGCCCGGAACAGATCTGTCCCTTTTATCGGACAGATCTGTATGGATGGGAACTCCAACACCTCGGCTCCCAGACTGCGGAACTTTTCTGCCAGCCTCTGCATCCGCTGCTTCGGACGGGTCAGAACAACTCTGGTACCTGCCAGAGGAAGCTTCTCATACCAACCGAAATCCTCCGCCAGTGCACAAACCTTTCCAATGAGTAAGATCGCCGGAGTAGGCAGCTTTTCCTCCTTCATTCTCTGAGGCAGCTCTGCCACGGTAGAAACCAGCTTCTGCTGTCCTGCCGTCGTCCCCTGGGATAAAAGAGCCGCCGGCATCTGCGGATTCATTCCGGCTGTAATAAGCCCGCGACAGATTTCCGGCGCCGATGCCACTCCCATCAAAAATACAAGGGTTCCCTCCAACCGGCACAAAGTCTCATAATCCAGTTCCAGACTCTTCCCCTGACGTTTATGCCCGGTAATGATATGAAGAGATGAACAATAATCCCGGTGCGTCACAGGAATCCCGTTATAAGCCGGCACCGCCAGTGCCGAAGTGATTCCCGGCACAACCTCGTAGTCGATTCCGCCCGCAAGCAGCTCCTCGATCTCTTCTCCTCCCCTGCCAAACAGAAAGGGATCCCCCCCTTTTAAACGGACCACATTTTTTTCTCTCTCAGCATAAGAAACAAGAAGACGGCTGATCTCCTCCTGTGGCATCGCATGATGGGAAGACCGTTTCCCGACATAAACCCTCTCCGCTGTTTCCGGAAGTCCGGCAATGACCGCCTGCCCTACCAAAGCATCATAAACGATCACATCCGCTGTGTTCAACACTCTCTCTGCCTTTTTCGTTAAAAGCTCTGCATCTCCCGGACCGGCTCCCACCAGCCAAACCTTTCCCTTCGCCATCTTTTCCTCCTTATACCAAAACCTTTGCAGTCCCGGTTCCATCTCTTTTCCAATCTCGGTTATTCTATTTCTTTCGCCGGCTTTTCTTTAATACCGCCTCTTTCTTTTCAGCCCTTCTCCTGCTCAAACTGCTCCATCAGCTCCTTTGCCAGAGCTTTTGCCACCCCGGCTGGATCCGTAACCGACCCTTTCCGCTCTCCGGTCACATAACCCATTTCTCCGCTTCCCTTACTGTACATTGCCCGCAAAAGAATTTCTCCGTCCTCAACGACTGCATGCGCTGCCACCGGAGAAGAACATTCTCCTCCTACGGCACGTATAAAGGTTCGTTCACATTTCACAATAATTTCCGACTCTTGATTCACATATCCGCTTAATATTCCACGATCAAAACCTTTGCGGCTCTGTAACGCCAGGATTCCCTGACCTGCACAGGGAATGATCTCCTCTGTCGTAAAATATCTGGAGATCCGATCCGCAAGTCCCAGTCTTTTTAAGCCTGCCGCCGCCAGGATCAATGCACTGTACTCTCCGTCATCCAGCTTTTTTAATCTGGTGAGCACATTTCCCCGCACACTCCGAAAACTCATCTGTGGATACAGCTTCTGCGCCTGCAGCACTCTCCTCCGGGACGAACATCCGATAGGAAGCCGTTCATCCGGTTCCGATACTCCCTTTGGCAGAACCAGCACATCTCTCGGATCCTCCCGGTCCGAATAACCGATCAGAGGCAGATTGGGATTCTCCTCTGCCGGCACATCCTTCAGACTGTGCACAGAAATGTCACTTCGTCCGTCAAGAAGTGCTGCGTCCAGTGGTTTTCATTGTAATGATCGGAGCATCAATTCCCTGCTCCTGCAGATAACTTTGCACCAGCTCTGACTGTACTACCGCCAGCCTGCTTTCCCGGCTTCCGATCCGTATTGTCCTCATTCTCTGATCCTCCATACGCTTACCCCTCCTGATCCCCCGGATAAAGGTCTGACATGGCATCCACACAATCCCGGAAAGTGGACACATCCACCGAATCTCTCACAGAAAACATCAGTTTATTCACGACCTTCTGTACCGATTTTCGGACAATCTCTTCGGCTGCTACCAACTCTTCTTCCTCCATACTTTCCTGCAGCTTAGACATATCTTTGCGAAGCTGTCCTGTCACTCTCGCCATCACATCCTCCGATGCTTTCTCACTGAGCATCCTCCGGCAGATCTACTCCGAAATCATCAATATCATATAAACGGACTCCTGACAATTTTCCAATTTCTTCCTCAATGTCTCTTGGTACAGCCAGATCCACAAAAAACACATTTTCCGGCAGCTGTTCCACCGGCAGCTTGTCCCGCGTGATCGTTGTGTTAGGACTGGCCGTCGCCGAAAAGATATATCTGCACTCCGACATTTTTTCATAACGCTTCGAGTAATCGATCCTCTTTGCAGCAGGTGGCACATCCACGATACCACTGCGGTACTGCCGTATGGTCACGGTCACATCCGCTCCCCTGTCCAGCAAAAGCTGTGCTGTCAACCGCCCCATCACACCATTTCCGATCACCAGACACCGTTGTCCCCGAAAATCGGCTCCTTCCTGCTCTAAACCCGAGATTGCCGCTAGCGGTGCTGAATGATTGGAGGATGGAAGTGCGATCTTGGTCTTCACTTCCTTACCTGCGGTTACTGCCATGCGAAACAAAGTCTCCAATATCTTATCTGTTCCAAAAAACTGCCTTGAAAAATCTGCCGCATCCTTCATCTGCGTCAGGATCTGATCCTCCCCCAGGATCTGGGACTTTAATCCTCCTGCCAGTGCAAACAGATCCCGGACCGCGTCTATTCCG
>CADAKW010000099.1:8034-10877 GCA_902788645.1 uncultured Lachnospiraceae bacterium
AAGACAGGACAAGCTCTGTTCTGTTGCATGTGGACAAAAGAATACATCCTGAGATCCCCTCCATCTGTCTGAGTGCCTGTATCGTCTCCTCCTGCTCTCTTTTTGTATAACTGAATCTTCCTCTGATATCGAGTCCGGCATTCCTATAATCAATGCCTGTCATTGTAATATCCATCATTTTTCTCTCTGCACTTTCCTTTGTTTTCACTTTGCCCCTGAGATGAGCAAATCATATGTAATATAACATTTTTCCGGGGAGAAATCCAGAAAAAGACGACCGCCGCAGCAGTCGTCTTTTTGTTTTTTATGATCTGCGAAGCTCCTGACAATAGTGATACTAATCAGCAAGCCCCTCTACCATCTCATGAACATAATCGTATATGTGAGATCCGGCCTCTTCTCCATACTTTTCAACGATCTTTACAATGGCACTTCCCACAATGGCACCGTCTGCGATCGAGCTGTACTTGTGTACCTGCTCTGCGGTATTGATACCGAAACCAACGGCTGTCGGTGTATCTGTCACATCTTTGATCAATCCAACGATCTTACCCACATCTGTGGTGATCTCGCTGCGGACGCCGGTTACTCCCATGGAAGAAACTACATAGATAAATCCTGTGGCTTCCTTGGCGATCATCTGGATCCGGTTCTCAGAGGTTGGTGCGATCAGGGAAATAATATCTACATTATGAGCTGCCGCAATATCGGCTAACTCTCCCTTCTCTTCATACGGCATATCCGGAATGATCACGCCGTCGATCCCGACTTCCTCACATTTAGAACAAAATTTCTCATAGCCATACTTAAACAATGTATTGAGATATGCCAGAAATACCAGTGGAATCTGTGTCTTCTGACGAAGGCGCGCCACCATATCAAAGAGCTTATCTGTGGTACAGCCAGCCTTAAGAGCCCGGATATTGGCCTCCTGGATCACCGGCCCCTCTGCGATAGGGTCTGAGAAGGGGATACCAAGCTCAACCAGCCCGGCTCCTGCCTTTTCCATCTGCAGTACAAATTCTTCTGTCTTGTCAAGATTCGGATCTCCTGCTGTTATAAATCCGATAAATGCTTTTTTGCCGTCAAATGCGTTATGTATCCTAGTCATGTAAATCAACCCCCCTGTATCTTGCGATTGCTGCCACATCCTTATCGCCACGTCCTGACAGACAGCAGATAATGATCTGGTCTTTTCTCATAGTCGGTGCAAGCTTCATCACATGAGCCACTGCATGAGAGCTCTCGATGGCTGCGATAATACCTTCTTCTCTGGCAATATATTCAAATGCCTGTACTGCCTCCTCATCGGTTACCGGCACATACTGCGCTCTGCCGATATCCTTGAGATATGCATGCTCCGGTCCAACGCCCGGATAATCCAGTCCTGCCGAAATGGAGTATACCGGTGCGATCTGTCCATACTCATCCTGACAGAAGTAAGACTTCATGCCATGGAATACCCCCTCTGTACCGGTTGCCATGGTTGCCGCCGTTCTGTCTGTGTCCACACCCAGCCCCGCTGCCTCACAGCCAATGAGTTTTACATCTTCATCCTTAATAAACTCATAAAACATACCCATGGCGTTGCTTCCACCGCCGACACATGCCATAACTACATCCGGAAGCTTTCCTTCCTTTTCCAGGATCTGTGCTCTCGCCTCGCGGCTGATGACACTCTGGAAATCACGGACGATCATCGGGAACGGATGAGGTCCCATGACAGAGCCGAGTACATAAAGGGTATCATCCACACGGCTGGTCCACTCACGCATACATTCGTTGACGGCATCCTTCAATGTCATGGTACCGCTTTCCACCGGGTGAACCTTTGCCCCCAGAAGCTCCATACGATATACATTGAGCGCCTGACGGATGGTATCCTCTTTTCCCATATAGATCTCACATTCCAGACCGAGGAGTGCTGCCGCTGTCGCTGTCGCCACACCGTGCTGTCCGGCACCGGTCTCTGCAATGATACGGGTCTTTCCCATTTTCTTGGCAAGAAGTGCCTGGCCCAATACGTTATTAATCTTGTGGGAGCCGGTATGATTCAGATCCTCTCTTTTAAAGTAGATCTTGGCTCCTCCCAGATCCCTTGTCATCTTTTCTGCATAATACAGTAGTGAAGGACGTCCCGCATACTCTTTCAATAGTGTGTTTAATTCTTGATTAAACTCTTCATCCTTCTTATAAAACTCGTAGGCATCCTCCAGTTTCTTGATCTCATTCATCAAGGTTTCCGGTATATACTGTCCACCGTGGATACCATATCTTCCTTTCTGACTCATAGCTTTTCTCCATTTCTTATTGTTTTGTTTATATGTTGTATCATAATTTAACATTCTCGAAGTCTCTATATTCACATCCATCTTTGATCAAAACGCTACTCTGCATAACCGATAAATTCCTTTACCGCTGCCACCCTGTCATCTGCGCGCATCATCGTCTCTCCGATCAGCACACCATTGACATTGTTTTCCATAAGCTGACGGATATCTTCCTTTGTCCTGATCCCGCTCTCTGATACAAAAAGTACGTTCTCCGGCACACTCTGACGATAACGGATACTGTTGTTAATGTCAACTGTAAAGGTATGAAGATCACGATTATTGACACCGACCAGGCGGGCTCCAATAGTTAAAGCACGATTTACTTCTTCCTGATCATGTGCTTCCACCAGTACTGTTAATCCCAAGCTGTCTGCAATATCAAAAAATCGTTTTAACTCTTCATCTGTCAGAATGGCACAGATCAGAAGAACTGCATCCGCTCCCATAAGCTTCGCCTCATAGATCATATATTCATCCACCACGAAATCCTTACGGATGATGGGAATGCTG
>CADAKW010000100.1 GCA_902788645.1 uncultured Lachnospiraceae bacterium
TTCGAAACAGAAGAAGATTGGAACGGCAATCTGCAGGTTGTCTCACTGCCGGCCTGCAGCGTATGCCGCATCTGCTGTTATGTCAGCTAAACCCTTCTGTGTCCGCTGTCTGATCCGGGAGATGACCGACCAGACAGCCATGCAGCAGATCCTTTCCTATCAAAAGCAGATACCGGATCACGAAAAAGCAGCCGCTCCTCTCTATGAGAAGCGGCTGTCTATCTGCAAGGATTGTAAATGGCTGCATATGGGCACCTGCCGGAAATGCGGAAGCTACGTGGAAGCAAGAGCATTTCGCACGGACAACCACTGCCCTCTGGGAGAACGGATGTGGTGACAGGCCATTTCCATTAAGCCCGGCTGAATCCGCTCAAAAGATCTACCACTCTCCTGCCGGTTTCATTTGCCTGGGCAAGCATAGACATCTGTGCCTGCCTCAGGATATTCTGGCGTGCATTGGCAACCGTTTCCTTCGCCATATCTGCATCCCGCAGCTTCGATTCTGACGCCTGCAGATTCTCTGCGGTGTTTTCATCCGCACGCACCACCTGCTCCAGACGGTTCTGCTGTGCTCCGTAATTACTGCGGCGCGTACTCAGATATGTAATCGCCTCATCCAGCCGGCCGATCGCCTTCTGTGCATTCTTCCATTTTCCGATCGTCAGGGAATTAATCCCCATGCTGAGAGTACTCATGCTATATCGTTTCAACGCCACCATCTGACCGGCATTTGCTCCCACCTGGATATTCAGATCTGAATTGTGATCTTTTCTTCCATCGCTTTCCGTAAATATTGCCGGTGCCGCCGGTCCGCTGACATTATGAATCTTATGTTTCCCAAGCTTTTCAAAAGCAAATTTTACGGAATTGCCGGAACGTGTTACATGGATCGGAGCCGTTTTTCCTCCTTGATCCGGCTGATCCAGCACCTGATTTAACATATGAACCAGTTCCTCAGAGGTGTACTGGCCCGCCGGCAGATCATAGGAATATTTCACATCATCTATACAAAATTCAAAACCTGTCCGCTTTGGATCGATCTCCACCCCCTTCGTCACATCCTTTGTTCCTGTGAGGAACGCCGGCAGCAGATCTCCTTCTGTTTTGTAAAAAAATTCATATAATGCATTTCCGGTCAGATTATCGATCCGGCAGTCTCCCTCCGGAAGATTAAGCTGGTCATTCATGTAAAACTGCAGTGCATCGGCATCCGATGCTCCTGTAACCCCGGAATCGTACTTGCCGATTCCTGCCAGAACGCTGTTCTCCGGAAGACCTTTGCCCACAAGCTGCTTATTTAACTCTGTCTGCAGCATCCCGAGCAGGGCATCATTGGAGTAAGTTCCTGCCGGAAGCTTCATTTTCATGGTATACGTCGTTCCACCCATCGTGAGATCCATTCCAAATTCATCGGTCAGATGATCGGTGATCGTCACATCATTTCCACGGATCTCCTTGCGTCCTATAATATATGTTTCACTTGGCAGCTGTTTTCCCTCTGCGGAGGACGTCATCTGCGTCTCCGCTCTCTCCGCCGTCCCCTGTAATACATATTTGTAAAAACCGCCCGACATATTACTCATGGAATACTGGCTTCCATAATCTGCCGCAGTGATCGAAATACCGCCATCACTGTTGATCGACACCTTCAGCTTATCATTTCCCAGCTTACTGTCAATCTCGTTCTGTAGCCTTTGCCGAAGCTGATCCGCCGTATATTTTCCCGACGGCAATGTCATACTCACTGCCATGGATGTTCCGTTTTCATTATAAGAAAATGAAAAATCTGATTCATAATCCTTCAGGTCGATCCCCGTCCCCAGATCATTAGAGGAACGAAGCGTATAATGTGTTGCAGTAAGGCTTCCCCTTGTACTGGTTGGAGACACTTTTGTCGTAGTTTTGTCCGGCTCCAGAAAATCCGGGCTGGTCTTGGACGATACCGAGATTGCATAACTGCTTCCGGTATCCGATCCTGTCAGTTTCAGCTTTCCATCGGCGGTAACGGATGCCTTCACATCCGGCGTCGTTACAGTATTTTCTCCAAACATCGCTTTTCCGGCAGAACCAGCACCATTGATGGTACTATTAACCGTAAGAGAAACATTCTGACCTTCTGCCACTGTCGTAAAATTCAAAAGCCCTGCACTCTGCGATACCTTGATACCCTTCGCCTGAAATAATATATTTAACATAGTCGCCAGTGATTCCGGCGTGTAGTTTCCTTCCGGGATCGTCACAGTCACATCCGACGGCACACCATTTTCATCTGTCACCTTTACGGAATATTTATTCTCTCCTGTCTTGATCACCATATGACTCTGCAGCGGCTGGGAAATTGTCGCACTTGCCGGTGTCGTCTGTACCATTTTACCAAATACCGCCTCGCAGGCACTTCCTCCATTGTCTGTCGAGTAGCCGATCCTTGATGCAGCACCATTGGCCTCTGTGGTAGACAACGTGAGTCTGCCTCCGCTGACAGATGCCTGTGCTTTGACTCCCTGATCCTGAAACGCCTGATTTAATGCCTTTACAAAAGATGCCTGCGAATAAATTCCCTCCGGCAGATTCACGGTATACGCCGTTCCGTCCACAGAACAGGTAAAGGAATCTGCTCCCGCTTTAATAACAATCCCTGACTGCAGAGGAATATCAATCGTTTGGGATGCCGGTGTCTTTGTTGTATAAAGATCATTGAACAGAGGGGAATCCACTGCATTAAATTGAATGGTTCTTGCAGAGCCCTCATACACGGTTGTAAACGTCAGTTTATTAGAACCAACCGTGATCTTTAATTTATCAATTTCATTTCCTCTGGCCGTCACTGCCTGATCCAGCGATGTCTGCAATGCCATGGCAAGCGTTGCCGGCGTGTACGTTCCCGCCGGTACTCCAATCGTGTATGGATTTCCATTGATCGTTATATTCAGCTCAGCGGCTCCTTTTTTGACCTCAAAGGAATCCGGCAGAGGTGTTGTTGTGGTATAGGATGCCGGAGAAGTATCTTCCTCTCTGGTCGTTCCCTGAACCGGGGTCCCCGCCCCCTTTACATTACAATAAATCGGGGCTGTACTGGAGCTGCCGGTACCTGTATAACTCTCTCCCCTCCGGTCTGTGGTACTTCCTTTCCCCGATGCACTATATCCCTTCGGAGAAGTAACCGTTCCTCCTTTCAGCTGATTGGATATGGTTTCCGCCAGAGTATCCCTTGTATAAGTTCCCGCCGGTACCCGGACGGTTTTATTTCCACCACCGACATTGACCGTTAATGTTTTATCTTTATCATAGTTTATCGGTTCTTTTACTTTATCTAATGTAACCTCCGGTGTCCTGGAGCTTCCGGAGCTGACCTGCTTGTCCGATGTCGTGATCTTACTGCCCACAAAGAGAGCCTGATATCCCTTCGAGCTGCTTTCTGCAAAAAGAATTTCTGTCACGGATTTGTTGGTGTCACTATTGGTAAACTGAATCTTCTGTCCATTATTTCGGACAGATAATTTGCCTTTGACAGCGGACGCCGCACCGGTTCCATTCAGACACCGGTCAATTTCACGGATGAGCTCCGACAGATCACTGTACGTTTTCTGGGTCAGAGTAATATTATAATCTGCAGAAGAACTGTTTCCGGTAGAGGGATCCTTCTCCGTGATCCGAAGCCGGAAAGTATTATTGTCCCCGTTGATCGTCAAAGGAAAATCCTTTGCCTCAAACGTTCTGCCTCCTGTCAGCGATGCCGACCGGCTGGAAAAAACACCGGAAGATACCGACACATCATCTCCATCATCCGTATATGCCCGGTCAACAAATAATGTATCGTATGCCGTGCTGGCACTACGGTCAAACTCAATATGATATCCTTTTCCTTTTTCTCGTGATGTCAGAGACAGACCGTAAAACGTGATCCAGTTTCCATTGGCAGTTTTCTCCGTGCTGCTTGTCTGCCCCACATCAATCTTTAATCCAAGTGCATCCAGCTTCTGCTGCAAAAGCTGGGTCATCTGGGAAATCGTATAATCTCCCTTTTCCAGAGTGACGGTTTTGTAAAGGCTGCTGCCGGCATCCAATTTAACAGAAAGCTTATTATTCGCATCTGTAATATGAAATTTGGAAAAAACGGAATTGGAATCCGAGGAATGAAGTACATTGCCTCCCTGAAAAGTAGAAGGTGTTTTGCTGACACCACCGTATTTCGTGTTGTCATAGAACACAGAACTCATCGCCTGCTCATACCGCGGATCATCAATCTTGAACATATTGCCCCGGAGACCGGTAATAATTCCATCCTCTCCACCGATCTTAATACAATAATCCCCATGCTCCATGGCCTTCATTCCGGTACCGGTAAGCTGGGTATTCAGGTAATCGATCATCTGCTGACGACTGTAATATCCCGCCGGTACAGTAATGTCCACATCCCTGTCATTCCCTGTATAATACTCAATTTTAAATGCAAGCCGGTTATTCTGTCCATTGACCCATAGCGGAGAACCCGGATAAAACTCCGTGGTACCGATCAGCATCCCCGCATCTGATCCCCCATAGGAATCAAAAAACAGATAGGAGAGTCCACCGGAAACATCATTGATCTTTTCTCCGTTCTGGAGAACCATGTTACACATTCCGTTCTTGTTATATTCCAGATATAATCCATCGGCACCGTTTTTGTCATGAACCACATCATCCATCGCATCCATCAGTTCCTGCGTCGTGTAATTTCCGGACGGGATTTCCAGGGTCATCTCCTTTTCCGGCTCTGTTTCTGAAATCTGGTATTTGATCTTTAATGAGTTGTCCGGAACCTGAATCTTGTGGATCTGATCCTGACACCAGTACTTATTGCCCTCAAACGTATAAAAGGTATCTGTATAATGCTCAAAAACAGGAAGCGTATTGTACTCTGTCTGATCATTGATCCGGTCTATCTCGCTCTGCAGCTGGTCAAACTCCAACTGCATCATTGCCCTGTCTTCGTTGGTGTAGGTATCATTGGACGACTGGATCCCCAGCTCTCTCATGCGCTGCAGGATGCTGGCCATTTCATTCATCGCACCATCTCCGGTCTGAACAAAATCCGCTCCTTCCTCAGAATTACGTGCTGCCTGCATAAGTCCTCTGACCTGGGCACGCATTCCTTCGGAAACCTGAAGTCCCGCCGCATTGTCTGCCGCCACACGGATCTGATATCCACTCGCCAGCTTACCGGCTGTCACAGCACTATCCAATTGATTGGACTTATATTGATTTAAAATATTTTCTGCCATCATGTTATGTGTAATGATCATAATGATTCCCACCTTGTTTTTTAATCACTCATTCAAACTTCCCACACCAAATAGTGGCATGCACCCATAATATTTCTTATGTCCGCAGTGTAAATATGATTTTTGTCTTGGATTTTTGAATAACCGTGAGCTGTGTACACCAAAATTGTCTTGTCACTTACGGATTTCGAAAAGTCTATATGCTTTGCTGTTTCGATGTTCGATGAACGTGTCTTCCCGTACGTGCAGCACACTGTAGCGGGAACGTGCCTGTCGAAATAGCTGATCCCACCCAGGAGGCCTGGTCGTCCAGACACGTATTCATCGAAACACTGCAAAGCAAAGACTTTTCAGAAATCCTACTGATCTGCGTCAATTTTGGTGCTACAGCTTTACGGTTTTGCCAGATATCCTAAGGCAAAAATCTATATTAAGTTTCCGTAGACATAAGAAATATTATGGGCATACCTGATTCTGCGGGGTGGGAAGTTTTAGTCACTCAATAATATGATACCCTCTGTCAATGACATTATTTGTCATCCCCGTTTTTCAAGGGAAATATCACTGCGTATTCTTTTATCATTATACATTACAACTATAAAAAACTCAACTATGACGCCGCATAAAATCCGACATCCGGCACACTCCGGCTGCCCCGGCAGCCATGCACTGCTGCTGGTTCTCATCACAGATGCCTCCCAGAGCATACACCGGGATATCCACGCTGTCACATACCTGACGCAAAAAGAGTGTTCCACGGGGCGGCACGCCCTTTTTGCAGTCTGTGGCAAATACATGACCGGCGGTAATATACGTTGCTCCCAGCTTCTGAGCCTCCACCGCCTCCTCTACCGAATGTGTCGAGGCTCCGATCTCATCAAAGCATTCCTTATCCCTGTCATCCAAAGACCGAAGCAGAGGCATTGGCAGATGAACCGCCCGTACCCCCAATTTCTTTGCTGCCTCCGGATAATAATGAAGCACGCAGGAAATCCTCTCCTGCTGACAGACTTTTAACACCTTCTCTGCCAGCATCTCATACTGCTCCTGTGGCAGATCCTTCTCCCGCAGAATGATCTTCTCGGGATGAAACCCTGCCACATAACGGAGCTGTTCCAGAAAATCCCCCGTCACCAGATGGCGGTTTGTGATACAGATCTGTGGTATCTTACACATAAATATAATCATTTAATACCGGCTGCAGCCCCTCTGACTCCATGTCCTGATACATCTGGTCAAAGCTTCTGCCATCTGCAATCTCAAACTGCTCGTCTCCGGTATCCTCCTCACTTTCTCCAGTATATTTCTCTTCGTGGTCACCAATGCCGGTAGACACACCTGCTGAAATCTTTGTTGCCGCGATCTTGGCAATGCCGTCACGAAATGACTTTTCCTCCCTTGAAGACACCGTAATGCCCACATATGGCAGGAAAATACGATAGGCACAAAGCACCTGGCAAAGCTGTCTCTCATGGACATCTAACGGATTGATCTTGTCATTGTTGATGATCGGCCGCAGTCTCGGACAGGACAGGGAGAACTCTCCCTGCGGATATTTTCTCTGGAGATAATAAACATGAAGTGCTGACGCCAGCGCATCCTTTCGAAAATCCGCCAGTCCCAGAAGTGCCGAAAAACCGACACCACGCATACCTCCCATCAAGGCACGTTCCTGTGCCTCAAATCGATACGGAAATACTCTCTTGTGTCCCATCAGATGAAGGGTCTCATACTTATCACTATCGTAGGTCTCCTGGAATACCGTCACATAATCTGCCCCGCATTCATGGAGATAACGGTAATCCTCCGAATTCACCGGATAGATTTCCAAACCGACATTTCGAAAATATTCCTTCGCCATCTTACATGCCTCACCGATATATTTGATATCACTTTTCACCGGACTCTCTCCAGTGAGCATCAGAATCTCCTCAATCCCGGAATCCGCAATGATCTTCATCTCCTTACGGATCTCGTCTACATTCAGACGCTTCCTGTTAATGTCATTGTAGCAATTAAATCCACAATATATACAATAATTCTCACAATAATTGGCAATGTATAAAGGCGTAAACAAATAAACCGTATTACCAAAATGCTTGCTGGTCTCCCGCTTCGCCTTCTCCGCCATCTCCTCCAGAAACGGCTCCGCCGCCGGAGAAAGAAGCGCCTTAAAATCTTCTACACTGCAGCGGTCACTCTGCAATGCCCGCCGCACGTCAACCGCCGTATATTTCGAATAATCATAGCTCTCCATCTGAGAAAGCACCTTCTCCCGGATCTCCGGAGAAATCTGCTCCATCCCCTCCATATACGCCATATGATCCGTACGGCTCGAGGGATCATTCTCCAGACGGTGCTTTTTTTCCAGAGCCTTTTCACTCAATTTATCCGAATCCACAAAAAAATCATTTTCCATGTTGTTACTCCTCATTTTTTAGTTCGAAGTTCTACGATTTTACATTAATCTCTAAGGAACCCTGTCAACGGATCCGATGCGGATGCTCCCCGCTCCAGCACTCTGC
>CADAKW010000101.1 GCA_902788645.1 uncultured Lachnospiraceae bacterium
GTGACAGTGCGTCACGGAGAAGATGTGTGTGCTTTGGAGTATTCCGTGGATGAAACCAATGATTTCGTTCGCCTTGAGGTGGTCAACACAGTGACGGGAGAGCGTATGGAGATCACACCGGATATGTTTAACGAGGGTGACGGAGAGTGTTGGGGACATTGCATTGCACCGCTGGTACTTCACCGCATGGTACGGGCATTGGAGGTAAAATACACCACAGACACCTACGAGGCGTTATGCCGGAGATATGCAAAGTATATATACGGGGATGCTTCACGGAAGCTTCCGTTCCTGTTTATGCCGGGAAATCGTGAGAATATTGGCAATATCCTGTAGGCAGTCGCAGGGACATATAACATAAGAGGGGCCGGATCACAGAGGATGTGATCCGGCTTCTTTTGTTGATGTCTGGGCTTCATCTTTTGACGGAGCTTTAGTTTTTGAGCGGGAGGAAAGGACACCACCGATACGTCCGCTTTCCCGGCTCGTCAGGGATTTCCAGCCGGATGTGACGATCTTGTCAAAATATCCCAGTTCGTTGGCAATCTCCCATTTTGTCTGCTCTTCGGCCGGCAGCTGCTGCACATCCGCCATGGAGTGGATCTCAGGTTTTTCTTTTTTTTGCATCATGCGTGGCTCCTTTCTGATATTGTGGCTTGTGATGGCATGACCATTATCTTATAATGAATATATACCTTTGATACATATGATAATTGATATAACATTATCATTGTTCCTGTATACGTATCAAAATATACATATGAAATTTGATATGAATACATAAATAATTTTGAATACCCTATTGCATATTCGATTTTCAGCGCATATACTATGCCTAAATCAATCGATTGACAGAAACAGGAAAGAGAGGAAATGAAAATGAAAAATAAATTAATCGCATTATTATTGACAACAACTATTGCAGCAGGAACTATTCTCACAGGCTGCAGTGGAGGAGATAAAGGCAGCGCGGACACAGGAAAAGCAAAGGAAATATCCATTACCAATGTTTCCTATGATCCGACCAGAGAGTTTTACGCATCCTACAATGAATTATTTCAGAAGCATTGGCAGAAGGAAAAAGGCGGCTCCGTCAAGATCACAGCATCCCATGGAGGTTCCGGTGCTCAGGCTCGTTCCGTGATCGAGGGTAACGAGGCAGATGTGGTGACACTTGCGCTGGCTCATGACATTACAGCCATTGAGGAGGCAGGGCTGATCGACAAGGGCTGGATCGATGAATTTGACAAGGACAGCTCACCATATACATCAACCATTGTATTTCTGGTGCGTAAAGGCAACGAAAAGGATATCCGGGACTGGGATGATCTGGTCAAAAAAGATGTTGACGTGATCACGCCAAATCCGAAGACATCCGGAGGTGCATGCTGGAATTTCCTGGCTGCATGGGCATATGAGCAGCACAGGGATGGCAACAACGAGGAGGAAACCAAGAAGTTTATGAAGAAGCTTTATCAAAATGTGCTTGTTCTCGACTCCGGAGCAAGAGGTGCGACCTCTACATTTGTAGAAAAAGGACAGGGGGATGTATTGATCGCCTGGGAAAATGAGGCTTATCTGTCTATGGAGGAATACCCGGATGATTATGAGATCGTGACGCCAAGTGTCAGTATTCTGGCACAGCCGTCTGTGGCAGTGGTGGACTCTGTGGCAAAGAAGCGTGGAACCGAAGAGGTATCCAGGGAGTATCTGGAATATCTTTACTCCGATGATGCACAGAGACTTGCGGGAGAGAATTATTACCGCCCATCCAATGAAAAGATCCTGAAGGAGTTTGCGGATCAGTTCAATCTGGATATGAATCTGGTAACTATTGACGACTTTGGCGGATGGGATCAGGCATATCAGGATTTCTTTGATGATGGTGCTGTATTTGATCAGATCTACAGCGAATAGGGCATGGTAAACGCTCAGAAAAGAGGATTATTATGCAGCAGGGAATAGGAATCGTAAAAAGAAAAAATCCACATGGAGTGAGAGTTATCCCGGGATTTGGCTTGACCTTCGGCGTGTCGGTCACTATGCTGGCATGTCTGGTGCTGATCCCTCTGGCCTCTATCGTGTGGTCAGCAGGAAGACTGAGTTTCTCGGAGTTTATACAGGTGGTTACATCGCGGCAGATCATGTCCGGTTATCAGGTCAGTTTATCCTGTGCCTTTTGGGCGGCTCTGGTCAATGTGATCTTTGGAATAATACTGGCGTGGGTGCTGGTCCGCTATGAGTTTCCGGGCAAAAGGATACTGGATGGGATGATCGAGCTTCCCTTTGCCCTGCCCACAGCGGTGGCAGGCATTGCGCTGACAACCCTGTATTCCGATCAGGGATGGGTGGGAGCACTGTTTGCAAAGGCAGGGATCAAGATTGCCTACACCAAGGCAGGGATCACCATCGCTATGATATTTGTTGGCATCCCCTTTGTGGTCAGATCGGTACAGCCTGTGCTGGAAAAGCTTGACAGAGGGTACGAGGAAGCAGCTATGATGCTGGGAGCGGGCAGGATCCGCACATTTTTTAAGGTGATCCTTCCGGAGCTTTACCCGGCGGCACTGGCAGGCTTCGGACTGGCATTTGCCCGGGGAATCGGTGAATATGGAAGTGTCGTTTTTATTGCAGGCAATATCCCTTTCAAAACACAGATCGCACCGCTTCTGATCATGTCAAAGCTGGAACAGTTCAAATATGCCGATGCGACGGCAATCGCAGTAGTTCTTCTGATCATTTCATTTTTATTGATGCTCCTGATCAATTCCATACAGATATATATGCAGCGTTTTCATGAGGGAGGAGAAAACGGCGCTTCCCTCAAAAAGATCGTGGAGCCGTACCAGAAGGACAGCCACCGTCCGTTAAAGGGCGTTTTGATCGCAGCGGCAGTTATCTTTATGGTTGTGATGATGGTGCTGCCACTGCTTCTGGTGCTCAGCAGTGCCCTAAAGGAAGGCTGGGATGCCTATGTGCGGGCTGTGCTGGACGAATACACCATCAAAGCATTGAAGCTGACCGTGCTTGCAACAGGCTCCGCAGTGGTGGTCAATACAATATTTGGTATATTTGCGGCGGTCCTCATTTCAAAATATTATTTTCCGGGCAGACAGCTTTTGGCGGCATTGATCGACATTCCGTTTTCCATTTCCCCGGTGATCGCCGGACTGGTATTCAGTCTGACCTTTGGCAATCTGGGATGGATGGGCGGTTTCCTGCAGGCGCACAATATCAAGATTGTTTTTGCCGTGCCGGGAGTGCTTCTGGCAACAATATTTGTGACATTTCCGTTTGTATTTCGGGAGCTCCTCCCGGTACTGCAGGCGCAGGGAAAGGATGAGGAGGAAGCGGCGGCTCTGATGGGAGCAGGAAAGTGGAAGATATTCTCCAGGATCACATTCCCTCATATGAGATGGGCGCTGCTGTACGGTATCGTGCTTTGTACGGCGAGAGCTATGGGAGAGTTCGGCGCAGTTTCCGTGATCTCTGGTCATTTGCGTGGAGTGACCAACACACTGCCGCTGCATGTGGAGATTCTTTACAATGAATTTAATACCGTGGCAGCCTTTGCAGTGTCTTCATTGCTGGTGATCATGGCGGTGATCCTGTTGATCCTGCGGTCGGTCATCGTGGCAGTGGGAAGCAAAAATGTGTAGCATATAAAAGGTGTTATGGAAGGGAAGGTCCGTTATGTATATAGAAATGAAAGATATAAATAAGACATTTGATGGTTTTCATGCATCTCAGGATGTGTCCTTTGGGATTGAAAAGGGACATCTGGCAGCATTGCTTGGACCCAGCGGAAGCGGAAAAACAACGATCCTTCGGATGATCGCCGGTCTGGATATTCCGGACTCAGGGGATATTCTGATCGAGGATAAAAGGGTCAATGATATTCCGGGCAGCAAAAGAGGCATTGGCTTCGTATTTCAAAATTACGCACTGTTTCGTTATATGACTGTGGCAGATAATATTGCCTTTGGGCTGGAGATACAGAAAAAGAGCAAAAAGGAGATCAGGGAGCGTGTGGATGAGCTTTTGGAGCTGATCTCCATGAAGGATCTGGGAAAACGGTATCCCCATCAGCTTTCCGGTGGTCAGCGGCAGAGAGTGGCATTTGCCCGGGCGCTTGCTCCCAATCCCCATCTGCTTCTGCTGGATGAACCCTTTGCTGCCATCGATGCCAAGGTGCGCCGGGAGCTTCGGAGCTGGCTGAAGGAAATGATCGGCAGGGTCGGCGTTACCAGTATCTTTGTTACCCATGATCAGGAGGAGGCAATGGAGGTGGCGGATACGATCATTGTCACCAATCAGGGACGGGTCGAGCAGATTGGTTCTCCGGAAGAAATCTGCCGTCATCCGGCCACTTCTTTTGTGCAGGATTTCATAGATCGGGAAAGATATGAGGCTTTGAGAATAAAAAAGCAATAAGAGTTTAGAGAAATTTAAGAAATATCTTGTTAATTTGTCACAAAAATGGTATGCTGATAGTGTTGTTATTTATGTGTACCCTCAGATGAAGAGGAGGGAATAAGAAGGAGGTTTTATCAGAATGAGAAAAAGAACATTCAAAAAAGCGACAGCATACACATTGTCTGCTGCAATGGTTCTCTCTGTTTGCGCAGTACCCGGCGCCAAAGCAGGAGCAGCAACCAAAAAGGCTACCGTCAAATTGAACAAGACATCCGTTTCTGTAACTGTAGGTGGAAAGGTGAAGCTGAAAGTTCAGAAGAACAATGTCAAGAAGATCAAGAAGGTAACATGGTCTGTAAAAGACAAGAAGATCGTAAGTATTTCGGGGGGGAACTAACTGGGTTAAAGGAAGGAAAAACTACAGTTACTGCCAAGGTTACATATGTGCCTAAGAAGGGCAAGAAAACCTCCAAAAAATTAACAGCAAAGGTAACAGTAAAAGCAGCTGCAGCTGCAGCAACCAACGCACCGGTTGTAAGTGTTGCACCAAGTGCAGTACCTAGCGTAGTGCCAAGTGTAGTACCTAGCGTGGTACCAAGTGTAGTACCAAGTGTAGTACCGACTGAAGTGCCAAGCACAGCACCGGACGAGACAAAGGCTCCGGATGAGACCAAAGCACCGGACGAGACAAAGGCTCCTGAGGAGACTAAGGAACCTGCAAAGACAGAGGCTCCTGCAGAGACAGAAGAGCCTGCAAAGACAGAGGCACCGGCTGAGACAAAAGAGCCATCTGAGAGCGCAGAGCCAACACCTGGTACATCAGAGTCACCGGCTCCGTCACCAAGCACATCAGATTCGCCGGCACCGGCGCCATCACCATCTGAGAGCGCAGAGCCAACAAGCACACCGGCTCCATCACCAACAGGAAGCGTAACACCGGCACCTGCAACAACAGCACCGGCTAAGACAGATGCGCCGGCAACCACAACAGCACCGGCTAAGACAACAGCACCGGCTAAGACAACAGCACCGGCTAAGACAACAGCACCGGCTAAGACAACAGCACCGGCTAAGACAACAGCAACAGCACCGGCTAAGACAACAGCACCGGCTAAGACAACAGCACCGGCTAAGACAACAGCACCGGCAACCACAACAGCACCGGCTAAGACGGATGCACCGGCTAAGACAACAGCACCGGCAACCACAACAGCACCGGCCAAGACAGATGCACCGGCAACCACAACAGCACCGGCTAAGACAGATGCACCAACACCAGCACCGGCAACACCGACAGTAACACCAACCGCAACACCAACCGCAACGCCGACAGCAACACCAACAGCAACGCCGGAAGAAGAGGTGGATGATTCGGTATATAAAGTAACAGTGACAATGGAGGATGACGGAACAATCAATATAGATGGAGATGCGGCAAATAAGTATAAGGATGCGTTTATTTCATCAGTTACTGAGAGTGCGGAAAAAACATGGCTTTCTGTTGATTTTACAAAGATTGATGTAAAAGAAATGAAAAAGCCTGCTTTTTCATTAATTGCAGGAAAAGGTGGTAATATTAATCTTATTAAATGTGTAAAAGGAAATTATTATGTAAATGGATACTATGATTGGACTGATAATATATCGGCAAAATTAAGTGAAGTTTCAACTATGGTAGATAAGAATACGGGGTCAGTACCAGAAGGTACTGTAGGAATTGCATTATGTGAAAGTAATAAAATGACAATTTCAGTATATGATGCCGTGGCTATGCCAGTAGTTGACCATACTAAATATGAGAATCTTTCATTTGGAAAAGAAAATACCATTAAGGCTAAATTGACTTTGCCTAATTCTAAACAGACATTCAAATATGCAAATATTGTGATACAGCAACAAGGGGGATCTTGGGGAAATATTGGTAAATCCACCACAACTTATAATGCTGAAAGTGGTCAATTGGAAACAACACTTAGTTTGACTGATGACGAAATTAATACTTTAAAGAGCGCTCTGGCAGAGAATGAGAATGCGTATAAGCTTACAATACAAATTGTACTGAATTTATCTGACGGAGCAACAGAGTATCAAATATTAGGAGATAGATGTACTTTTACTATTAATGATTAGGTGATAGAGTTGTGATTTTTAAAGGTTAGTACTAGGAAATGTAGCAATTACAAAGCACCGTAAGAAAATGACAGATTTCCTGTGATTCTCATACGGTGCTGTTTCTGCTTTATAAACTAATCAAAAAAACTTATAGAATATTTTGAAAAGTTTTTATAAAACTTGCATTTTATCAATGTTTGCCATACATTAAAACACTAATTGGGATATGCATTTGCGAACGCATACTTGAGAGAGTCGGAGCAATCCGGCTCTCTTGCGTTATAGGCATAACATGGTTACAAAATGCTTGTAAAAAGTGCCGGGATGATAAAGGCAGATAAGAGCAGAGAACCAAAATCTGAGTTGACTCAGCTATTTTCTCTCTCCATCTCTGTAATTAAAAACTGGATCGTTTCTATAGATTCCTCGCACTCTTCAGCAATCCATATAGAAGAAGCGCATTGTAAAATACGTATAAATCTAGTAAAATATGATTTATTGACAGTTTAGTTTATCGGAAAATTGGTAAACTATATAGAAAATAAGGAGGAGAAAACGCATTGGACCAAAAGGAAATTTTGAATATTCTCAGTAAAGGTGAGAATCATACGACTGAGTTTAAAAAATCTCAAACCAGCATCACGAAAGATGTATCCGCCCTTATTTTTGTCTCCGAGGGAATATAAGATTGAGGGCAGAATAATTCTTCATATATATGTTCCGGTTGGAACGCAGGTAAGCAGA
>CADAKW010000102.1 GCA_902788645.1 uncultured Lachnospiraceae bacterium
GCATCTCCGCAGACATAGACAAAGTCTACCTGTTCCCAACCCCGTTCCAGCATTTCTTCTCTTGTTACCGGCAAAAATTTTTTATCCATTTTGATAATCCTGTCTTCCTTTCTCTGAGTAAAAATCTATCTCTTGCATAATCCGTTTCATTCCATTATACTGATACAGCGAAATTAACTGATTCGACAACAGGAAAGGAATGAAACCATTATGCGTAAACTTCTTTTTTTTGATATTGACGGCACCATCCTGTCCGAAGGCGAAAAACGCTACGTTCCGGACAGCGCCATTCAGGCCATCCGCGAACTGCAGGCCAACGGCCACCTCTGTTTTATCAACTCCGGCAGAGCCTGGGCTGAAATCCATAACAACATCAGCGATCTTGGCTTTGACGGTTTCGTCTGCGGCTGCGGCACCTTCATCAGCTATCACGGAGAAACCCTTCTGGCCGATGAGATCCCAATGCCCCTGGCAGATGAAATCTACGAGGATCTCCACAAATACCATCTGGAATGGCTGTTAGAGGGACAGCATGCGATCTACTACAGCACGATTCCTTACAAAACACATATCGGCGACTTCTATAAGGAGTTCCACGCTCTTTTTCCGGATCATTGTGTGGATTATCCACCAGAAACCCGAGGACTCCGCTATGACAAATTCTGTCTCTGCACAACTCCGGAAAGTGATCTGTCCGGTTTTATGGACAAATACAAGGACAAACTTACCTTTATCGACCGTGGCAATGACTTCTACGAGGTTATTCCTGTAGGACATTCCAAGGCAACCGGCATCAAGTTCCTGATGGATTATTTTGACATTCCTCTGGAGGATACCATTGCCGTGGGCGACAGCACAAACGATCTCCCTATGCTGGAATATGCCGGATTAAGTATCGGTATGAAAAAAAGTGATGCCCCCGTTTTAAATACCGTAGACTATGTAACAGATACGGTAGAAAACGACGGCATCTATAAAGCAATGAAACATTTCGAACTAATCTGATGGATTATCCTGCTCCAGCGCAGTTTTGTACAGCATCATCAGATATGCATCCACAAAACAAAAGCGGTTGCAGACAAACTCATATACTTTATACAAAAAACATATCCCCATTAGCACCAGACTGACATTGGTTACTCTGGCATCCAGCCCCATAGCCGCCAGGATCACACTGGCAAGCACATAAAATATAAACACAAAGCTAAACTGACGCGCAATGCGGAATGCATCCATAAGAGTGCCTGCAAGGCGCTCTTTTTTCTTTTCGATCTCTTCCTTGGTCAGGCTCTGGATCTGCTGACACATCTCACTGTATACTACTTTCTCATTCGCTTTGATCTGCGCCTCCGGGTCTCTGCGTTTCTTCTGATCGATCTCCTCCCGGCACAGGCTCACAAAATGACGATATACCTTCTTTCCAAACTCTGCCCGCAGGCGTTTTCGAAAAACATTCATAATCTTTCCCCATCCTTTTTCAGATCACACGGGAATGAACATCCCCTTGTATCATTCTATGATAAATTTATAAATGGGTGTATGTCAAGTACTTTTACAGTGATCGTATTTAATATGTGCCAAACCGGAAAACTGTATAGTGACGGTATGGCTCTCCTGCTTTCAATACGATATCCGGAAACTCCGGTGTATTAATGGCATTTGGAAAATTCTGGGTCTCAAAGCACACAGCACTTGACGGTCCATATACCACGCCCTCCTTGCCATGTTCTCCGGAAAGCTCCGGTGCCGTATACATCTGAATACCCGGCTGGTCTGTAAGCACGGTGAGTGTACGCCCTGTCTGCGGCTCTCTGCAGATTGCTGCGGTGACAACCTCTCCCTTTTCATGCTCCAGTACAAAGTTATGATCATATCCTTTGAAATAATCCGGGCTGCTCTTATCCGGCACCACATCGGTACCGATCACCTTAAACTCCCGGAAATCAAACGGTGTTCCCTCGACATCCACAAACTCTCCGGTTGGATATAAAAGATCATTGACCGGATTATACTGATCCGCAAAGATTTTCACCTCATGGTTTAATATCTGATCTCCCTTGTGACCGCCCTTTCCCAGATTAAAGTAAGAGTGATTTGTCATGTTGACAACGGTATCCGCATCCGAAACACCATCGTACTCAATGATCAGCTCATTGTCATCGGTAAGATGATACGTAATGCTGTATGTAAAGGTTCCCGGAAAATGCTGCTCCCCGTCAGGACTTACCCTGGAGAAGGTCATCACCTGCTCCCCGTCTCCTTTTTCGTACTCTGCCTCATACATCATATAATTAAAGCGGAGAAAACCACTGTGAAGACAGTTGGTAGAATCATTCTGATCCAGCTTATATTCCACTCCATTGATCACAAAATGCCCGTCAGAGATACGGTTAGCACAACGTCCCACCGGTGCGCCAAAGCTCGGCTCATTGACCTCATAGGATGCCACATCATCATATCCATGCACCACGTCATCCATATGACCGTCCCGGTCCGGCACCCAGATATTGGTGATCACTGCTCCAAGATCGATAAATGATACCTTCATTCCATTTGCATTTTCCAGTGTATAACGGGTTACTTCCTGCCCGTCCTTTGTGGTTCCGAATTGTTCTTTTTTCATCCTTTTGCCTCCATACCTTTGTTTTGCCAAACTCCCTGTTTTCAGTTACTTAATACATTAAGTATAACAAAACAAAATGTATATGACAAGGCATTACTTCACAACAGATACATCCTGAATTCCATACTCTTCAAACACCCGGATCATGCTTCTGCTGATCTCCTCTCCGCTCACTGCAATCGGGATTGCCGGAGGGCAGGATACGGTTTCCTGTGCCAGAATCCTTCCCTCTGCCTCACTGACCGGTACAATCTCGTACTCCGCAAAGACTGCCTCCCGTATGCTCATCCGGCGGACGGCAGACTCTGTCCCCGGACCCTTCGCCGGAGCAAATGCTTCCCTGCACTGCAACAGTCTTGTGTGGTCCAGCCACTGATACAGCATCTGCCAGTCCTCCGGCCCATTCTGAGGACTCATCATAAACACCACCGTATGATGATCTGCAAATTCACATTCTATCCCGAAACGTTTCCTCTCTCCGATACAGCAGATAAACTCCCGCAGCTCCCCCGCAATTTCTTCTCCATCATATCCGGATGCTCCGGTGTCAATAACAATCTTTAAGGGTTCTCCTTCCAGAATATGAAGTCCTCTGTCTCCGGCCGCTTTTTTGAACTGCATGACCTTTTCCACACATTCCACCAGCTCTCCCCGAAACTCCCGTTCCAAATATGCATTACACAGATCCAACGACTGCAGGATCAGATACGAAGGGCTGGTGGAGCCAAACATGGTCAGTCCTTTTCTGGCGCTGTCCAACATTTCGGACACAACGTTTTCATGTAAATGAAGATATGCTCCTCCGGTCAGAACCGGTAACGTCTTATGTGCCGAATCACAGCAGATATCAGCTCCCAGATGAATGGGATGCTCACTCTGCTCCAGAAATGCCAGATACGCACCATGAGCATTGTCCACCGCCAGCAGTGTTCCGTATTTGTGACAAACCTCTGCGATCGCAGCAATGTCACTCTGGGCCCCGAGATAATCCGGAGAAGTAAGATAAACTGCTGCCGGAAGCTTTCCGCAGGCTTTCAGACTCTGCTCCACCTCCTGGGGTGTCACCACGGCAGAACAGATTCCCTGCGCCCGTCCGCTCCGGATAAATTCCAGATCCAGATCCAACAGAGCACAACCGTCCAGCATGGCACGGTGAACATTCCTCGCCGCCAGAATAAACGGTCTGCTGTATTCTTTTTCCTTTGTCCGTCGTTTCCAGTGCATCATTACGCTGTAAAGCATGGCCTTTACCGCCAGAGAAGAGCCCTCCGTGGAACACAGCGTTGCACCTGTCCCAAATAAGGTACAGGCATTCTGCTGGCTTTCTCCCAGAATTCCCTGAGACTCTGACAATACATCTGCCCCGGCAATCTCTGTAATATCTCTCGCTTCTATCCCTAACGGACCTGCTCCCTTATGTCCCGGCATATGTGCCCTCACGCCATCTCCGGCAATATAACTGTCAATAAAATCAGCAACCGGCGTTCTCACGATTCTTTCTCCTGTGGTACTGCCGTCTGTGCGTCCTTCTGTGCTTTCTCCTGCTCCGCCTTTGCTTTCAGGGCGTCCTTGATCTGACGCATATACATCTCCTCGCGCATGCGGTTATTGGCTTCGTTTCTCTTCTGAATATTGATCAGCATATTGATGGCGTAAAGGATCACCGGCACAAATACCGTCAGCATAATACTTCCGATAAACCAGTTGTGGGCACCGTCAGATGCCGTGATCGCTGTAATGATCGTCATCAGATACATTAATACAAGTAAAACTACGCCGATCATTGCAAATACTCTCTTTAATTTTTCCATAATTCTCTTACTCTCCTTTCTGCCCGCATGCCTTAAACCTGCAGACATAAGCCCTTTGCAGGAAGATTTATTTTATATCCTTCCCAATCCGTTTAAAATGCTCCTGTATTGTTTTCTCATATCCGTTATCGGACAGATGGAAAAACTTTCGGTCCTTTAATTCATCCGGCAGATACTGCTGTTCCACATAATGATTTGGATAATCGTGGGAATACAGATAGCCGATCCCGTGTCCCAGCTTTGCCGCACTCTTATAATGAGCATCCTGCAGATGTGCCGGGATCGGGCATGTCTTGGAATGTGCCACCAGATCCATTGCCTCATCGATCGCCATGATCGCCGAGTTACTCTTCGGGGCACATGCCACATAGGCAGCCGCCTGTGCCAGTACGATCCGCGCCTCCGGCATACCGAGCCTCTCTACCGCCTGCGCCGCACTGGTTGCCACCACAAGCGCCTGCGGGTCTGCATTGGACACATCCTCCGCCGCACAGATCATAATACGTCTGGCAATAAATGCCACATCTTCCCCGGCATAAAGCATTCTCGCCAGATAATATATGGCGGCATCCGGATCCGAGCCCCGCATACTTTTGATAAATGCAGAGATCGTATCGTAATGGTTATCCCCGGACTTATCATAACGAAGAACCCGTTTCTGGATACATTCCTGCGCCACCTCCATGGTAATGTGTATCTGGTCATCTTCACTCCGTTCCGTGGAAAGCACGCCAAGCTCCAGTGCATTGAGTGCGCTTCTGGCATCTCCATTGGCCACATCCGCCAGAAAGTCAGCCGCATCCGGCTCCAGCACAGCACGGTAGCTTCCCATGCCCCGCTCTCTGTCTTCCACAGCCCGGAATAAAAGCTGACGGATGTCCTCTTTCATAAGGGGCTTTAATTCAAAGATCACCGAACGTGAGATCAACGCGCTGTTTACCTCAAAATACGGATTCTCCGTAGTTGCTCCGATCAGGATCACCGTGCC
>CADAKW010000103.1 GCA_902788645.1 uncultured Lachnospiraceae bacterium
TACTGTCTTTGTTTTGGTATTTGAGATCGTATAAGATGCATTTTTATCCTTTACGACATCACCCTTTGCTGCAACTGCTGTCTTTGTCGGGATCTGTGCAGCCACGGTAGCTGTTGGTGCCTGAGCAGTTGTCTGCGGGCTTGCTGATGGTGTCTCTGTAGCAGATGCCTTATCAGTGAAAAGCTCGATCTTTGTGAATACAGGCTTGTTTGATGCAGAGATCCAAAGAATGCTCTTGCCCTGCAGGATATCCTCATCAATGGAGAAGAGCTTTCCGCTCCACTCATCCTCTGCAATGATGCCGGTTTCTTTTCCGTTTTTGCACTTTTCGAGAGCTGCCTTGTTTGCTTTCATCAAAGCCTCGTTTTCATCAAAAAGAGGGGCTTTATCCGGGGTATATCCTTCCTTAAAATCAGCATTTGATATCTGAAATGTTGAACTGTCAATATCATTGTCCTCACAGGTAGCACGAATATAAAGATGCTTGACATCCTTTAATGCCTCAGAATAGATAACCGCCCAATATCCATAGCTGTTACAGTGGAATACCCAGTCATTTGTTCCATCGTTTGACGGAATGCTAAGCTTCGGCTCGCAATAAGTATTGTTATCTCCACCATTTTTCTTCCACTTACCCTCCCAGGTATACAGCGGAACGAGATTTTCGGTATCGGCATCCTTTACTTCTGTGTAATTTGGCTTACCGGTATTAACCTCTGTCTGCTTAAAGGTTTCTGTACTGCCTGTTACATCAATGATCGCCTGAGCTACATTATCAAAAGCAATCATACTCTTTTCGCGGTCAAACCATGTACCGTTATCCCAGAGAACCGGAACCATGCCCTTTTCGATCGCATATTTTGCAATTTCTCTGATATAGGCGGGAATACCGTCTGCAGCAGATGTCTGCACACCGTACTCACCAATAATAACACCATAACCCTGCTCTGTAAACTTGCTCATGGCATCCAGATCCTTATGCATGGATGCGATCTGCTCATCAGTACCCCAGTCAAAGAGACGTGGTGCATCTCCTTCTCCCTGATGGTACTCACTTCCACCACAGTAATTCCATGGAGTATAATAGTGAACAGATACACTAAGCTTTCCTTTAATCCGATCGGTTGGCATTTTAAATCTGTCATCACAGGTTCTCTCGATGTTGGTGCTGTAACCGGCGATCAGCAGATAACGCTTTTCGTTGTTTCCACCGGAGGCACGAACAATATCGACAAACTTCTGGTTGATCTTATTTAATGTCTCATACTGCTCATCAACTGTCAGAACACCAGTCTTCGGATTGGTGGTGCGGTTACGCCAGTCATCATTTAAGCGGTCACCCAGCTCCTCATTGGCTGACTCAAAAACAAGCAGATCGGAGTAGTCCTTATAACGCTCACTGAGCTGTGTCCAGATCTGCTCATAACGTGCCCATGCCTGTTTGCGGATTTCTTGATCCTGATCACCAAACTGTCCCCACCAGTCACCATCATAGTGAATGTTTACGATCGCATAAAGACCGTCATTGAGACAGTAATTGATCACTTCCTCCACACGCTGCAGATAATCCTTGTTAATGGTATAGGTCATCTTATCTTCTGATATCTCCATAAGATTTGACCAGGCTACCGGAATACGGATATTTTTAAATCCATATCTTTTCAACTCATCTACATTTTTCTGTGTCAGAGCAATATTATTGGCTGATGTCTCACAATAGTTTACATCCACCTTTGCAAGCTCGTCCTCTGTCATTTTGCTGGTGTCCACCGCCTGCTCCAGAGAATTACCATAGTTCCATCCAAGTCCCATTTCCTGCATAAATTTTGCAGAATCCATGTTGTCACGCATGAGACCATTATCTTTTGTCTTAAATCCACTCGAAAGAGTTCTCTCTTCCCCGATATTTGCCGGTGTACTTTCTGCAGCTTTGGCTGTTTTTACACCGGAAGTGATTGTCAGACCACTTCCGGATGTTACAACCATTGCCAGAGAAAGAACCGAAGCCATCAACTTTTTTGTAATCTTTCTCATTATGATTCCTTCCTTATCTTCTTAAAATGAATATAGATTTGCAATTTAATTATTTTTTGATCTTCATTGACTTTTTAAAGCCGGTGCTGCTCTTGAAGAGCTTCTTGTATGCTTTCAGCTTCTGTGCAGGCACCTTGATCACTGCCTTCTTGTTGATTCCCTTAAACGCATTCTTGCCAACCGTTTTCAGCTTTGTTGACTTGATTACGATTGTCTTCAGTGATTTACATCCGGAGAACGCATTTGCTCCAACAGATGTAACACCGGAACCGATCGTAACCTTTTTCAGCTTCTTGTTACCCTTGAATGCATTCTTGGCAATTGAGGTTACCTTGTAGCTGACGCCATTGATCGTTACCTTATTTGGAACAGATACTGTGGCAGATTTTTTCACAGGAGCTTTATATGCTACTGTCTTCTTGCTTGTGTTGGTTACCTGATATTTTCCGGAAGCTGCCTGAACAACATCCCCCTTCTTTACCTCAGGCTGTACTGTAATCGCAGGGCTGGTGGCAGGAGCAGGAACAGCAGAAACCGGTGCTGTTGCTGACGGAACTGCTGACGGTGTTTCAGCAGGTTTCTCTGTCGGCTGTGCATGGAATCCATCCATCTTGAAGGTGATTTCAATCACCTGAGGAGAATCCATTCCCTTGAAATTGATCATATTCAGTGACTTTTTAATGTCAAGCTTGTCTTCCGGTACTACAGATCCATCCCAAACATTCAGAGGATTTCCTGTATCAAATACACCGACCTTCATTGCAGACTGCTCTGCCGTTGGTGCACTCAGAAGCTCGTTTCCGTCTATCTTAATGCTTGTGTAGCTGAGCTTTCCGTCTCCCTCAGGACTCTTCTTCTGATTTCCCTTTGTTACGTCATAATCCTTGATGTAAAGAGCTCCGATACCATTCAGGCTCTTTACGCCATTATTGATCGCATCCTTGGAAAGATCTGTTGCACAGTCAAACTTTAATGTATATGTTCCATCTCCGTTTACCGTAATGATATCGCTGGAGAGCTCTGTTCCATAATAGCTGTGAAGCTCTGTGCCGTCATCTGCCGTTTCCTTGAAGTTATAAAGCACATGAATTGCAAGACGCATCTGATACTCGCTTGGTGCCGCCGGCTCTACAACGGAAACCTTGATCACCTTCGACTTACCATCTGTACTGATCGCTGTTACTGTTGTCTCACCTGTAGACTTTGCAAGAACACGTCCGTCACAGGAAACATTTACTACTGACTCATCGGCAGAACGATAAATGATATCTGCGCCATTGTTCTCCGGAAGAGTTGTTGCATTGAGATAAACCTCCTGACCATTCTGCATAATTACTGCACCGGAGTCAGAAACAACGTCTGTGGTTGGATTGTCATAAGTTGCTGCTGTAACTGTTACCTGAATGTTCTTTGCTGCTTCTCCATTCAAAGCCTTAGCAGTTACTGTAGTAGTGCCGGGTGCTTTACCCACGATAACACCATTGGATACAGTTGCCACGGTATCATCCTCTGTGATCCAGCCAATCGTATCGTTTGTATCAGCAGGTGCTGCGGCTGTTGCAGTAACAGTTATGGATTTACCTGCCTCTACTGTAACATTGTCAGATGATACATTGAGATCTGTCATAGGGGTAACCGTCGTTCCCTTCACGACATCGCTATCCTTTTGATCGTAATAATATCCTCTCATTAATGCTGCAACACAGCTGTCCTTTGGTGCCGGAACCTTACGGTCTACAACGGCATATGCTTTTTCAACACCGCCCTCATCCCAGACGCATCCGATCAATGAATACTTCTTCAGGCAGTAGGTAATTCCCTCAAATCCAAAAGATCTTCCATCTTTTCCCTTGAAACCATACTCACCAACTACAACCGGAATTCCTTTATCAACAAATTTTTCTTTTAATGCCTTGAATCTCTTCGCATATGTACTGCTTGTATAATCTTCTTTCAGGTCATTATTACCAAATGATGAATAATCATGAACCTCGATCATTGTACGATCAGACGGATCTGTCGGCATTGTAAACATCTTCGCAAATTCATCATCAATAACTGCTGCGATCTGCGTGTTATGCGGCTGGATCACAACCCATCTCTTATCATTATTGCCACCGGATTTACGGACAATGTCTACAAAATCTTGATTGATTACGTTAATTCTCTGCATCTCCAGAGCAAGCAGCTCTTTCTGCTCATCCTTCTGATATCCGTACTCCGGAACCCATCCAAGATTGTTTGCATCATCAAACACCTCGTTCATGGCGGCAAACATCAGATGCTCATCATAATTCTTAAAACGGTTTGCGATTGTTTTCCAGAGACCATCATATTTCTCACGAACAGCAGCAAACTCATCATCTGTACCGGCTACATCAAACCAGCCGTGTGGAGTCGGTGCATCGTTACGGCAGCCGTCATGGTGCATATTGATCATTACATACATATCCTGGGAAATTGCATAATCTACAACCTCCTGGACACGGCTCATCCAGTCCTCATCTACTTCATAGTCCTTTGTGATATTGGCACCCCAGGTCACCGGAATACGAATGGTAGAAAATCCCATATCATGAACTGCCTTAATGATCGCCTTGGTGGTGGTAACATTTCCCCATAATCCTTCACCGGTTGCATAATCGTTCTTGGTTCCTGAAATCCAGCTCCAGGCATCCAGTGTATTTCCCAGATTCCATCCCAGACCACAAGCCTTTGTGATCTCCTCTGCGGACAGATCCGTAAAATTAAGTGGTGCATCAGGCACCTTTACAGTTGCTGTGGTAGAACCTGATACATTAATCGGATCAGCTCCTGCCGCATTAACCTTAGTAAGCTGTAATGCAGGCAGTGATGTTACCACCATTGCCGCAGCAAGACCTACTGCCAATAAACCTTTCCATTGTTTCCTCATAAATTAACCTCACTTCCCTCTACGGCTATCAACCGTCATTGCATTTACTAAGTATACAATTTGTATATACTTGTCCTTTTATTTTATCATCATTTTATGCAATTTGCAACACTATATCTCCTTATCCAACACTTGAAAACAGGGGTTTTCACAATACAAAGCGATATATTCTATAAATAATGAGAATATTCTATAAATTTATATTTTTGTATTCTCTGTTTCTTCTATTCAAAAAAATATCTCCTCATAACACAAAAAAGAGACACTCTATCCGCAGATAAAATGCCTCTTAAAATTTCTATGAATAATTATGCATCAATATCGCCATCATCCTCTGTGGAAGTAGAATATACAAGCTCTCCGTCAGAAGAAGCGAAGTCCTTTGCAGACTCTTCTTCCACGATCACTTCTTTTTCCTTAGAACGGTCTTTCTTGTCG
>CADAKW010000104.1 GCA_902788645.1 uncultured Lachnospiraceae bacterium
GTATTGTGGAAAATTTTGAGGCAAAAATCTATATTCATTTTCTTGAAACATAAGAAATATTAGGGGCATATCACATCATTCCGGGTGCGAAGTTTGAGTTATTTATATGTATCTACAATGCATGATATATCGGAATCAAAAATACAAAGACGTTTATTCAGCGGAAGACTTAAAGAATTTATCGTTGACAAACAAGCAAATGAATAGTATATTGTATATAAGAATAGATATATTAATAATAGGCATGATTATTTTGAGGTCGGAAATGGTTCCCGACACACTCTGTAAAGAGTACCTGAGATGATGGATACACCGCCCATCCAAAATAATTATGCTTTTATTTTTCTTATATTTGAAGTTCATTAAAACAACTTGATATTACTATCAAGTACCACAAATTACTCTATGTAATAAACGTTATCAAAATTTCCAATATAAATTGCTCAAGATATTTTTTCTGTCCAATATACCTTTAATAAAAAACGCCGCGAAACACATTTCAATGATAATTATATCTGAAAATTGAATGCTTTTCGCGACGTTTTGTTTTGTATTATTGCTAAATATACGAGGATATCAGCGTAATATTACGCATTTACCACCTTACCGAAATCAGCCTTCAGGGAAGCTCCACCGATCAGACCACCGTCGATGTCCGGCTTTGCAAGAAGCTCTGCTGCATTTCCGGCATTCATAGATCCACCATACTGGATACGAACTGCCTCTGCAGTATCTGTATCATAGATCTCAGCGATAAGATCACGGATACCCTTACATACCTCCTGTGCCTGATCAGAAGTAGCAGTCTTGCCTGTTCCGATCGCCCAGATTGGCTCATAAGCGATTACCATGCTCTTTACCTGATCTGCAGTAACGCCTGCAAGGTCAGACTTGATCTGAAGACGGATCCAGTCCATTGTTACGCCGAGCTCTCTCTGCTCCAGTGACTCACCACAGCAAAGGATTGGTGTCAGACCAGCCTCGAATGCCTTCTTTACTTTCTTGTTCAGAAGGACATCATCCTCCTTGAAGTAATCACGACGCTCAGAGTGGCCGAGGATTACATACTTAACGCCTGCATCTACAAGCATTGGTGCAGAGATCTCACCTGTGTAAGCTCCGCTCTCCTCAAAGTACATATTCTCAGCACCTACTGCTACGTTTGTGCCCTTTACTGCCTCTACAACAGGAACAATATCGATTGCAGGTACGCAGTAAACAACGTCTACATCATCATTTACTACTAAATCCTTTAACTCATTTACTAATGCAACTGCCTCACTAGGAGTCTTGTTCATTTTCCAGTTGCCAGCAATAATTCTTCTTCTAGCCATTGTACTATCTCCTTATCTGAATCTGATTATTTATCATCTGCTGCAACTACACCAGGAAGATCCTTACCCTCAAGGAACTCAAGAGAAGCTCCACCACCGGTAGAGATATGAGTCATCTTGTCACCGAATCCAAGCTGGTTACATGCTGCGGCACTGTCACCACCACCGATGATGGTTGTTGCACCCTCAAGCTTAGCCATTGCCTCAGCAACTGCGATGGTACCCTTTGCAAAGTTTGGCATCTCGAAGCAGCCCATTGGTCCGTTCCAGACAACAGTCTTAGCACCTGCTACTGCATTTGCAAAAAGCTCAGCTGTCTTAGGTCCGATATCAAGACCCTCCATATCTGCAGGGATCTCTCCACGGCCAACAACCTTGAAGTTTGCGTCGTTTGAGAAGTCATCAGCAACAGTTGTATCAACAGGGATCAGAAGCTTAACGCCCTTCTCCTCAGCCTTCTTCTCCATCTTCAGTGCATATTCCTTGTAATCCTCCTCAAGGAGTGACTTACCAACTTCCTCACCATGGGCAGCCATGAATGTGTAAGCCATACCACCACCGATGATCAGTGTGTCAACCTTATCAAGAAGGTTCTCAATAACAGAGATCTTAGAAGACACCTTAGCACCACCAAGAATTGCTACGAATGGACGCTCCGGATTGTTTACTGCATTGCCAAGGAAATCGATCTCCTTCTGCATCAGATATCCAACAGCACAGTCTCCACCCTTCTTGCGGATGAACTCTGTAACACCTACGTTAGAGCAGTGTGCTCTGTGAGCTGTACCGAATGCATCGTTTACGAATACATCAGCCAGGGAAGCAAGCTCCTCGGAGAAAGCCTCTCCATTCTTTGTCTCCTCTGCTCTGTAACGTGTATTCTCAAGAAGTACAACGTCGCCGTCCTTCATTGCTGCAACAGCAGCCTTTGCATTGTCACCTACGACATTGGCATCAGCAGCAAATTTTACTTCCTGACCAAGAAGCTCAGCAAGTCTCTTTGCAACAGGTGCTAAAGAAAGCTCTGGCTTTGGCTCTCCCTTAGGCTTACCCAGGTGAGAACAAAGGATGATCTGTCCACCGTCAGCGATCAGCTTCTTGATGGTAGGCAGAGCAGCCACCAGACGATTCTCGTCAGTGATGTTTAAGTCTGCATCAAGTGGTACATTGAAGTCACAGCGAACAAGAACCTTCTTGCCCTTTACGTTGATATCATCAACAGATTTCTTATTTAACATGTTAAATTCCTCCTAATTATTGATCTCTCCTGATGTCAGAAGAGTTTTGCTCTTTATAAAGCAGTCTTTCCTCCAGATACCCGCAGAAAAAGAAAAACGAGCCCGGTCCAATGAAAGACCGGACCCGTACATGGATCAACCAATGCACCGGAGTGTTGTCTGTCAGTCAATGACGACAGCCTGTCCGGCTTAAGCACCTCAGACCAGATTATGCAAGCTCTGAGAAGTACTTGATTGTTCTTACCATCTGAGATGTGTAAGAATTCTCGTTATCATACCAAGATACTACCTGTACCTCATAGAGGTCATCAGCAACCTTGTTTACCATTGTCTGAGTAGCATCGAACAGAGAACCGAATCTCATGCCAACGATATCAGAAGATACGATCTGATCCTCGTTGTAACCGAATGACTCGTTTGCTGCTGCCTTCATAGCTGCGTTGATACCCTCAACTGTGATATCAGAACCCTTACATACAGCTGTCAGGATTGTTGTAGAACCTGTAGGGGTAGGAACACGCTGTGCAGATCCGATGAGCTTTCCGTTCAGCTCTGGGATTACAAGACCAATAGCCTTTGCAGCACCTGTGCTGTTAGGAACGATGTTAACTGCTGCTGCACGGGATCTTCTGAGGTCACCCTTTCTCTGAGGACCATCAAGAGTCATCTGATCACCTGTGTAAGCATGGATTGTTACCATGATACCAGACTGGATAGCTGCATACTTGTTAAGAGCGTCAGCCATAGGTGCAAGACAGTTTGTTGTACAAGAAGCTGCAGAAATGATGTTATCCTCAGCCTTAAGTGTCTCATGGTTTGTGTTGTAAACGATAGTAGGAAGATCATTTCCTGCAGGAGCAGAAATAACAACCTTACGAGCACCAGCATTGATATGAGCCTGTGCTTTCTCCTTAGATGTGTAGAATCCTGAGCACTCAAGAACAACGTCTACACCAAGCTCGCCCCATGGGCAGTTGTTTGCATCAGGGAATGCATAGATCTTAATCTCCTTACCATCAACTGTGATGGAATCCTCTCCAGCTGAAACTGTATCAGCCTTCTCATACTTACCCTGTGATGAATCATACTTTAACAGATGAGCAAGCATCTTTGGGCTTGTCAGATCGTTGATAGCTACTACTTCATAACCCTCTGCACCAAACATCTGTCTGAAAGCAAGACGTCCGATACGACCAAAACCGTTAATTGCAACTTTTACTGCCATTTTTAATTCCTCCTAAAATATAATTTATAATATACTGTCACTGCTGGCGCTGTGCAGTAATTAAGCATTTCTCATAACTGCCCGATTACCTCGCAGTCACAACCCACTCATTATTGTAGCGGACTTGTCCTAAAATTTCAAGCCGTTTTTGGCATTTCTTTGGGATTTCATAGAATTTTATCAAATTCTTATGGATTTTCGGGATTCCAGTATACAATATGACCTTCTCTGAGAGATTCCTGTACCAGGATCGTTCTCTGATTGGCAGAACCCTTAAAGATCAGCCCCAGATCCTTCTGTTCGATCTTAAACTCTCCATCCACCAGCACATCCAGATAAGAAAGAAATTCTTTTGTTTCCTCCCACTGAGGCACCATTCTGCCCAAAACATCCTTTTCATAATCATATCCTGTAAAACACCATACGGTCTTGTCCGGCAGCTTCTCCCGGATCTGTCGCAGCAGAGGCAGAAGACCCTGCTGATTCACTTGCTCCATAGGCTCTCCCCCAAGCAGAGTGAGCCCCTTGATATAATCAGGACTTAACAGCTCCAGAATCTCGTCGATCGTATCCTGTGTGAATGGCTTTCCAAACTGAAAATCCCAGGTCTCCTTATTGAAACATTCCTTACAGTGATGGGTACAGCCGCTGACAAATAATGACACCCTGACTCCCGGTCCGTTTGCCACATCACATTTTTTTATCTCTGCGTAATTCATATATGTCGTCTCCTTTTTCCGGTTTCGATTATTTTTCTGATATTTTTTGACCTGTCCGTCAAATAACATTATAATATAATATGATGTAAGGGTCAAAAGCAGATAGCATACAAGGAGTGATCTCTATGGACAAAAAATCATCACCTTTAAAATATATTGCAAGCGCTGTTGTCGTGTTGCTTCTTCTGGCAGAGGGAGTATGTCTGTATCAGCACCACCGTACTGCTGCGCCCAGAGACAACGGACAACAAAATGTTTCATCACAGCCATCCTCAGTCACTGCCGGTCCACAGGAAGTGTCTGAAACACCGGATCCCGATTCCCCCGAGGGAAAGGTATATTTCTCCTTTGAAAAACTTCTCTCCCGGTCCTCGTTCCGCGCCAGAACCGATGCTTCCATCAACCTCAAAGGAAAGCTGATCAAGGGGAAACGTCATATGAATGCGGATGCGCTTGTAACCGGCGCCAATGACCATGAGCATTTAGCTCTCGATATGACCACCAAAACCACTACCAGAGGAAAAACCGAGAAAAGCCATTCTACCTATAAGGACGGCTGGTATGTTACAGACAACGGAAAGGAAAAGACCCGCACCGAACGCTCTCCGGAAGAGGTTCTTTCCATGGTCACCTTTATTTCGGATATTATGCAGGATGCTTCATCTCAGCTTGAAAATATGAAGGTTACCCGGAAAGGAAACGATACTTTATATGAATTTACCCTGTCCGGAGAAACAGCTTCCTATTACTTCTGTCAGATCATTGAGCAGGCTTCCATGAGCACGGAGGAACTGAAAAACGTCACCGGCACTGTAGATTCCCTGAAAATGACCTGCCGTCTCAACAAAAAAGG
>CADAKW010000105.1 GCA_902788645.1 uncultured Lachnospiraceae bacterium
GTGAGACTGCGGCTTCGATGTGCCAGGGAGAATCTGGATTCCGTTATTCTTGTCTTTAACGACGAGCGCATTGAGATGGAGAAGCTTTATAATGACCGCATGTTTGATTATTATGAGACATTTGTACAGCTTGGCACGGAGCAGGTGTTCTATTACTTTGAGATTCACTGTGGTCAGATGGTGTGCTATTACAACAATGTGGGATTATGTAATTCTGTAGAGGAGTACTACAATTTCACCATGACACCGGGGTTTCATACACCGGACTGGGCAAAGGGAGCGGTGTTTTACCAGATTTATGTGGATCGTTTCTACAATGGAGACCGCAGCAACGATGTAGAGGATAATGAGTACATTTATATCGGAGAAGGCACCAGCAAGGTGACCGACTGGAATAAATATCCCGCAGCCATGGGTGTCCGGGAGTTTTACGGAGGTGATATCGCCGGTGTCATGCAGAAGTTAGATTATCTGCAGGAGCTGGGAGTAGAGGTTATCTATCTGAATCCGGTTTTTGTATCTCCGTCTAACCATAAGTACGACATTCAGGATTATGATTATATTGATCCTCATTTTGGACGGATCGTTAAGGACGAGGGAGAGCTTTTACAGAAGGATGAGCATGGGAACTGGAAGGCAGATGCAAATTATCCAAATAAAGATGCGTCACGTTATATCTGCCGTGTAACGGATAAGGAGAATCTGGAGGCGAGTAACCGGCTCTTTGCCGAGTTTGTGGAAGAGGTTCACCGCAGGGGGATGAAGGTCATTCTCGATGGTGTATTTAATCACTGCGGTTCCTTTAATAAATGGATGGACAGAGAATGTATTTATGAAAATGCAGAAGGTTATGAAAAGGGAGCATATGTGTCAGAGGACAGTCCGTACAATACCTTCTTTAAATTCCGGGAACGCCAGTGGCCATATAACCCTCATTATGATGGCTGGTGGGGACATGATACGCTGCCGAAGCTGAATTATGAGGAATCCCCGGCATTATTTGATTATATTATGCATGTGGGTCGTAAATGGGTTTCCCCACCATATAATGTGGATGGATGGAGACTTGACGTGGCTGCCGATCTGGGACAGTCCGGAGAGTACAATCACTACTTCTGGAAGGAGTTTCGCCGTAACGTCAAAGAGGCGAATCCGAATGCTCTGATTCTTGCGGAGCACTATGGAGATCCGACAGAATGGCTCAAGGGCGATGAGTGGGATACAGTCATGAACTACGATGCCTTTATGGAGCCGTTGACCTGGTTCCTCACAGGCGTGGAGAAGCACAGTGATGAGTATCGTCAGGATCAACTGGGCAACCCGGATTCTTTCTTTGGTTCCATGCGTCATTTTATGACACGTTTCCATACACAGTCCCTTCAGGTAGCGATGAATGAGCTGTCCAACCATGACCATTCCCGTTTCCTTACCAGAACAAACCGTAAGGTGGGGCGAACCGCATATCTGGGACCGGAGGCGGCAAACGAGGGTGTCGATAAAGCGATCATGCGTCTGGCTGTTATGATCCAGATGACATGGCCCGGAGCACCGACAATCTATTATGGAGATGAGGCGGGACTCTGCGGATGGACGGATCCGGATAACCGCCGTGCATACCCATGGGGCAGAGAAGATCAGGATCTGATCGATTTCCATAAGGAGATTATCCGCATTCATAAGGCTTATCATGCAATGAAGACTGGGTCGATCCTGTTCCTGCATGGCCAGTATCAGTTTATCAGCTATGGCAGATTTGATGAGCAGGACAAATTTGTGGTCGCCATTAACAGCGGAGAGCAGCCGGTATCGGTAGATCTGCCGGTATGGCGTCTTGGACTGACAGAGGCAACGCGTATGGCACGCCTGATCAATACCGGTACGGATGGATTTTCTTTGGAGACAGCGATGTATAGCGTGGAAAACGGAATCCTTCACCTGAATTGTCCACCGAAATACGGAGTGGTCATTAAAAATCTGGGATAATGGATATTTCTGCGAAACATGAGAAGCAGAGCAAACGAGGAAAGGACAAAATATGGGTAAGTTACGGGACTGGATGCATGGCAGGGGCAGAGGCGTTGTGATCGCCGTTGTGATATTGCTGGCATTATGGATCATAGTGGATTTTTACCGGACGAATCATCCGAAGCCGGAGCAGAAGGAGCCGGCCGAAATATCAGAACCCTACGAGGGGAGCGACTCGTCCTCGGCAGAGGATCTGCAGGAGGACAGTGACTCAGCGAAGGATCCGGAGGAAACGCAGGATAAGAAAGAGGACGATTCCGGGAAGCCGGGGGATTCTTCGGATGGCCAGACTGTCACAGAGGAAAAGGCAGGAAGGGTTTCCGGTGAGGACACCTCGAAGGAGGATCTGGAGTTAGATACCACAGAGGAAGATACAAGGGACTCCGGTCTTACTACGACAGAGGAGGATGCTGGAACGCCCGGTGAAGCATTCCGGACAGAGACAGGAGACATTACCCTTGGTTTTGCCGGAGACATCAATCTGGATGAAACCTGGACGGTGATGAAGCATATGGTGCTGAACAATGAGTTTTCCATCAGCAACCGCGGTAAAGCCATGAAGGGAAAGGCATACACTTTCCGGGCACCCCGTAAGAATGTGAAGCTGTTGCAGCAGCTTGGCGTGGATGCAGTTTCTCTTGCAAACAATCATGTTTATGATTATGGAAAGAAAGCGTTTCTGGACACATTGTCTACTCTGGAAAATAATGGAATAAAATATACCGGCGGCGGGAAAGATAGCAAAGAGGCCAAAAAGCCGGTCTATTTTGAGAGCAAAGGGAAAACTATTGCTGTGATCGCTGCCACAAGAGCGGAGAAATATATTCTCACACCGGCAGCAGGCAAGCATTCTCCGGGGGTTTTCCGGACTTACAATGACACACAGTATGTCCGTGCGATACGCAGGGCAAAGAAAAAGGCGGATGTGGTCATTGCATTTGTGCATTGGGGCACAGAATACAGCACGAAGCTGGAAACGGCACAGACAAGCCAGGCAAAGGATTATATCAATGCCGGAGCGGATGTGGTGGTAGGTGCTCATACCCATTGTCTGCAGGGAGTGGGTTATTATAAAGGAAAGCCGATCTTTTATAGTCTGGGAAACTATTGGTTTAATGAAAAGACATTATATACGACGCTGCTTCAGCTTACGATTCGGGAGAACGGATCTATTCAGGCGAAGATGCTGCCGTGTCTGCAGTCTGGAAAGGAAACACACCTTTTGACAAGAAAAGACAAAGTGAGAAAATTTGTCAATTACGTCAATGGGATTTCGAATAATGCGAAGATTGGAGCAAAAGGGGTCGTGCGGTCCCGTTGATATCCGTAAATGAAACTGGCGGCGGTTGACAATAACAGCGAAATGAGTATAATTACAGACAGCCCATAGAATTAGTAGGAAATATGGACTTATCTATATTTTAAATACATATCTGTCCTTGAAGGGGGGACAGACACAGAAAGGCAGTGGTATTCACTATGAGCAAATTGATATATTTAGATAATGCAGCAACGACATCGGTCAGACCGGAAGTGTTTGAGGCGATGAAACCATATTATCTGGAGAATTACAGCAATCCTTCCAGCGTATACAGCTTTGCCGGAGAGGCCAAAAAAGCCATGGAAGATGCCAGAAAGGTGATTGCAGATTCTCTGGGAGCAGCAGCCACAGAGATTTATTTTACAGGTGGCGGCAGTGAGTCGGATAACTGGGTGCTGAAAGGCGTTGCCGAGGCATACCGGGCCAAAGGAAAACACATCATCACATCCAAGATTGAGCATCATGCGATCCTGCATACCTGCGAGTATCTGGAGAAGCATGGCTATGAGATCACATATCTTGATGTGGATGAAAACGGTCTTGTAACACCGGAGGAGGTCGAGAAGGCGATCCGTCCGGATACGATCCTGATCAGTATTATGTTTGCCAACAATGAGATCGGTACCATCGAGCCGATCGCTGAGATCGGAAAGGTTGCCCATGAGCATGGGGTATTATTCCATACAGATGCCGTTCAGGCATACGCACATGTACCGATTAACGTACAGGAGATGAACATCGATATGCTCAGTGCCAGTGGTCATAAGTTCCATGGACCAAAGGGTATCGGTTTCCTGTATATGAGCAATAAGGTAAAGATTGGTCCGCTGATCCATGGTGGTTCCCAGGAGCGTTCCCGTCGTGCAGGCACCCACAATGTACCGGGAATCGTAGGTATGGCAAAGGCTGCCTGGCTTGCTCATGCCAAGATGGACGAGACAATCGCAAAGGAAACAGCATTGAGAGATCATCTGATCGGGAGACTGGAAAAAGAGATTCCTTACTGCCGTCTCAACGGTGACCGTGTAAAACGTCTGCCGAATAACGTAAACTTCTGCTTCCGTTTTATTGAAGGAGAGTCGCTTCTGATCCTTCTGGATCAGAACGGCATTTGTGCATCCAGTGGTTCTGCCTGCACATCCGGTTCTCTGGATCCTTCCCATGTACTGCTGGCAATCGGCCTGCCTCATGAGATCGCACACGGTTCTCTCCGTCTGACCCTCTCAGAGGACAATACGATGGAAGAAATGGACTTCGTAGCAGATCAGGCAAAGAAGATTGTGGAGAGACTGCGCAGCATGTCTCCTCTGTATGATGATTTTGTAAAGCAGCAGAAGAAGCAGTAATAAATACAAACCCTATAGATCAGACAAAAGAAAGGGAGATTATCAATGAATTATAGCGAAAAAGTAATGGATCATTTCAATAATCCGAGAAATGTAGGCGAGATTGAAAATGCAAGTGGTGTCGGCACCGTAGGAAATGCAAAGTGCGGGGATATCATGCGTATTTATCTGGATATTGATGAGGATACCAAGATCGTAAAGGACTGCAAGTTCAAGACATTTGGCTGCGGCGCCGCAGTGGCAACCAGCAGTATGGCAACAGAGCTTGTAAAGGGAAAGACGATCTATGAGGCTCTTGAAGTAACCAATAAGGCTGTTATGGAAGCACTGGATGGACTTCCACCGGTAAAGGTGCATTGCTCACTGCTTGCAGAGGAGGCAATCCACGCAGCTCTTTGGGATTATGCAGAGAAGAATCATATTACGATTGAAGGATTAAAAAAGCCGAAGACAGATATTTCGGATGAGGACTAGTGTAAAAAGCACTTCTAAAATTGCATAAAATGCAATTAAGAAGTGCTACGATTTTACACAGAAAAGCACAGAAACAGTGCTTTTCGCAGTTGAGGTTTTAGAGGAGCAGAGCTTCTAAAGCAGCCGAATACGCTACTAAGAAGCACTATACTTCATATAGTAAAAAGCACTTCTAAAATTGCATAAAATGCAATTAAGAAGTGCTACGATTTTACACAGAAAAGCGCAGAAGTAGTGCTTTTCGCAGTTGGGATTTTGTAAGAGCTTTAAATTATGAACCGGACGGTTGTTGGACTGTCCGGTTTTTTCGAAGGTACAAAAGGGGAAGGTTTTATTCGTGCAGGACAAAGTTTGGATGTGACAAATTTATTTATTCCATCTGAGTGCGTCTGCGTGAAATTTGACTTTACCGACAGGATGCCTGTGGTCAGAAACTGCAGGTTTTGGAAAGGCATGGTTATTGACATGACAGGAAATAAGAACAAAACAGTGGTCGTGGGAATGTCCGGAGGAGTGGATTCTTCTGTGGCGGCATATCTTCTCAAGGAGCAGGGGTATCATGTGATAGGTGCCACTATGCAGATCTGGCAGCAGGAGGACCGGTGCAGCATTGAAAAGGAGGGCGGCTGTTGTGGTTGGAGTGCTGTAGAGGATGCCAGAAGAGTGGCACATATGCTGGATATTCCATATTATGTGATGAATTTCCGGGACGAATTTCAGGAAAAGGTTATTGACTATTTTGTAGAGGAATACCGCCGGGGCAGAACGCCAAATCCTTGTATTGCCTGTAACCGGTATGTAAAATGGGAGTCTCTTCTTCATCGGAGCATGGAGATCGGGGCAGATTATATTGCGACAGGACATTACGCAAGGATCGTGCAGTGTGCCAACGGAAGGTATGCGATCGCTCCATCTGTCACGGCGCAGAAGGATCAAAGTTATGCGCTTTATAATCTGACCCAGCATCAGCTTGCACATACCCTGATGCCGGTTGGAGACTATACCAAGCCACAGGTGCGTGAGATCGCGGCAAAGATCGGATTAGAGGTGGCCAATAAACCGGACAGTCAGGAAATCTGTTTTGTACCGGATCAGGATTATGCCGGTTTTATCGAGAGGGAGACCGGACAGAAGGAGCTGCCGGGCAATTTTGTTACGGTTGATGGCAGGATTCTTGGACCGCATAAGGGAATCTCACATTATACCGTGGGACAGCGAAAGGGCTTGAATCTTGCTATGGGGCATCCCGTTTTTGTGACAAAGATCCGTCCGGAGACAAGAGAAGTTGTGATCGGAGAGGCAGAGGATGTTTTTACGGACAGACTTACCGCAGACCATATCAATTATATGGCGGCAGATCATTTTGAAGAGGGACAGAAAGTGACAGCCAAGATACGGTATTCTCATGCCGGAGCGAAATGTGTGATAGAACGCTGTGGGGCCGAAGAAATTACAGTACGTTTTCTGGAACAGGTACGAGCGGTGACTCCGGGACAGGCAGTGGTATTTTATGAGGATGGTGTGGTGCTGGGAGGCGGTACGATCTGTTGATCCGGGCGATTTATAATTTTTTAAGAAAGAATCATAAATTGTTTCTTGTTTTTGGGGAAAGAATATGATAGGGTATATCACAAATTCGAAACACAGATTGATTTGTTTGATATAAGGAGGAATGACATATGCCAATGGGAATGGGTTATGGATATTATTGGGATCCTACGTATGTATTGGTGATCATTGGTGCCGTGATCTGTATGATCGCATCTGCCAATGTCAGCGGCACATACAAAAAATATAATCGTGTGAGAAACAGCCGGAATATGACCGGAGCACAGGTAGCAGCACAGATCCTGCAGGAGGCAGGCTTAAGCAATATACGGATTGAGCATATCAGCGGAGATCTGACGGATCATTACGATCCCTCTGCCAAGGTTCTGCGGTTATCCGACAGCGTATATGGATCTACGTCCATTGCGGCAGCCGGTGTGGCGGCTCACGAGTGCGGCCATGCGATTCAGGACAAGGTAAATTATATTCCAATCCGTCTGCGCAATGCCATTGTGCCGGTGGTGAATCTGGGTTCAAAGCTTTCCTGGCCGGTGATCATTCTCGGACTGATTTTGGGAAGAGCCGGACTGCTGCAGATCGGTATTATTTTATTCGGTCTGACTCTGCTGTTTCAGGTAGTTACCCTTCCGGTGGAGTTTAATGCATCCGGCAGAGCACTGCGGATACTGGATCAGAGAGGGATTCTGGGACATGAGGAGATGAGAGGTGCCAGAAAGGTACTGGGAGCTGCGGCTATGACATATGTGACCGCGACGATCTCTACGTTACTGCAGTTACTGCGTCTCGTTCTGTTGTTTGGAAACCGATCCAATAATGATTAACTCAAACCCCGCGCGGAATGATGCGGGAATTACATAGTAATGGAGCAATCCGTGGCATCAGTTGGGGGCAAAATATTTTTTGACCCCAACATCATAATGTTGTACAATAAAAGAGCAGGCACAATAAAAGAGCAGGCGGAAAACGCCAATTTATATCATCAATAAATTATTTTGAAAGGATGGAGATGGAATGGCAGAAAACAGAATGATTGGGGACTATCCTGTAATTGGAATTCGTCCGACGATAGATGGACGAAGAGGACCGCTTAAGGTACGTGAGTCACTGGAGGCTCAGACCATGGGCATGGCAAAAAATGCCGCAAAGCTTTTTGAGGAGAACCTGCGTTACTCCAATGGAGAACCGGTAAAGGTTGTGATCGCAGATACAACCATCGGACGTGTTGCAGAGGCTGCTGCCTGTGCTGACAAGTTCCGCAGAGAGGGTGTTGATATTACACTGACAGTAACTCCTTGCTGGTGTTATGGATCTGAGACAATGGATATGGATAAAAATACCATCAAGGCAGTATGGGGCTTTAATGGTACAGAGAGACCGGGTGCGGTATATCTTGCCGCTGTACTGGCAGCTCATGCGCAGAAGGGACTTCCTGCATTTGGCATTTACGGTAAGGATGTTCAGGAGGCAGATGCTGAGGAGATTCCGGAGGATGTAAAGGAGAAGCTCCTTCGTTTTGGACGTGCAGCAATCGCCGCAGCAACCATGCGTGGAAAATCATATCTGCAGATCGGTGCAGTTACCATGGGAATTGCAGGCTCTATTGTAAACTGTGAGTTTATTGAGGAATATCTTGGCATGCGTGTAGAGTCCGTGGATGAGGTAGAGATCATCCGTCGTATGTCTGAGGGCATTTATGATCATGAAGAGTTCGAGAGAGCATTATCCTGGACCGAGTCCCACTGCAAAGAGGGCTGGGACAAGAACCCGGATTTCGTAAAGAGAAACGACGAGCAGAAGCAGCGTGACTGGGAGTTCGTTGTAAAAATGATGTGTATCATCAAGGATCTGATGAACGGAAATAAAAATCTTCCGGAGGGCAGAGAAGAGGAGGCAGTTGGACATAATGCCATTGCCGCAGGTTTCCAGGGACAGAGACAGTGGACCGATTTCTATCCAAACGGTGATTTCGCCGAGGCACTCTGCAATTCTTCCTTTGACTGGAACGGCGCAAGAGAGCCGTATATTCTGGCAACAGAGAATGATACTCTCAACGGCCTTGGTATGCTGTTTATGAAGCTTCTTACCGGCCGCGCACAGATATTCGCAGATGTTCGTACATACTGGAGTCCGGATGCCGTCAAGAAAGCAACCGGCTATGAGCTGGAGGGCATCGCAAAGGAGGCAGGCGGTTTCCTGCATCTGATCAATTCCGGAGCAGCTTGTCTGGATGCCTGTGGAGAGGTCAAGGACGAGAACGGCAACGGCGTGATCAA
>CADAKW010000106.1 GCA_902788645.1 uncultured Lachnospiraceae bacterium
ATTATTGATATCACAGATCATTTCCCGCATGCTCTCCGTAAATGCTTTCACACTGCGCTGGATCTCTGCGATCTCATCAGAGCCCTTCGCCTGGATCTGAATCGTGAAATCACCATCGGACATTGCCTTGATCTTCCGGCTGAGTGCCTTCAACGGCTTCACCGTAAGGGATACACTCAAGGTATTTAACAGCACAAAGATCACCAGACAGATCACCGCTACCACGATCAGAGTATTACGCAGATTGTTCACTTCAGAAGTGATCATAGCCTTTGGCACATAGGATACCAGCACCCAGTCTGTTCCTGAAATCTCACGGGTCACTACAACCTTATCTCCGATGGTCGAAACCGAATCGTCATCCTTTTTGATCTTGTCCGCAACTTTTTTCAGAAAGCTGTCGGATGCATCATTGACCGATGTGGAAACCAGATCACTGTCGCGGGATGCAAGAATGTCACCATTGCCCTGGTCCACAAGCAGCGACTCTGCCCCCTGCATGGATACACTGGAATTTACGATGATATTGACCGAATCCAGAGAAAGACTTGTCGCCAGCACCCGGACATCATCGGGATCATCCAGCATGCCACAGACACTGATCATCATATTGCCCTCGCTGTCCTCATACGCCTGGGTATAACCGGGGTTCATCCGGGTAAGACCCTCCTTGTACCAGATCTGCTCTGTTGCCCCGTCATATTTCGTCTGATTCTCCGATGCCTGCATCACATTCCCCTTCGTGTCAGCAATATAAAAGCCGCCCACAAAGGCACTGTCCAGTCCATAATAATCATCCAGCTTCCGCTGAAGCTGCTTCTGATCCTTAATAGCCCCTGAGCTTTCCAGGTCATACTTCACCGTCTTGACCTCGTCCAGCTTACGGTTCAGCCATGCTTCGATCTGGCTGCTCTGATCCTTTGCCGATGTGCTCAAAAGGCTCTGGGATGAGGCCATAATATCAGCCTCTGACACATTATAAGCAATCGCGATCATTACAATCACCATAATGATCGTAACCGGAAGGGATACCCCCAGTATCTTTGCCCTCAAGCCCGGCCGCAGGTTCTTTCCCTTCATCTTAATTTTTTTCATAGTATTTACCACTCCTTCCATGACAACCTGAAATGATTATCTAAATATGCTGCTTAAAACCTCCTGTTCTCTTCGGTGTTTTATCCTTACATCATATTATAACAAAAAACGGCATTTTTCTCAACTGTGATCAGATATCAAAAAATCACAAATCCGCAACGTAAGGGAGCTTGTTCACTTGCGCAGAATCTGTGAACAACAAAATCCAGATGCAAAGCATCTGGATTTTAAAGTTATTCTTAAAGCAGTCAGTTCACCTTAATATTCGCTTTTACATCCCGGGTATCTCCGGTCTCTACATCGGTGAGCTGTACCATCCACTGTTTTTTATGATCCCGGTCCTCATAAAAAGCGGAAATTTTCTCCCCCTCGCGTAACGATACCCGGCTTATCTCCTCCCCTGCATAATTACGGATCACTCCATTCTCCGAAATATACATGGAATCCTCCCAGATGATCCCCTGCATTTTCCGAACAAATCTACGCTCTTTACAATCGTAGATAAAGCACGTTTCCTCCCCCTCTTTCATCCTGCAGTATACCGCCACATAAGCATTCATTATTTTGCAGAATATGACCGATTCTACCCCTGCATCCTGTTTCCGCATATCATATGTCTTTCCGTAAATATAAAACTTGGTTTTATCTTTTCCTGACCCCCTTTGGAACTGGTCCGCCGGAAAGCTGGTCCGTCCCACGGCATTCCCCAGTCCGTCATACCACGTGTCCTCATTCCAGCGAAAAATTCGCATCCCCGGATAATAACGCATCTGAGCACGGTTTCCCCAAATATATGTCAGCTCATACGTCACATAATTCGTTCGATACGCCTTTTGGGACCATAACTCATCCTCCGAATTATCCGGATCCGGCTTCTTCCGTCTCTGGTAATATGTTTCGTCCAGCCACTCACTCACCTGCTTAAGCTGCCATTCATCCAGTGTTCTGGTTCCAAACGCCTCATATCCATCCATATGATAAGTGGCCCGGATAGAATACACCCCTTTTGTGAAATTCAGAATCTCCCCACTTCCGGCACTTTTCTTGTCTGAGGTTTCCATAAAGTGCGGATACATGTCCTTCTTTTTCGACTTTTCCGTCCGGTATGTATCATACAAAACCCCGTACGCTTCCCCCGTATTCGGATCGATCGCCGCGGGGTCATACGGCATATAAGAGATCATCCTGTGACCCCCCTGATATGTTTCCGGAGCTGAAATCCCTGTATCCAGCTTGTACGTCGGCTTTTTCTGATATTTTACTCCCACCTCCGTCAGATACGCTTTATGTCCCTTATAATACCAGCATAGTTTCTCCGGTCCATAATTTGCCTCCATAACCGCTTTCGGAGAATCAAAATACGCTGCAAGCTTTCGACACAGCTGTTTTTGCTTTGTGGTATTACTGATCGCCATAACACTGCGCCGGTAAGTCTGATCCGAAAGATGGATATCCCCGATCAAGCCCTGATGCTGCGCCAAAAGATAGTCCGGATTTGTGGCATTTTCCCAAATAACAATATCTGCTGATTTTAACTGCTCTTTTATGTTCTTTGCATAATCATATGCCATAATATACAACTTTACACCAAACCGCTCCCGCAGGATATCTCCATACCATCCCCCCTGCATCTCACCGGGAGCCGGAACCTCTCCGAGCATATCAAGCACCCGGATCACCGGCAGCCCGTCAGACTCCTTCTGATCATTTCCCTTTTGTTCTTCTGCTGCCCCGGTTGTCTCCGGGCTTGTTTTCCCGGTGTCCTTTCCCGAATTTACAGCATTGGTCAGGCCAAAGATTCCTACTGCCAGTATCACAACTACTGCCACTGCTCCGATCCATTTTGCATGCTTATGAAATTTCATGACATGCTTTACTCTCCTCCGGGTATCCGTCTCCCCAAAGGTCAGCATCCCCAGCCCCGGATTTCTCCGGTTCGTCGCAAACTGCAATAAAGACTCGCTATAGACTGCCCGGATATCCTCCGGACTATTCTGCAAAACATACTCATCGCAGCTCATTTCCATATCCCGGATCATCAAAAAATAAGACAGCCACACCAGAGGCTGGAACCAGTATACACTGCAGAGCAGAAATGCCGCCACCTTCACCAGATTGTCCCGTCGGCGGATGTGATACTTTTCATGGCTGATGATATAATCCTTCTCCTGTTCCCCCAGACGGAAGGGAATATAAATCCTCGGTGAAAGCAGTCCCATCACAAACGGAGACGGTATCGCATCGCATTCATATACATTGTCCCGCATACGGACTGCAGTCGCAACCCTCCCCTTCATCCTAAAATACAGGATAATATTTACAAACAGGATTACACACAAAACTACCAGCCAGAGATATGCCGCTCCGTATAATATCCTCCGAAGCAGCACCGGAGAGAATGCTTCCGTTTGGTTTGGAGATGTTTCCTCTGCCATATCACCGGACATATTATTACAGATATTGTCTGATTCTTTATCTGTATTTTTAACGGATTCATTCTGGGAAGCGGTCTGTAATTTTGCTGATGAATCAGTAGAACCTGTCTGATCAGCCTGTCCGTCATTTGGTGCAGTATCTGTCTGAGCTTTGTTTTGATCATCCGAAGTACTCTTTTTCTGAGATGATTTTTTGCCGGTCATCCTGGCATTTTGCCATGAGACTCCCGTATACTTCTCCAGAGACTGCTCCATCCGGTCTGAGCTCTGCGGAAGCAGATTATATACACTGAATGGCGATGCAATTTTTACAGGGCATACCAGCTGTATCCCCACAATGATCCACAGAAGATACGCATATTTCTTCGGCGCTTTCCCCAATAATATCCTCGCCAGAAGAACCAGTACGATCACGACCGAAGCATCAATCCCCATCTGTAAGATCCCCATAAATAACCGAAATACCATACGCCTCCCCCTATCTGACAAGTTTACAACCATAAACCTTGTGTTCAGTTTACAACAATAGACCTGTATTGTCAAGAAAAACCTGTGTATAAATTTTCTATCATTTATCCGTACAATATTTGAAGCTTGCTGATAAAATCCTCAATAATAAAGCGTGAATTGATCGATGTGTATACTCTGATCTGCGGACTGTTCTCCGGATAGCGATAAGAAGTATCCTCCTGTACCTCCGGTGCTTTGCAGTACATAAAGCTGCCGCAATTTGGTTCCAGGGTCACTCCTACCGCCGGGGAGTCTCCAAGCGACCAGCTCTCTCCCGCCGACCACGAGGCGTTTTCTGTTTCATAAAATGATATGAGATTTTCGTACAATAATCTGCCGATCTCGCCATAAGGAGCGATCCGTCGTTGTATTTCTCCAAAACCGATATGCATGGTTCCGTAAACATTGTTGGGAATCAGCCATATATCTCCTCCACAGTGAAGCACTGTATTGGCCGCCTCCACATCATTTCCAAAGTTAAATTCCCATCCCGGCTTCTCACAACCAATGGGATTGCCTCCAATGCATACTACTGTCATTCTATCCACAATTTCGGACTTTGCCCGGATGGCTTCCGCCACATTTGTAACTGCCCCAATACATAAAACAAACAACGGCTTGTCGTCCTCCTTCATGGTCTCCTCGATGATAAACTGCGCCGCCTCTGTCATGGGTTCCCCCTGATGCTCTGACATTTTGCCGGTCTGTCCCCGAAGCACCGGCACATCTGCCCCCATTGCCTCTGTTACACGACAGATCATCTCATAGCTCTGTTCCATGCTTCCCTCTGCCACAAAATGTTCCGCACATATTCCCTTGACCTCAAGCATTTTACTCATCAATGCCTGTGCGATTGCAAAAGGATCATCCGCCTCACAGGCGGCATCCGTATCAATGATCACTCGTCTTTTACGGTATTCCTGCACATGATAATGCAGGGAAGCTTTTCTCTGTTCCAGTGTAATTTTACCTGATGACATTTCCTACTCCTTTATCATTTTGCCCATGTTGTTTTATCCCGTTCTCCCTGATAATCAAAAAGTCCGTCGTTTTTCTCCTCCAACGCTTTGATCATATGATAGGTGTATTCATTATAAGGGGTTGGGATTCCAAGCTCTTCTCCCATGCGCATCAGCGTGCCGGAAAACATGTCGATCTCTGTATGGCGTCCCGCATCCAGATCCTGCAGGGTTGAATACCTTGCGGAAGCAGGAACTGCGCGAGAGCGATCTGCTCCAGCTCCCGGCGAAGTCCGTCACTGATGGCTTTCATATGTGTGCTGTCACTGTAGCAGCCCACCCCTGCTCCCAGAATCGCCTGCGGAAGATTATTGCAGACATTCAGACGGAACTTGCTCCATATTTCCTCCTGAATAAGCTCCGTAGAACGGAAGTGAATCCCTGTGTCCGCAAAAAGGGACTCTATCGCCTGCACTCTTTCACTGTCAAAGGGTGCCTTAAGCTCTCCAAAGATAATACCCAACGTGGTTTCCGGGTTAAAGCAGTAACCTTTTCCCTCTTTGTGAGAAGCCACCTTGATCAGGGATCGGAGAACCTTTTCATCCCCTATCTGCTCTGCGATCAGCTCCTCGCTGTCCACACCATTCATCAGGCTCATAACTGTTGTATGTTCCCCGGCGATTGTCTTAATGCTCTCCAACGCTCCCGGAAGAGAACCGTATTTCAATGACACAATAAGCCTCCGGACGATAAACCTCATCATTGATCCGACAGCCATCCTTTTTCAGCCTTTCCGCCCGTTCTCCCTCTGCGATCACACCCAGACGTATGTCCTTTTTCCGGGCCAATCCCCAGATCACATAAGAACCAACTGCTCCTGCCCCTAATACTGCCACTGTTTTTATGTTCATCATCACTCTACATTCCTTTCTCTTCCTGCTTGCTTTATGCTTTTCCCGCCTTCTTAATTCTTTAGCCTCCCCTCTGCCAGATCCCGCTCTGTCATATAATTAGTGGAAAAGGCTGCATTACATTCTGCGATTTCTTTTGTCCCGTTAATATAATCTGCATACAGATCCCAAAGATCCATTCCTCCGTCCGCTTCCAGTCCATCATCGTCCGGCAGCCACTCCCGGATCAGGGCGATCCGCTCCTCTTTTGTTGTGTCTTTGATCAATGTTGATTTCATAATGAACCACCTTTCGCTTTCCAGCATCAGCAGTATGTTCATACTGTTCTTATCATGTTGTCTTTATATAATATGATATTTTACCCTTTGACTTCTGTCAATAATCTATCCCGTTTTCATTTTCACCCCTTGTCATTGTCATAATAATTAGAATATCTTTTAAATATTTCGGCAACTCTTTCATATGCCGCTTTTGGTCTGCGATATTCATCAACAATTCCCTTGTTATTCATTTCTCTCGGTCGTCCCGCGAACCATTCTCTGCTTACCCTCACGTCACAAAACTGCCAGATATATACGCCAAGACATTCCGGAAATTCCAGACATTCTGTCACCTGCTCCGTCAGTGCTTCCGCCTGATACTCCTCGGTCCATTTCCCGTGATATGCATTATGACAACCATACAGGGCACCTGCTCCAATCTCAGAAACAATAAATGGTTTTCCTTTACCCTTTCCATCCTCCTCGATCCATCCATATACCTCATCCAAATAATCCTTCACCGGTTTATCCACATACCATCCCGGATAAAGGTTGCAGGAAATCACATCCGGAAGATCAAAGCAGATATCCTGAAAAAACTTACAGCTTGCAAAAGTACATGGTCTGGTATCATCCATTTTTCGGATCAGGTCAAACTGTTTTTCGTAACATGAACGTCCAAATATCGTCTCACTGGCACATTCATTTAAAATTCCCCAAATAAAGATACTTGGATGATTATAATGATTCAAAATCATTTCCCGGATCACCGCTTCCGCCTGCGCCTCAAACAATGGATGCCTCATGCGGTCTTCTTCCAGACCTCGGGCATGATTTTCCTCCCAGACTAAAATCCCCAATTCGTCACATAGATCCAAAAAAATCTCATCATTGGGATAATGTGACGTCCGTATGGAATTTGCCCCCATCTGTTGTATCAAAACAAGATCATTGTAAATTGTCTGATACGGAAGAGCACAGCCGTAATCCGGATGATCCTCATGCCGGCATACTCCTTTAATCCTCAGGCTTTTTCCATTGAGCCGGATATTCTGTCCCTCAACACAGATTTCCCGAAACCCAAAGCGATCAATGATATCATCCAGAATTTTCTTTCCCCTTGTAACCTGCAATTCCACCGAATATAACTGAGGATTCTCAGGACTCCATAGCTTCACATCATCTATTTCCAAATCCTTTTGAAGCTCATAATGCTCCTGTTCCGTCAACGAAAGCTTCCAGTCAAATACTGTATTTGTATTTCCGATCCGCCCTTTTACAGTAATTTCTTTCCCTTTGCACTGTCCTGTTTTCAGTACAGATATTGCAGTACTGATCTGTGCATGCCACTTCCTATCCTTCATGTATGTCTTTACATGAACATGCTCAAAATAAAGCTCATTTAACTCTTCTACAACAACAGGTCTTGACACACCTCCATAAGACATATAATCATTAGGCACATGAAGCGCACTCTCCTCATGAAACCGATTATCGGCCTTAATCTCCAGTATATGCTCTCCCGGCTGCACATCAGAAACGATCACAGAAAACGGTGTATATGCATTATAATGGTGTGCAATTTCTCTGCCATCCAGATATACCGTTGCTGTATGGCTGACGCCTTTACATTCTATCCGGATATCTCCCTGTGCCGTAAAATTTTTTCTAAAAATTCCTTCTCCCCTGTAATCAGCAAAAAGAGGATGATTCTCCCAACACCCCGGGGTTGCAAGCAGAAACTTTTGACCGGCATATCTCCCGGAACACGGTTCAAACTCCCATAAACTCCCTGTCATTTCTGTCTGCTTTCTGATTTTATGTGTAGTAAACGTTCGAATCATAGATTAATGCACTCCTTTCATTGATACAACCTGTTCATTATTTTTTTATACCGACAAACCAAAGGAACGCAGTTTCTCCGTATTTTTTCTTTTATAACATTCCATTTCCTTCATAGCTTCGGCATATTTATCAGCATCCGCTAATATTTCATCCCACCCTGTCATTTTTACTTTCCAATGTCCCCTAACTCTTCCAGGAAGCTCCGCCAGATACTCTTCCTTTGTAATATTTCGATAATTATCTCTGTTTTCATCTTCAAACGTCTCTTCCTGAAGCAACTTCTCCACTTCTTCCTCCAGCTCTGCCCGATTATCCACCTTAAGATATATCAAATCCTCATCGCTGCACTGTCCATACCGCATGAACAACTTGGCACAGGCATTTAAATTGACCGCTTTGTCAAACACCGGCAGCATCACCTTTCTGGTTTCCTCCAGTGCCCGCTGCATTGCCTCATGCAGACTTCCCGGCTCATCAGTATTATACCCAAATGAGTACAATACTTCTTCTCGGTATTTCTGATCACATTCAATCTTATTGGTACGATAATAAAACTGAAACAAATTCCACAATATGTTTGTATTCCGGGAAGGTACTATTGAAAAATCCATAGTATATGCACGATATACCGTGGCCACACCTCCAAGAATCTGAAACGCCTTATACTGGGGTCCATTTGCACTCTCCATGCAAAACTGCGTTTTGCAGGTCAATATATGGATAATTTCTCCACCTTCTACTACTCTGACCAAATAGGGCTGTCTTCCCTTGACTTTTACATACCCTTCTTCCTTTAACGCTTCCAGAAATACGTTCTTAAACTCCTTATTTAATGCTGCGACTGTATTTTTTGCTGCCATGACATCCTGTCCCCTTTCTTAATTCCTGATATCGCAT
>CADAKW010000107.1 GCA_902788645.1 uncultured Lachnospiraceae bacterium
CTGTAAAGACTAATTAAAATATACAAGCTCCTCTTTCGGCTTTTGCGCCTGCACGACTTCTTCTGCATAGAATACAGGACCTTCTTCCCCATACTCTTTGCGGAATTTAAACTCCAGCCGCGCTGTGATGGTGACATAGCTTCCATTGGCAAATGCGGACCAGTCGTCTGCTTTGCACAAAAATCCCATAAACTGCACATCATCGGCACAGCAGGTCATGGCATGCCGTCCAAAAACCACATAGCCTTTTTCCAGTCCTCTGGTTTTCTGGATCCGTCCGGTCAGATGGAGGGTTTTGCCATCATATACAGATTGATGATCGATCATATCCACATACCAAAGACCAAAGTCGTCATCCTTGATATCAATGATATCTGCATTGAGATCGAATGGCATCTCGTCTTTCATCTCGTAAAATGCATCATCTTCGGATTCATATACGATCTGCGCTCTCGGATTGACCGCCTTAACGCTTCCGCGGATGGCGTTCTTGTTGGTATTCTCCACGGTACAGCGGTTTACGATGACCATCTCTGACACCTTATAATGCTCTACCATCATAGACGGCATATTACGTGTATATAATAGGAAAGTTTCATCGTTTACTACATCGATCGTCTGGAAATATACCTCTCTGTCAAAGCAGATATCCTCCAGCGAATCATACATTTCCGGAATATGCGCCGTTGGCCACATTCCGTTGTATTCGATAATGATCCTGTCCGGACGATGCTTCTTGAGGAATTTCTCTACTACCTTGCCATCGAAGGATTCCTCATCCTCGATATATTCACATGCCGCATGTGTCTGATCCAGAAGGACCTGCGGATACTCCTCTTCTCCCTCTTCACACACAAGAATCAGTGTCTTGGATTTGTCATCAAAAAGCTCATCCACAAGCAGATCACGGATCAGACTTGTCTTGCCTGCCTCAAGAAATCCCATGATGACATATACCATCATCTCCTGTTTTTGCTTTCCAAACATAGTTTTCCTTTCTTTGTCGTATCGTTGATTTGTTGCACGGCTGCCGGCACACGATCCCGGTTGCATCTTTCCATGAGCAGCTATGCTGCTGCATTATACATGAAACAGCTCTTTGAGCTTGTCCTCATTGAGGTTGGCACCGATCACGCAGATACGTCCTGTATAATCAGCTGCGCCACGACGAAGCTCTGTCTCCTCCGGCACCAGATCAAAGTGGAACCACTCTCCCTCTGCCGGTGTGACGATACCCTTTGCACGGAGTACCTCGCCATATTCGCCGCCCTTTGCAAGCTTGTCCAGAATATCCGTCAGCTCCTCCTCCGTAAACTTGTGGGCTGTCTCTACGCCCCAGCTTGTAAATACATCATCTGCGTGGTGGTGTCCCTCATGATCATGGTGGTGACCACAGCCACACTCGCCATCGTGATGATGCTCATGATCGTGGTCATGGTGATGGCCACAGCCGCACTCTTCGTCATGATGGTCATGGTCGTGATCATGGTGATGGCCACAGCCGCACTCCCCGTCATGATGGTGCTCATGATCGTGGTCCTCATGGTCATGCTCTTCGTGATCGTGGTCATGGTGGTGTCCACAACAACATTCGCCGTCGTGATGATGTTCATGCTCCTCCAGAAGCTCTTTCTCCAGAGAATTTACTTTTTCCATGGCCTCAAGAATGTTCTTTCCATTGATATCGTCCCATGGCGTCGTGATAATGGAAGCCTCGTCATTCTTCTCACGGATCATCTTAACACAGGTATCCAGCTTGTCATCGGAAACCTTCTGGGTACGGCTGAGGATAACGGTTCCTGCATACTCGATCTGATTGTTGTAAAACTCTCCGTAGTTTTTCATATACATCTTGCACTTTTGTGCATCTACAACAACAGCTGTACTGTTGATCACAACGTCGTCTCCAATATTCTGAACGGCTTTGATGACGTCGGACAGCTTGCCGACTCCGGACGGCTCGATGATAACGCGGTCCGGAGAATACTTCTCCAGTACCTCCTTTAATGCGGCACCAAAGTCTCCTACCAGAGAGCAGCAGATACAACCGGAGTTCATTTCTGTGATCTGGATACCGGCTTCCTTCAGGAAACCACCATCAATACCAATCTCTCCAAATTCGTTTTCTATCAATACCAGCTTCTCTCCCGGAAAAGCCTCTGCGATCAGCTTTTTGATCAGTGTCGTCTTACCTGCTCCTAAAAATCCCGAAATAATGTCTATCTTTGCCATGATATTCCTTCCTTTCTATAATCATTGTCTATAATATATTATACATTTGTTGTCAACACCCTATCTGTGAGAGGCACTATGCGCCGCATACATGGCAATGCTTGCCGCGATCGGCAGATTGAGGCTGTCGATCCTGTTGGAATGAGGGATGATAACAGATGTACCGATATCGAGAAACTCTCTCGGTAATCCGGTTGCCTCGTTTCCAAAAATGAGAGAATATGTCCCCGACGGATGAATCTCCGGCAGCCGGATCTGCGCCTGCAGCATGAAAGGATACAACTCTCTCTCCCCAAACTGCTGCCGGTACTCGTCAAAGGTATCAAAATATTGAAACTCTGTGGAAAAGATTGCTCCCATGGAGGCCCGCACAACCTTTGGATCAAAGGCATCCACCGCCGGACGCACGATCGCCATCTGATTGAGTTCAAAACCAAGTGCGCTCCTCATGATGGTTCCCATGTTGCCTGCATTGGACGGATTGACAAGTACAATATGGGATGCGTCCTTTTGCAGACTGCCCGGAAACTTGCGAAACTCTCCGATCACATAACAATTCTCCTTTTGAGACAGTACATGAAATATTTTGTCCGTCTGCCGGATCGGTACACCTGCCTCACGACAGATCTTTCGCAGCCTATCGTACGTGTCTCCCTCTTTCATTGCAGAATGTACATATACTTTGTTGACATATTCTGTCTTATAACGAAGAAGCTCGAACGTCAGCGTGATCCCCAGGGAATACGAAACGGGATCATCCTTTCGATATCGTTTAAATCCTGCCATATCTATCCTCTTTTCTGCGTAATCTTTATTGGTATTAATTTAGACAGCCGGCAGGCTCTGTGCTGCCGACTGTCTTTTATATAAGTGATCTATTATGGATGACGGATCAGACCCTGCGTCTGATCTGCAAGTGAAACGGAATCACTCCGCTATGTAAATATCTACTGATATGGAACCCGCATCGGAACGAAACGGAATACTCAGCATTTCATTGCCCTGCCCCTGATACTCACTGCCATCGTAATATCCCGGCGGTGTAATATCGATCAGAATGTTGTTGCTTGCAAACACTGTAGCCGCATTGCCGGCGATCATATTGCCCAGCTCTGAGATCGCACTCTGACCGATCTCATCTATGGTATTGACCGGCATCATCATCATTTTGGATATGATCTCTAATGCCGTAGGATGCTCCATATTCAGGATCACCTTGCCACTCAGGCCTCCCACGATCCCCAGCTCAATGATCGAGGCATCATCGGGATATTCTTCTGCTTTTAAGCCCGGCTTGCCAATCTTGAGATCCATCATGCAGACATCCTTGACCACCTTGCATACTGATAAAATAAATGGATTAACATGCTCTGCCTTCACCATTTCGAAATCCTCTCTTTCGTCCAAACACTGCCACTTGTCCTATCTTTTAGTATAACAAATCCTTTCGTCCCTGTAAACAGCCTTTCCTACAATGTAAAGTCGTTCCAGAAACTCTGGTTGATATCCACTTTCTTGTCCTGAAGCCACTGATTGTACTTCTTGACAAACATATCCGACTGGCGCTGCTGAATGATCTGCTCCTTCTGCTGATCGATCATATCCTGCGTGATCGAGGTATCCTCCTCTGTCTGCAGAGAGGAACCGGATGCCGTCTTTGCCGCCTGACTGAGTATCTCCTGACGCGCCTCATCATCCGTCACATTGGTATCTGCGTCATCTGTCGCCACGTAAAACATCTTTTCCGCGAGAAGATTCTCCTGATAAATCTCACTGATCTTCTGTACGGAAAGACCATATTCCTTTTTGTCGGCTGCCTTGGCGTTCTGTACCAGACTTTCCGCCTGACGAAGCGCCTCGTCCTGCTCATCCGCCGACAGACTGACGTCCTGCTGCTGCGCCACACCGGAGATCACCTTCATCTGTGTGATCATGTTGACGATCTCCTGCTTGGCCTGATCACCGATAGTTTCATTGTCATCCAGCTTGTAGCTCCACAGCTCTTTGCCAAAGCTCTCTTCATACTGGCATTTCAAAAAATAGCAGTATGCCATCACTTCGCTGTAGCGGACCTGATCGTCTCCCACCATCATTACAACCGTTCCGGAGGATACTGTGCCCTTCTCCTCCTTCGACTTCTTTTTGCCGCCACAGCCGGTAAAGGTAAGTACCACCGCCATGGCAATGCACAATCCTGATATCCATTTCTTTCTCTGCATACGAAACCTCTTTTACTTGTTATTTGTTATTTCATCCTGTTGATCGGAAACCTTCGTCTCCGTGCCGCCTCCCTGAAGCTGCCCCAGGGCCTGCACAACATGTTCTGCTGCTTCAAATATCCTCTCTGTCTGCCGTCGCTTTTCCTTTGCCGCCGTCCTGCCGGTCACTGCCACCCTGCTGTCCCCGGTTTCCAGTGCTTTACGTACATAAAGAAAATACGCATCTTCCCCCTTGGAAACATAACGGAGATCGCCGCCAAATGCTTCGATCATATCCGGTATCCCTGTCACATCCATTGACAGATCCGGCTGCATATAAAAACGGATACCGTCTGATTTCTGTGTAAGCTGCAGAATCCCATTACGATGCGCCTGTGCCTTAAGCACCGCGATACGCAGGAGATTTTGCGCTGCATGGGGAATGTCGCCAAAGCGGTCCAGAAGCTCATCCTCCATATCCGAACGCTCCTCTTCATTATTTAAGGCTGCGATCCGTTTGTACATATCAAGCTTCTGATATTCACTCTTAATATACGATGACGGAATAAATGCGTCAACCTGAAGATCAATGGTTGTTTCCATTTCTTCTCTCTCACGCTTCTCTGCCACCTCTCGGAGCATCTTATCCCGCTTATACATCAAAAAGGCATAGGCCGTCCGGTTGGAACGTCCCACCCGCCCTCTCAGCTGGTAAAGCTGGGACAGACCCATCTGATCCGCATTATCTATAATAATAGTATTTACATTGGATATGTCAAGTCCTGTCTCTATGATCGTGGTGGCGATCAGCACATCGATCTCTCCCTGGATAAAGCTCATCATGATGCGCTCCAGCTCTCTTTCACTCATCTGACCGTGAGCGAAGGCAACATTGGCATCCGGCACCAGACGGGATATCTCCATGGCCACCTCATCAATGTTTTTGACCCGGTTATACACATAATATACCTGACCGCCCCGCACCAGCTCCCGGTTGATGGCCTCCCGGATGATCTCCCCGCTGTGCTCCATAACAAATGTCTGGATCGGCAGACGGTCTACCGGCGGCTCCTCCAGCACGCTCATATCACGAATCCCCACCAGACTCATATGAAGCGTCCGGGGAATCGGCGTTGCCGAAAGTGTTAATACATCTACATCACCTTTCATCTGCTTGATCTTCTCCTTATGAGTCACACCGAAACGCTGCTCCTCATCTACGATCAGCAGTCCCAGATCCTTAAATGCCACATCCTTGGATAAAAGTCTGTGAGTGCCAATAACAATGTCCACCTCGCCCGTTTTCAGCTTTTCAATAGTCTTTTTCTGCTGCGCTGCCGTGCGGAACCGGGACATCATCTCCACATTGATAGGATAATCTCCCAGCCTTTCCCTGATGGTATTGTAATGCTGCTGCGCCAGTATCGTCGTGGGCACAAGAAATGCCACCTGCTTATTGTCGTTGACTGCTTTGAAGGCAGCCCGGATCGCAACCTCTGTTTTACCATAGCCCACATCACCGCAGATCAGGCGGTCCATTACTTTGTCACTCTCCATGTCGCGCTTTGTAGCCGCAATGGCATCCAGCTGATCTGCCGTCTCTTCATACGGAAACATTTCCTCAAACTCTGTCTGCCAGACGGTATCCGGGCTAAACTGATATCCCGGCTGTTCCTGACGTTTCGCATACAGCTCCACCAGCTCCTTTGCAATCTCTTTGACTGCGCCGCGTACTCTGGTCTTGGTCTTTTTCCATTCCATGGTATTGAGCTTGTTGAGCTTCGGCTTTTTGGCTGCGTCCTGACTGGCATACTTCTGCAGTACATCCAGCGCAGATACCGGTACATACAGATTTCCGCCATCTCCGTACTCTATCTTGACAAAGTCTTTGACGGCATTGTCCACTTTGATCTTCTCTATGCCACGGTAAATGCCAAGACCGTGGTTTTCATGGATCACAAAATCGCCTACATTGAGCTCGTTGAAGCTCTGGATCACCTGGCCATTATGCTGCTTCTGCCGTTTTCTGCCCGTTTTGGATCTGGTACCAAAAATGTCGCTCTCCGTCACAACCACAAACCGCAGCTGTGTATAGGAAAATCCCTTGGACAGACGGCCATAGCTTACCATGACCTCCCCCGGCTGCAACGCTTTGTCCGGAGTCTCTCTGTAAAATGCCGGCACATCATATTCCTGAAAGTCCCCTGCCAGACGCTTTGCCCGGGTTCTTGAAGCACAGAGCATCAGGATACGATAACCCTGCTGCCTCCATTTCTTCATGTCCTCTGCAAGAAGTTCAAAGTGCTTGTTGTATGAGGCAATGGTCTGACACTGGAGATGAAGCCTTTCCTTTACCTCCAGACCGGCCGGCAGTCCATCCAGCATGGACAGATAAACCGTCTTTTTCTGCTGCAGCATGGCACTAACGCTCTGCGCACCATACAGCACTTCCATCTGACCCGGTAGCAAAAGACCTTTCTCCAGCCTGCTTTCCATACTTTCCCGAAACTCTGTCTCTACCGCCTGTGCTGCCTCCAGACACCGGACCGGCTCGTCTACCACAAACATGGTTTCCTCCGGATCAAAAAAGTCGAAAAAGGATCCGGCGGTCTCATCAAAATAAGTGAGAAAGCTTTCCAGACCGGCTCCGCTCCTGGAATACTCCACACGCTCCTTCCACTCACGCATGGTATCCGCCAGACGGTTAAACGCTTCAAAATTCCCGGCTTTTTTAAACTTTTCCTGAAGCTTTTCCTGCTCCTTTTTGATCTTACCAAAACCCGCACGCAGCTGCGGCGTATTTAAAATGATCTCCATGGCAGGAAACAGAGTTATCTCATGGATGCGCTCAATGGAACGCTGGCTCTCCACATCGAAGGAACGTATGGTATCGATCTCGTCTCCCCACAGCTCGATCCGGTACGGACATTCCTCTGTGGGAGAATAAATATCCAGAATACCTCCCCGGATAGAATACTGGCCCGGCTGTTCCACCTGACTCTGTCTCTCATATCCCATATCTGTCAGATTCTGACTCAGCTCCTCCAGATCAACCTGCATCTCCTCCTGAAGCCTGCGACAGGATTTCTTATAGACAGATAAGGACTGCACATATTCCATCCCCGCCGTCATGGTGGTGATCACTGTGCCGCCCTCCTGGTCTAATAATGATTTGATTGTCTTTAATCTCTCTGTCTCTACTGCATTGCCATGAACATCTGCATTATAGAAGATCACGTCCTTCGCCGGATAAAATACGGCATTTTTGTCATACATCCGGTAATCCGACAGAAGATCTCTCGCCTTCATCTCATTGGCGGTAACGATCACCGTCCACTTTTTTTTCTGTGAAAGTCCGCTTACAAGATGTGTCTTCTGTCCATCAATGCAGCCCGATATCTGAATCGGCATTCTGCCCCGCTCAATACATTCTCCGGCACTCGCATAGGCATTCAGCTCCTCCAGAGGCTTCCATAGCGTTTCCATGAATGGCTGTCCTTTCATTTTTATTTTATACTGTCTATTTGTTATTATATTTATTCATTGCCGAAGTCACATCCTCTGTGATGATCTCACAACAGGCTTTGGTGGTTTTGTCCAGCGCCTCCCGGATGACCGGCTCCTCTTCTTTGGAAAATCTTCCAAGCACGTAGTCCGCCAGATCCCATCCCTTCGGCTTCTCTCCTACGCCTACACGTATCCGCGGAAATATCTGTGTGCCAAGATGGGCAATGATATTTTTGATGCCATTGTGTCCGCCTGCACTGCCCTTTGGACGGATCCGAAGCTTGCCCGGTGCAAGATTGATATCGTCATAAATAACGATCAGCTCCTCCTCGGGATCGATCTTATAATAATCCACAAGCTCCCGGACACTCTCTCCGCTGAGATTCATATATGTCTGCGGCATGGCCAGAAGAACCTTCTGTCCCTCGATCACGCCCTTACCGCAGACCGCCTTATGCTTTTTGATATCCATGGAGATCCCATAGGAGTCTGCCAGCACGGTCAATGCCGAAAAACCGATATTGTGACGTGTGCCGTCATATTTCTTCTCAGGATTTCCTAAACCTACTATTATATACATTGCTTTGTCCTTTAATAATTTTTGTGTGCCATTTTCTCTCCCATACGCACCGTATGGCCCTCATAGCTCTTTAACAACTCTGTATCCACGACATGACGGTTATCCATGGTCTTCATGATGTCACGGATCTGTACCTCTGCCGTCACTGCCGGATCTGCCATATTGTAAATGACGTTGGTACGGAATGACAGGATCTCTGGTGCAAGTACATCACTGTCGTTGGAAGATACAACCAGACCCTTATCTCCATTGGTAAACTCCACACAGACACCCGGCTGTAAAATATTGATACTCCGGATCAATGCCGATACCACATCCTGATCAAAACCCTGTGCAGGATCAAGCAGTGTTCTGACCGCCTCGATCTCAGAGGATGGCTCCTCTTCGAAATTCATAGCTGTCAGGCTGTCATACGCATATGCAACCTTTAGTATCTCGATATTTAATGATCTGTATGTAGCCGCATCATCCCCATTGGTATGATGAAGCTCATTGATGATCCCCTTTACGGAACGCTTGATCTCCGGATCCAGATCGTAATCATTGTCTATAAGTTGGATTGCAGCATAATGATATGTCCGGATCTTTTTTTCATCCTCCTGGGTGATCTCGTTTTTGCGCTTTCGGCGGATATGCGGCGGGATCAGCAGACTCCCCACGTCATGCAGGATCGCCGCTACCACAATGTCTAACTGCTGCTTGAACTCCATATTGAGCTTGTGTGATATCATGGCACAGAGGATCGCTGTATTCAGTGAATGTTTGTATACGTAATCCTCATTGCTTCTGAGATTCTGCACGAAACTGATCTTGTGGTTCAGGCTGCCGTAACGCCGTATGATCTGATTGGCAAACTGATACATCCCTTTTGCTTCTCTCTGTTTGGTAACCGCATCCAGAATCTCCCGGATCGTAAATATGGACATTGCCTGAAAGCGTTCAAACTCAATATCATCCGCAGACATCGGTGGCACAGGCTCTGCCGGTTCCAGAATATACACCCCGATCAATCCAAAATTCTGAATACTGACAATACCCTGTCTGGTAAGCTTGGAATTGCGCTCATACAGCATAACACCATC
>CADAKW010000108.1 GCA_902788645.1 uncultured Lachnospiraceae bacterium
ATACGGCGCATGGGCTGGCCGGATTGTTTACAAAGATCTTTAAACATCAGTTTCGGACAAAGTAATAACAACAGACAGCACAGGATATGGCAGTGGTAGTTTGTAAGGATTGAGGGCATGGAGGACAAATATGAAAAAAATTCTGGTTGTAGATGATTCTGCACTCATGAGAAGAGTTTTATCTGATATAATTAACAAAGACGGAGAATTTCATACAGAACACAGTGCGCGGGATGGCCTGGAAGCGTTGGAATTGATGGAACAAATTGATTTTGATGCGGTTGTACTGGATATCATTATGCCAAAGATGAATGGAATAGAGTTCCTGAGAGAGGTCCATGAAAGAGGCTATAAGGCAAAGGTGATCATTGTCAGTACGATAGCCAGAAAAGGAGCAGGAGAGACGATTGAAGCATTGGAGCTCGGTGCTTTTGATTTTGTCACGAAGCCAAGCAGTCTTCTGGAGGCAAAATCCGGAGAGTTTGCTGTCAAGGTTTTGGAACGGCTTCATTGGGCTCTGGAGCTGGAATGGCACGATCCGCTATCATGTCAGACAGATTCAACGGATCATACCGAGCCTGATACCGGTCAGACGGAACAACAGGATGAGTCAGAGGTACATACCAAAAAGTCTGCCGGTCAGAGGAAAATTGTAGAAAACAGCAAACGGTATTCCTCAGGAATGAGGGCAGGAACATCCGGAAAGCTGGTTGCCCTGGCATGTTCTACGGGGGGGCCTAAGGCATTGCAGCAGGTGATTCCCAAGCTGCCCGGAAAGCTGGATGCTGCGGTTGTGTTAGTGCAGCATATGCCTGTTGGCTTTACGGCTTCTTTAAGTGCCCGTCTCAATGAACTGAGCGAGATCCGGGTCAAAGAGGCAGAGGATGGAGAGATTCTTCAAAAGGGAACGGTATATATTGCCAAGGGAGGTTCCCAAATGCGTGTAATAGAACGAAACAGACATGAATTTGTATTGTCTGTCAGGGAGGAAGGAGCCAGAAATGGTTTAAAGCCATGTGCAGATATTCTTTATGAGTCGTTGAGGGAGAGCTCATTTGAGGAGATAACCTGTGTCGTGATGACAGGCATGGGGGCAGATGGCACAAAAGGCATATTGCAACTGAAAGAAACCAACAAAATCTACGTAATAGCACAGGATGCACAGAGCAGTACTGTATACGGAATGCCAAAGGCCATTGCGGAAAGAGGTGTGACAGACGAAATACAGGATCTGGATCTGATCGCTGATGCTATCATTAAGCATGTGGGGGTGCGATAATATGGATGTAAGCCAGTATCTTGAAATTTTTATTGATGAGACAAAGGAACATTTGCAGACATTAAGTGATCAGCTGATGATCCTGGAGCAGGAACCGGAAAACATGGACACGATCAATGAGATCTTCCGTGCAGCACATTCTCTGAAGGGAATGGCAGGAACCATGGGATACAAGCGTATGCAGCGTTTGACCCATGATATGGAAAATGTATTCCAGGAGATCCGCAGCGGCAATATGAAGGTGCAGCCGGAGTTAGTCGATGTACTTTTCCGCGGACTGGATGCTTTGGAGGGATATCTTGCAAATATTCTGGAATCTGCCGATGAAGGAACGGAAGAAAACCAGGATATTATCAATACATTAAACGAAATTGTGGAGAAGGGAACCGGTAAGGCAGGTCAGGCAGCACAGGAAACTCCGAAGCAGGAAGAAGCAGCACCGGCAGGGGGCGCATTATATGAGTCTATTACCATATCGGATTATGAGATCAATACCTTTGAAAAGGCAAAAGAGCAGAATCTGAATATCCTTGGAATTACGGTATATCTGGAGGAGTCCTGTCTTTTAAAGGCGGCGAGAGCATTCTTGGTATTTAAAGCCCTGGAGGAGCTTGGCGAGGTTATGAAGGCGGTGCCGGATGTTCAGGATATTGAAGATGAGAAATTCGATATGAATTTCAGCCTGGTATATTTTACCAAGGAAAGTCCGGAGAAGATCAAGGCGGCCATTGAAAATGTATCCGAAATTAAAGAGGCGGTTGTCGGCGAGTTCAAACTTCCGGAGAATGGTGCTGAGAAGACAGAGGAAAAGGCAGCGCAGGAGGAAGAAAAGAAAGAAGAGAAACCTGCAAAGCAGGCAAGTGCAACGGCTGTAAAGAGCGAACCTAAAAAGGATACAGCCAAGAAAACAGAAAAGAAAAATGCAAAGCCGGCAGTGGGCAGAACGGTCCGTGTAGATATTGAAAAGCTGGATGTTTTAATGAATCTTGTGAGTGAGCTGATCATTGCAAAAAATGGTCTTGTTTCCATAAGCTCCAGTGCACAGAATACCAGAAATGACAATAGCTTCAATGAGCAGATCGAGTATCTGGAGAGCGTAACTACCAATCTTCATGAATCGGTCATGAAGGTACGAATGGTGCCAATTGAGAGTGTCGTAAATCGTTTTCCACGTATGATCCGTGATCTGAGCAAAAAACTGGATAAGAAGATGGAGCTGCATATGTCCGGTGAGGATACCGAGCTTGACAGAACGGTAATTGACGAGATTGGTGATCCATTGCAACATTTGCTCCGTAATTCCGCAGATCATGGTCTGGAGAGCAATGAGGAACGTCTGGCTCTGGGTAAGTCGGAGGTTGGAAATATCTGGCTCAATGCATATCAGGATGGTAATAATGTCAATATTGAGGTTCGTGATGATGGTGCCGGGATCAATATTGAAAAGGTAAAAAATAAAGCTTTGGAAAAGGGAACGATTACACCGGAGCAGGCAGAGGTAATGACAGATAAGGAGATTATTGATCTTTTATTCCAGCCAAGCTTTTCTACGGCGGAAAAGATTACAGATGTTTCCGGACGAGGTGTTGGTCTTGACGTTGTGAAGACCAAGATTGAAGGCCTGGGAGGTAATATTGAGTGTCGTTCCGTTGTGGGAGAGGGAAGCAGTTTTATTATTCATCTGCCACTGACTCTTGCTATTATTCAGGCATTGATGGTTGAACTTGGAAACGAGAAGTATGCAATTCCTCTGGGCAGCATTCAGACCATAGAAGACGTTGCCGTTTCTGATATTAAATATGTTCAGACCAAGGAAGTGATCAATCTTCGAGGTACTGTTATTCCACTGATCAGACTGGATCAGATTCTTGATGTAGAGAGTTCTCTGGAGGATCCGGAGAGTCTTACGGTTGTTATTGTGAAGAAGGGAGATAAGCAGGCAGGTCTCGTTGTTGATAACCTGATCGGTCAGCAGGAGGTCGTTATCAAATCAATCGGAAGTTATATCAACTGCAGTAAGATCATCAGTGGAGCAACCATTCTGGGAGATGGAGAGATTGCTTTGATCTTGGAAGTAAATACTCTGGTATAAAAGGGAAAGGCATGGTGAGATTAGTATGGATAGTAATAATGTACAGAATCTGGATACTGTGGGAAATGAGAAACAGTATATTGTGGTAAGACTCGGTTCCGAGCAGTATGGTATTGATATACAATATGTGGATAATATTGTCCGCAAGCAGAGGATTACAAGGGTTCCAAAGGCACAGCATTATTTTAAGGGTGTGATCAACCTTCGCGGAGAGGTGATTCCGGTGATGAGTCTTCGGTTGAAGTTTGATCTGGAACCGGATGAATATACAAATGCCACAAGAATTATTATTATAAAGCTGGAACAGCATTCTGCAATCGGTATTATTGTAGACGAGATAAAAGAGGTTGTGACCCTGTCTGAGGATGCCATAGATAAGCCGACCAGTGCAGACAGTTCAGGGGATTCCAGAATACAGTATCTGAGCGGTGTGGGAAAGCAGGAGAGCGGATTGATCTCTCTGCTTAACATTGCAAATGTAATCAACGATAAAGAGGCAGTATCATAAATAACATGAGGTGATGTCGATGCAGATGGATGAAGAAAACATGGATGACATGGAGTTTGATATTCTTACAGAGATAGGAAATATAGGTGCCGGGAATGCAACAACAGCATTGGCAAAGTTAATTGATGGCCGGGTCGATATGCATGTACCGAAGGTAGAAATGCTTGCATTTAAGGATCTGGCAGAAATTCTGGGAGGAGCAGAGGAACTTGTGGCTGGTATTTTACTGAGCCTGGAAGGAGATATTGAGGGGTCCATGCTGTTTGTTCTGGAAAACAGAGCGGCGCATCATCTGGTACATAAGCTGATGGGAAGTGATGGCAGCACATTGGAGGATGGCTTTACGGAAATGGAACAGTCCGCCCTGGTGGAGATTGGTAATATCATATCCGGGGCATATCTGACAGCGATATCGCAGCTGACAAATTTAAATATTATACAAACAGTTCCAAGTCTTGCTATTGATATGGCCGGTGCAATTTTAAGCGTACCGGCGATTGAGTTTGGCAAGCTTGGGGATAAAGCACTTTTGATAGAATCCCAGTTTGAGGATGATGAAATTGATGTTTGCGGGTATTTCATTTTAATACCTACATTGGAGTCATACACACGTATTTTGAAGTCATTGGGAATGTAGGTGGAAAAATGGATGGAACAATGATCAAAGTCGGAATGGCAGACGCAAATATTTGTCATTCACCGGATGCAATCACTACGCTTGGTCTTGGATCCTGTGTGGGAGTTGCACTATATGATAAAACGACAAAGATTGCCGGCCTTGTGCATGTGATGCTTCCAGATAGTACGAAGGTGCGACAGAATCAGAATAAAGCCAAATTTGCAGATACCGGCATTGATATGTTGATCGATATGATGCGGAAGGAAGGAGCCAATTGTTCCCTGCTGACGGCGAAGATCGCCGGTGGTGCCCAGATGTTTGCTTTTGGCAGCAATAACGATATGCTGCGGGTAGGGCAGCGGAATGTGGAGGCTGTAAAGGCCAAACTGAAAGAATTGGGTATTCGTATTCTTGCAGAGGAGACAGGAGAAAACTATGGACGGACTGTGGAGTTTTATCCGGAAACCGGTGATTTTCTGATCAAATCAGTAGGAAGAGAGCAGAAGACAATTTGATCAGGGGCATAAATGTTCCTGAAGGGAGACAGCATGAAGACAGAGTATATTCCTAAGGTGATTACACTGCTGGCAGGGGCTGTTGTGTGTATTGTGTCTATTGTCAGGCATATGGATACCACATACAGCTTGGAAATCCTGCTGGCAGCCCTTATTATTTTTTACATAATAGGCTGTATTGCAAGGCGTATTATCGAGAAGGTTATGACGAGCAATCGTTTCATCAAGGAAGTAATGGATGAGACGGAGAAGGCTCAGGAGGATTCAGAAGAGATAGAGGATGCAGACGGCGGGGAGAAGGATGCGCAGTCTCAGGAGAATTAGAGTAAATAAACTCATGATCATAAAGGGGATGAGGGGAATTTATGAACGAGAAAGAAAGAGCTGCCTTATGGGAAGAATATGTGAAAACACGCAGCCCAAAGCTCAGAGACGCAGCCCAAAGCTCAGAGAACAGTTAATTGTAGAATATGTTCCGTTGGTAAAGGTAGTTGCCGGAAGAATGGGAATGTATCTGGGATATACTGTGGAGTATGATGATCTCACCGGATATGGAATCTTTGGCTTGATCGATGCCATTGACAAATTTGAGCTGACGAAGGGAGTCAAATTTGAGACGTATGCCAGTTTGAGGATTCGCGGTGCGATTTTGGATCAGATTCGAAAAATGGATTGGATTCCGAGAACGCTGCGCCAGAAGCAGAAAAAGCTGGAGACCACCATGGGACAGTTGGAAACCGAACTGGGAAGAACGCCGACAAATGAGGAACTTGCAAAAGCACTGGAAATGACGCAGGAAGAGCTGGATGCTCTGGTGAATCAGACTCAGGTGGCAAATTTGGTGTCTCTGGATGAATATCTGGAGCAGGGCAGTGAGGTTCGTGTAGAGGCTGGAAACAAATCTGCCTTTTTGCAGCCGGAGCAGGTGGTGGAACGCCAGGACCTCAAACGGCTTTTAGCAGAGGCGATCAATTCTCTGACAGAGAAAGAACAGAAGGTTATTGCACTTTATTACTATGAGGAACTAACATTAAAGGAGATTAGCAATATTCTGGAGGTTTCCGAGTCCAGAGTTTCACAGCGCACAGCTGTGGCAGCCTTTGATATTATTATGTGTCAAGGAGGGAGATTGGGATGAAAAGAAATGCCTTTTTTCAACTTGTACAAAAAGATGACGGGGTGTATTTAAAATCATATCCTGCATTGCAGGGGGGAGCACCTCTTTCCATGGAAGATATTATGCAGTATCTGGAACAAAAGAAAATTATGGATGTTCAGCTGGGAGATATCGCTTCCTTTGTGGAGGAAGCAGCACAGCAGAAAAATGCAGAGAAAAAGATATTATCGGAAAACCGTCTGCCGGAAAAGGAATTTCCACTGATCACCATGGATCCGGAACGTAAATTTGCCAAGCTCCGCCTGTATCCGCCATCAAATGGCGGCATGCGGATTTCCAGTGATGAGATCATGGATCGTATGGGGCAGTTGGGAATTAAATACGGGATTCTCACAGAAAATATCAAGCTTATGCTGAAAGGAAGATTATATTGTACGGATGTGCTGATCGCAAAGGCAAAGCCGCCGGTACAGGGAAGTGACGCGGTGGTCACCTATCATTTTGACGTGGATAAGACTTGTAAGCCGGCAATGGATGAGTCCGGCAATGTAGACTTTCATCAGCTTGATATGATAGAAAATGTCGGTGAGGGTCAGCTTCTGGCAACATTGCAGCCGGCTGATCTTGGCACGCCGGGAACCGATGTGACCGGAGGGGAGTTAAAGCCCAAAAAGGTCAAACAGCTTTTCTTAAAGCACGGCAAAAATATTCATCTGTCTGAGGATGGATGTGAGATGTATTCAGATGTTTCCGGAAATGTCACGCTGGTAGAGGATACAGTATTTGTATCAGATCAGTATGAGGTGCCGGCAGATGTAGGTCCGTCTACCGGTGATATCGAATACGATGGAAGCGTTGTTGTGAAGGGAAATGTCCTGACGGGATATTCCATTAAGGCAACCGGCGATATTACAGTCAATGGCGTGGTGGAAGGTGCCAGTCTGATCACAGATGGCAAAATTGTATTGAAGAGGGGCATTCAGGGCAAGGGCGAGGCAGCGCTGCAGGCAGGTGGTGATGTTATCAGCAATTTTATTGAAAGTGCCAGTGTGACCTGTGGCGGAAAGATCATGACAGAGGCTATTATGCACAGCAAGGTGACAGCGGAGGATGATATTGTTGTCAAAGGAAAACGTGGTATGATTGCCGGAGGATCGCTGAAAACCAAAACCAAAATAGAAGCAAAGACCATCGGTTCTACTATGGGAACACGAACAGAGCTGCAGGTGGGAATTGATCCAAAGCTTGTGGAGCAGCACCGTCTTCTGGAGAAAGAAGTGGAGCAGCTTACTTCCGAGAGGGAGGGACTGATGCAGAATGTTCTTTTATTAAAGAAAAGAATGGATGCCAAGGGAAAGCTGGATGATGAGAAAATGGCTTCTCTGAAGAAGACAGGAAAGAGAATTCAGGAGATTGATGCACGTCTGGAAGAAAATGCTGCCGAAAGAGAAGTTTTAGAAGTGGAATTAAACAAGAAAGATAACGGTCGTATTATTGCAGAAAACATTGTTTATCCAGGTGTAAAAATGACCATATCCAATGTCAGCAATACCATCAAATCAGAAGTACAGCATAGTGCCTTTGTGAGAGATGGAGCAGACATCCGGATCAGAGCCATTTAATCACAGTATATAAAATACAGCAGCTTTGTGGCTGTTCCAGAATTTGCTGGTATTGCGAAAGGAAGGGATACAGATGTCATTATCAATCGATTATATTACAATGCCGCCAAAATCGCAGGAAGTATCACAGATACAGCATGGGGATCAGGTACGATACGAACATTCCCAACAGGAAGTGGCTTCGCAGGTGCAGCAGCAGGTACACCAAAATTCCCATCAGACGATTCGTCGTACCAAGGCAGAGAATAAGGATTATCTGAAGGAAGAAGAAAAGAGAAAAGGCAAAAAGGGTTCTGGCGGGAAGGGCAGGAATCATTCAGAGAAGCATCCGCAGGAGATGGAGAAGGATCCGAGAGCCGGAGGAAGCTTTTTTGATATGAAGGTATAAGGAGACAGCACTGCCAGATAATATCCAAATAAAAGATAAGGAAACGACAGCAATGGTTATTTTGGAAATAATAATGATCGTGATCGGTTTGGGAGCCGTGGTTATGAGTTACCGCATCACCGATCAGAAGAAGGATCACACAGAAAATATTTCGGAGGGAGAGAAGGCATTTCCTGATTCCCCGGCAGAGATTCAAAAGGCGGAAGAGGAACTGGATCACTACAAAGAGGATGTAATATCATCAGCGGAAGAAGAGCTTAGCAGACTGTCTAATGATAAGCTCATGGGGATGAATGAATATTCTGAGGAAGTACTGAACCGTATGGCGAAAAACCATGAGGAGGTTGTATTTTTATATGATATGCTCAAGGAAAAGGAAGAGGATATCAAGGATCTGGTTCATCATGTAGATTCTGTCAAAGCAATGATCCATGATGAGACAGCAAAGGAGTATCAAAAAATGATGGATGCCCTGAAGCTGCTGCAGGAAAGCAGAATTGCTATAGAAGATGGTGTGACAGGAAAAGAAGAACCTCAACAGGAAAGTATTTCCATGGAGGAAGGACATTTAAAAAGCACACAGGCAGAGAAGCTGGCATCCAATCTGGAACAGCAGGACCAGCAAAAGAGATCAGAGGTCCGGAAGAAGGAACAGTCTTTGGATGAAACCTCTTTAGAAGAAAATAACGACAATCATAATACGGAGATTATTCATCTTTATAAGGAAGGATATTCTGTTCTGGAAATATCCAAAATGCTGTCTCTCGGTCAGGGAGAGGTGAAATTTGTGATCGATCTTTATGAAAACCGTTAAGACAGAAGAGGAGGAAGACATGGATAAAAGATCCTTTATACGCGGATTTGGAACGGGTGTGCTTTTTGCAGCGGTGATCCTTGGCATATCATGTCTTATGAGGACATCAGATGATGCGGTGATCAAAAGAGCCAAAAAGCTTGGAATGACATATGCAGCGGAGGAAGAGGCTTTGTTTCAGACATCTGCACCGAAAAAAAGTGCTCCTGCGGGATCGCCGGTACCATCGTCATCATCGACACCGACATCGTCAAACCAGAAATCTCAGGCGACCGTAAAGCCAAAGGAGACAAAAAAGCCGGATAAAACAATCCAGAAGAAACAGACCGATCAAAAAGAATTTGATCAGGAAAAACAGAAGATAAAAGATGACTTTGAAAAATCAACAAAAGAACTGCAGATTCAGGCAGGAGACTGGTCTGCTGATGTGAGCCGTAAGCTGGAGGATATGGATGTGATCTCCGATGCAAAGGCATTTGATGCTTATATGGATAAGCACGGGTACAGCAGTAAGATCAAAGCCGGAAATTATAGTATTACCAAGGGTGCTGATTTTGACCAGATTGCAAAGGAGATTACATCAAAATGAGATTTCGACCATGCATTGATATTCATAACGGAGCAGTAAAACAGATTGTAGGGGGCAGTCTGCGTGACAGTGGTGATCAGGCCCGGAACAATTATGTATCTCAGTATGACGGAGCATATTATGCCAATATGTATCAGAGAGACGGGTTTCGGGGTGGTCATATTATACTGCTTAACCCTGTAGGAAGTGAGTGGTATGAGAAGGATCTCGAGCAGGCAGAGGGGGCTCTGAAGGCATATTCCGGTGGAATGCAGATTGGTGGAGGTGTGTGTCCTGATAATGCGGAGAAATTTCTGGATATGGGAGCAAGTCATGTGATCGTGACATCGTATGTTTTTCGAAACGGAAATGTAGATTTTGACCGTCTGCAAAAGCTGTCAGGCCTCATTGGAAAAGAGCATCTTGTGTTGGATCTGAGCTGCCGCAGATATGAGGATGGATATTACATTATGACAGACCGCTGGCAGAAAAAGACGGATGTCTGCTTAACGAAGGAGACCATGGAGGAGCTGCAGGGCTACTGTGACGAATTTTTGATCCATGCCGTTGATGTGGAGGGGAAACAGAGTGGGGTAGAGAAGGAGCTGCTGACATTTTTGGGAAAGAATATTTCCTGTCCGATCACCTATGCCGGAGGGATCCATGATCAGGAGGATCTCTTTTATATAGAAAGCTGTGGAGCCGGAAAACTTGACTTTACCATTGGCAGTGCGTTAGATCTTTTTGGCGGAAAATTAGCTTATCAGGATATGCTGAAATACCGATAAACAGGGGATATTTCGCTGCTTTTATTGGTTTGTTGAGAGATTGTAACAAAGATTGTGGTGTAATTTGTTACAAATATTACATGAAACAAATATTCATTTTAAATTTCGACAGAGAATTTGATGATTTTCACAAAAATACATCGAATGCCCTGTCGTTTTTTTGGTGAAATTTAATGATAAAAAGAGGGTTTGGTTTTGTACAAAGTTTTAATTATTGCAAATTGGGTTGATTTTTTAAAATAATGTGATATAATTGTTACATAAATGTTAAGTGACAAGCGGTCATACAACAGGACATTTTCCGGTTGCGTAATTCATATGTCACTTTCATTCAGGAGGTTATCATGAAGTTTAAAAAATATGCAACACTTTTACTATTTGCAATGTTAATTTTAGGTTTTTCAAAAAATACGGTATCAGTTGCTGCACAGGTAAGTGCCACAGCTACAAAGTCTGCGGTAAATACAAAAGTTCAGAAGTCTGCAAAGAAATCATACAAAAAATCCGATCTTCGTCTTATGGCATCCATTATAAACTGCGAGGCTGGAGCAGAGAG
>CADAKW010000109.1 GCA_902788645.1 uncultured Lachnospiraceae bacterium
GATCTGATTATCAAAGGGAATGACCACGCTGCCACATTTCAACAATCCGGTTCCGCTTGGAGAATTATGCACATACTGAAGCTGCGCATCCGATACTCCAATTACTTCTGCTAACTTGGCACTGTCCACATTTGCCTGTTTTAACAGTGCTACAAACTCACTGTTGGAAAGCAATGTCATCGCAATATAGTTCTGCAGCAGATCAACCACATTCTGAGTGATACCGGTACAAAGACCTCCCTGCTTTCTCACTTTTTTCCACAACTGCTGTAAATAAGTCGCACTATAATCACTGTTTAAGAGCACATGACACTCATCAATATAAAGCCATGTCGCACGACCACGCTTTCCATTATCAATGATCCTCTGCTGGATCGCTTCCATCATCACAAGCATTGCCACCGGAGCAAGCTGGCTTCCCAGATCCTGAATGCCATATACTGTAAAACGGTTGTCCACATCTACATTGGTCTGATGGTTAAAGATATTAAGGGAACCTTCTACAAAAAGTTCCAAAGATAAAGCAAGCTCCTGTGCCTCCATCTCTTTCTGTGACTTCAAAATATGATAAAAGTCCGTCATAACAGGGACTTTCTTTACTTTCCACGCCTGCATATACAATTCACGAATACAGCGGTCAATGATACTGTGGTGTTTCTGGTTCAATGCGTTGCCAAGAAGCTGGTCACAAAGGCTTAACATAAATTCTGACTTATCTGCGATCACATCACGAATACCCCTCTCGTTCATATGGGCAAGATCGGCATCTAACGGATTCACATAGTTCTTCGTATAGGCAGATAAATTCACAATCGCCCCGCCAAAGGTGTCCGCAATGTCAAAATACTCATTCATCGGATCAATAACGATCACATCATCCTGCGTATTTAAGAACACATTTCCCATTTCCTGCTTTGCAAAGAACGATTTACCGGAACCAGGTACACCAAAGATAAAACCATTACCGTTGATCAGACCTTTGCGGTTTCCCACATTGATGTTCTTACTGATCTGGTTGATTCCGTAGTAATTTCCACCGACGGCATTTAATTCCTGCACATTAAAAGGCATTAAAACAGCCACCGACTGTGTCAGCATGGTACGCATGGTTTCCACCTGTCGTACCCCGATTGGAAGTGCCGTATTTAATGCCTCTCTCTGTTTCAGATAATGTGTATCAATGGTTACAGAGTTTCGTTTTCCGATGGTTTCCACTGTCTCCGTCACGCTCTCCAGTTCCTCCTTACTCTCTGCCACAATGATCAATGTCACTGCCACATAGAAAAGGCACTGGTCGTTTTCACGGACATCATCCATGATCTCCTCGATTTCTTTTTTCTCGGTACGCTTCGCATATGAGATTTCCGTAGAAAAATCATTGTTTTTGTTTCTCACACGCTGCTGCTTGATAATGTCAGATTCGATACCAAGATACTTTTTCTGCAGTGTTTTGGTGGTGAGATCCTTCGGGATCGGAACCACATCAATACTGGTAATGGAATGAACCGGAAGAGATGTGATCTCATTTAAGAATCGGTCCGACAGACTGCTCGGATACTTTTTAATAAACATTGCCCGGATATACTTTCCTTCATCCTCGATATGATCCGGGAAGTATTTCAGCATCCCGTTACAAAGATCATTGCGGAAATCCGCTCCTACTTTTCTGGCGTGTTTCAGATCAAAAGAAAATCCTTCCTCCTCGCCAAGATGATAGAAATCGTGAAGCACTTTGATCCGCTCATTGCCGCTTAATGCCACAATGTCTGTGCCAAGCTCTCCAAACGCCTTATGGATCGTTGTCTCCAGAGTGGCAAACTGTGCCTTTGCTTCCTCAAAGTTCTTTCGCTCGATCGTCAGTGTCAGATAACGCTCCTGCTCGATCCCCTGTCTGCCCTCTCGGATCTTATCCTCAATGATCTCGTTGTAGATCCTGCGGAATTTGTCAAATTCATCATACTGATACCGTAATAAAATCTCTTCTCGAAGATTCTGCATGTCTTTGTTTTTGTTGTTCACAGTGATCTTAAAGTTACAATCCAGTGAATTTAAGAACTTGCAGTATCGCTCAAAAATATCAATCTGCTCCTCCTCATTTGTGGTGGTATAGTTAATGTCCCGGAAACGGTAACATTTGCTGAAATGATTCCTGCTCACTTCAAAAATTCCATTCTCCGCCACCTTCATAATTTCTATTGTTTCCTGAATGGATTTGGGAGTCTTATATAATGGCACACTCGCCTTTTTTAACTCCTTAAATCCGTCTGCAAATAATCCCATCTGCATCTCCTCCTATCTCAAATACTTGTACCAATAAGCAGCCACACCGACTACGGCGATAAACGCTGCCATCAGTGCCATCATCAAAATCATCTTTTTCTGTGCTTTCTTAAAACCATCCTTGTTATCCGTGCTGCCGGCTTTCTTTTGCTTTCCCTTTTCCGCCAGATCCGACGAAATATCTGACATTTGTCCTTCCGTGGACATATAGGTCAGCGTCCGGTTGCCAAAAGCAAAGTGCAGCTTTAACTTCATCATTTCCACAAAAGTCATGCCGTTGTAGGAATAAAATCCGGTCAATGCAATCGGTGCAACCACCGGAATTGCAATGTAAGCACTGGTTGTCAGCCCCACATACGGATAAGTAAGAAGCACGATCCCACCTCCTACGATCAGGGAAATAATACAAAAAATCAGTTGTCTGGCAGTAAGACCAAGTACAACTGATTCCTTGTAATTATCAATATTCTTATTTACTTCAATAACCATGCTAACGCCCTCCTCTGTCCTGCTCTATTTCTTCTGTTTTTCCTGCTTCCAGACCATTGATCTGTTCGTAGCAACGCATTCCATCCGGATCAATTTCTCTGAGCCTGTCCGGATCAAATGTATAAAGCGGATATTCATGATAACCACTGACTGCCGTGAATCCGGAGAACTCTCCAAGCTCATTGTCATTTATAAACTCCTCAGCCTTTGACAGGTTGTTGGTATCCACATACGCACAATATTCCGGACAGGGAGCATCAATATTTACCGTCAGATTGGCAAACATATCCGGTCCCTCATTCAGCCCAATATACAGCCGGTTATTGTTCATATACCCCCTCACTGTTGCTGTCAAAGAAACCTCTCCTGTAAAATCACTGTTATATTTCATAATCTCTGGCATATTCCTCATCCTTTCCTATAATCCCAGTGCCTTACTGGTTAAACTCTGTGCTCCTTTCACACTTCCCACGGTAAGTGCCACCGTAAAAGTCATTTCACACAAATAAATCAATGTTTTCGTCCAGTCTGCATAATCTCCGGCAAAACTCGGCAGCCCTGCATTGATAAATGCATTGCACACCACGATCGCCAATGCCATCGTCACTGCCTCAAAACATACCGACAGAAAATACTTGCAGTATGTCGCACAGGTATGTGCCACCACCCGGTTTCCGCTCATTGTTGAAAATGCGATAGAACCAAGAGGCACAATCACAAGCAGCTTTAAGAAGCGGAAATATACCGTGTAGATCAAAAAGAAGCCGCAGATGATCACAATGATGGATAACAGTGATGCTAAGATCAGCATGATCAGACTTTCTCCAAAACCAAGATTCTTGATCACATCTGCCTGCTCTGTGGCAACCTTCAGTTCTATTCTGTCCCCCTCGGCAATGAGTCCTACCAATGCTCCCACCGACTGGAAAAACGCTTTCATGATCGTGACATTATTGGCTACCAGATATTCCGCAAGTCCAAGCCGGATCAGAATACGAAGGATTACTTCAAACCGCATCTCCTCCCGTATGTCGATGCTCTCCGAACAAAAGCCGATTACAAAGAATAGCACCACCAAAGAGGAGCCTACTGCCACAAAGACCGGCTCCAGTCCTTCAATGACATCCCACGGTTTCCCGTCCTTAAAGGCAGTAGGGGACTGACCAAGAAGTGCAAATACGAGGGATACCTGATTATTCCAAAATGCGAAGATCACATTCAGAAGATCTAAGATCTTATCCCCCAGCTTAAAAATGTCCATGTCATTTCACCTCTCTCTTTCTTAGAATCCAAGAAATGTCAGCACAGACGAAATGCCCGCCATCATAACTCCAGCTACGATTCCTTTCAGTGCAGAATTCATCGTAGAAGAATCCTGCTGTTGATATGCCTGTGCAAACTCCATCACATTCTTCGCCAGAATAATGACACCAACAGCACCGATCACAGCAATGATCAGAGTCTTTAAGTTATCTAATGGCTTTGTCACGGCTGCAGTACCGCCTCCGTCTCCTCCGGCGGCATAAACTTTTGTAGATACACTTGCCATCGTCATTATGGTTGCTGCCATTGCCGGCAGAAGCACTCTCTTTCCAAATCGTTTCATCTTATTTCTCATAGTCGAAAATCTCCTTTCCAAATAAAAACGGAGACAAAAAATGGATAGAGTAGATCTATCCGGCTTGTCTCCACCGGATGGATCAACTCCATCCACTTATCTTTTTTATATCTGATCGGGAATACCCCGTTATTACATAAAATCAGGCTTTCCCTGATGCGTCTGCATATCCATCACTCCTTTCCTCTCTAACACATCACTGTGCACTTTCGTACTGTCTGCGGATCTCCATCATCCTTGTGACCGGTGTATCCGGATAAAAATATGAAAGAATGATATCCTTTGGCACACGCACATCCATTGCCCTCTGTAACTCCGCTTTCTGTTCCTTCGTAAAGGACATATGCATCAGACGATATGGAATGTTATTGGAAGCTTCTTCCTTTTCATCCTGTGCATACATAAGCTCCTTCGCCTGTTCCTCATGAAATTCCTCTACGGTCTGTGCTTCATCCATATCCATAAATGTTGTGGTCAAGCTTTTTTGTAACACTTTTGGCTAAAAAAATATCATTATTCGATTATGCAGCTACCCTCGCCTCATGTGGGGTAGCATAATCATTGA
>CADAKW010000110.1 GCA_902788645.1 uncultured Lachnospiraceae bacterium
GCATAGATTCCATTCATCGCCAGAAGCTCCTCATGAGTTCCCCGCTCCACAATGCCTGTATCTGCCACCACCAGGATCTCATCTGCATTTCGTATAGTGGACAAACGGTGGGCAATGGTGATCGTGGTTCTGTTTTTGGCAAGCTCCTCCAGACTGTGCTGGATCCAACGCTCACTTTCATTATCAAGAGCACTGGTGGCCTCATCCAGGATCAGGATCGGCGGATTCTTCAAAAAGACACGGGCAATGGATATCCGCTGCTTCTGCCCTCCGGACAGACGTGTTCCGCGCTCTCCTACAAAGCTGTCATAACCATCCGGCAGCGACATGATAAAGTCATGGATATTCGCCTTTCTGGCGGCATCCTCGATCTCCTCCATAGAGGCTCCCGGCTTACCGTATGCAATATTTTCCCGGATCGTGCCACAGAACAGATACACATCCTGCTGCACCAGACCGATCTGATCACGAAGACTTTCCAGTGTCAGATCCCTGATATCCTGTCCGTCAATTCGGACACTGCCTCCCGTCACATCGTAAAACCTCGGAAGCAGAGAACATATTGTACTCTTACCACTGCCGGAAGGTCCCACCAGAGCCACAGATTTGCCCGCCTCAATGCGGAAAGATACATCCGACAGTACCAGCGTATCATCATCACTGTAATGAAAGGATACATTGTCATATTCCACGGTTCCCTTGACATTGTCCAGCGGCTTTGCATCCGGAGCATCCACAATATCCGGCTCTGTCTCCACCACCGCCAGAAAACGCCGAAAGCCTGACAGACCCTTCTGCATCATTTCCGTCAGCTCCACCAGTATCTGGATCGGACTGATAAAAATGCCGATATACAGCGCATACATGGCAAGATCAGCCACCTCCATCTGACCTCCGGCAATAAGCCATCCGCCAAATACAAGAGTTACCAGATACATCAGGCCCTGAAAAAATAAGTTGCCACTCATAAAGGATCCCATACAACGGTAATTGGCATCCTTGGAACGCAGGAAGTTCTCATTGCTGCGTCCAAACTTCTCCCGCTCGATCTCCTCATTGGCAAAAGACTGTACCACACGGATGCCCGCCAGCGTATCCTGCAGGCTGGAATTGATCTCTCCGATCTTCTGCCGGTTATCCATAAAGGTTGCCTGCATTCTCCGGTTCTGGCTGTACGAAAAAAGGACCATGAAAAAGACCAGTGCCAAAAGTGGGACAGCAAGCCGCCAGTTGATCAGGAACAAAAAGACAAAGGAGCCGATGATCTTGATCAAAGAGATAAATAAATTCTCCGGGCCGTGGTGCGCCATCTCGGAGATATCAAACAGATCCGACACCAGCTTGCTCATCATCTGCCCGGAATTATTCTGATCATAATAGGAGAAGGACAGCTTCTCATAATGATCAAAAAGCTGCTGCCGCATATCCCGCTCCATATTGGCTCCCATCATATGTCCCTGATAGCTGACATAATATTTGCAAAGCCCCTGAATGATGTACATAAACAGCATGGCCAGCCCGATCGGCAGCAACGCCTTTAATATAGCTGACGACTCCCCCGCAAAAACAGTCCGGGTCATGGTACGCAGGATCTGGGGATATGCCAGATCAATCAGACTGATCGCTGCCGCACAGATCAGATCCAGAAAAAACACCGCCTTGTACGGCGAATAATATGGTATGAATTTTTTTAATGTATGCACGTATGTCACCTCGTTTTTATTTTATAAATATGAAAGCTCAACCTGACACATTATAACAAAAAAACGACTGTAAAACCACCCAACCGGCGTCTACAATCGTTTTTCCTTACATTTATTCCATTTTTCTCCCTATGACATCCGGTTTACCGTCTTATATTTATACAGCATCTCCGCATGATTCTGCTCCTCGACCTGGATATCCGCCAGCAGCTTACGCACCCCCGGCTCCCCAAACACGAAAACATCCGTATTATACTCGGAAGAAACCAGCTTTTCTGTACCAATGCAGTCGGTTGCCAGAAAACAGTCATCCGTTTTGTCCTGTGAATTATCATCGGACATATAGGTTGCTTTCGGCGAATAATCCTTTCCCTTGCTGTCGTTGCAGTCACATTCCGGCACCGTGCCGTTCAGCACTTGACCAAGGGAATCATAATGCTTCTGCTCCTCCTTCTGAATTGTCTGGAACAGATTCTTTAACTCCGGGTCCTTTGCCTGCTCACTGTATTTCTGATACTTCTGTGCACAGGTTTTCTCCTGAGACTGCAGATCCTTTAATGCCGCTGTTTCTTTTTCCGTTAATACCATATTTCTTTCCTGCCTTTCCTAAATTTTCCTTTTGACAGTCATAGTATCTGCAAATATAAAAATTTTATACTTAATATGATGGCATTTTATTCCAATCATAAATATCCCGGATACATCCAAATATCACAGGCGTCAAAATTTGACTTTATCTCCGGATTATCTTAAACTACTTGTGAATACAAAAACCGCCTGAATCTCAGAAGAAAATCACCATAACTCTTCTTCTCACAGGCGATATAGAAACGAGGTATCTATGCGATTACGAAATATCCCGGGCTCGCAGGAGCGCATATTAGAAAACAAATACACGATACAGACCGACGGTGCGGACGGTGCCGATTACAAAGGCAAATGGGCACAGGAATTCTTCCACAATGATCATCCGGTCCACATTGAGGTCGGCATGGGCAAGGGTAAGTTTATTCTGGAAATGGCCCGCCAGAATCCCGATATCAACTATATCGGGATTGAGAAATATTCCAGCGTGCTTGTCCGGGCACTGGATCACCGGGAGGAGCTGGAAAGTGACAATCTCCTGTTCCTTCGAATGGACGCGGAAGACATTGATCAATATTTTGCACCGGGCGAGGTTGCCAAAATATATCTGAACTTCTCCGATCCCTGGCCAAAGGACAGGCACTCCAAACGCCGCCTGACCTCCCGTCAATTTTTGGAGCGGTATGACCGATTTTTGGTACAGGACGGAAGCATCCAGTTTAAGACAGACAATCGTCTGCTCTTTGACTTCTCTCTGGAAGAGATCAAGGATACCGGATGGATCCTGGATGAATGCAGCTTTGATCTGCATGCCGACGGTCCGGCCCCAAACAATGTCATGACAGAATATGAGGAGAAGTTTTACCGGAAGGGCAACCCGATCTGCCGTCTGGTATGTCACCGAAATCCCGGACAGACCGATTATTCCGAAAAAGAATAAACTATAACATTGATTCCAAAAAGATATTTGTTATTTTATAAAGAATAAATCTGCAAATTACAGATCACAATGCCAAAAGGAGGAATTATTATGGCACAAGCATGTATTTTTTTAGCAACCGGTTACGAGGAAGTGGAAATGCTGACGGTAGTTGATATGCTCCGCCGTGCAAAAATTTCCATTGATATGGTATCCATTACCGACCAGAAGGAAGTCACAAGTTCCCACAATGTAACCATCACCGCAGACAAGACGTTAAGCGAAGTCAACTTTGACGAGGCAGAAATGCTGATCCTTCCGGGAGGGATCCCAGGCACACCAAACCTTCGCGCCTGTGATCCCCTCTGCGAAAAGCTCAAGGAATTTGCTGCAAACGGCAAAAAAGTCGCTGCTGTCTGTGCTGCACCAACCGTTCTCGGAGAACTGGGTATCCTTGCCGGCAAGAAAGCAACCTGCTATCCATCCTTTGCGGATAAGCTTGCCACCGGCGATTATGTGAAGCTGCCGGTTGTCACAGACGGCAATGTGATCACCAGCCGCGGCATGGGCACCTGTATCGAATTTGCCGGAGCCATCATCGAAGCCCTGAAGGACAAGGCCACAGCCGATGCGGTCAAGGAAGCCATCATTTATAATGATGTGTATTGATGATCTAAACCGGAGATAAAACAGATATAAATTTTATACAAAAGCCACCCATTGCAGGAAATACCGGACAAAATCGATATTAACTACAATGGGCGGCATTTTTTTACAATCTCTCCCGCTTCCATCTATTCCCCTTCAAACTCCCGGTTCCACATTCTCGTATCCAGAATCTCCTCATAGGCATCTGCTGCCGCATCATACTCTGCCTCTTCCTCGATATCTTCCATCTCGAAATCATCATTTCCCAGATCGATCAGACGAAATACATAGTATTCCGTGACATTCTCCACATCTGCCGGAATAACAGCGGCATAAAGTCTGCCATCCACCTCATAGATCTCGTCCACATAGAAATCCTTATCCAGACCGTCCTCGTCGGTCAGTGTTACCATTGTCTCCTCAAATCCGTAACTGCTTTCTTTTGCTCCCATAACAATACCCATGCCTTTCTATATTTAATATCACAAATTCGCAACGCTTCGGCAAAAGATCTACTTTGCTTTCGCGCACATTTTACCAAGTCACTAACGCTTCAGCAAAAAGTTCGAAAAAGCTTCGCTTTTCCTCACTCGCGAGCGCGTTCACATAGCAATCGGCCACCTACCAGATGCAAGCATCGGTATCTGACCGATCGCTATGTTCACTTTTGCTTTCGCGCACATTATATCACAAATTCGCAACGCAAGGGAGCTTGTTCACTTGCGCAGAATTTGTGAACGACAAAATCTTAAAGCGCAACGCGCGACAGATGCGAAGCATCTGGATTTTGGAGTTATTATATCATAACCGGCAAATTCTGCGCAAGAGAGCCTTTTTCCCGTACAGAATCCGGCATGACAAAGTCATGCGTCGTTCGCGCCATATATCAACCATTCACGCAAAAAAACACATTTCCATGAAATATCCCGTATAATAGGGAAAAGACGCTTTTAGAAACTTACAGTGACACACCGGAATTCTAAAACTTACATACTAAAATCATCAAAAAGGAGGATAACATATGGACAAAATATGTACCGTCTTTGTTCTTCCCTATGCTTCTCGTTTTATTACTTGCGATCAGCATAAATGTACCTGCAGCATTTGCAAGCGATTCCAGCGCAAATCTTTCAGCATTTCAGATGCTGGATGAACTCTTTCAGCAATATCTTTCACCGACCCCTGTGGATGAGAAACGGTCATCCTATACCGATGAACAGCTCGAAGAAATGACCAGCGACTTACAGACCTTCCTTGACCAGTGTGATATCACAACCAAGACAAAGGAAATGGAAGCGGTCACACGCTATGTTGCACAGCGCACATATTATGATCTGAATGACAGTCGTTATCGCGGTCAGCTTGGAACAGAGAACTGTTCCGACAAGCCATACGATGTCTGGAAATCGAAAAAGGCACTCTGTGGCGGATACACTTCCCTCTTAAATACCCTGCTGACTTCCAGAGGCATTCCAAGTTACTCATTGACAACAAAAAATCATGGCTATACTGTTGCCTATAACGAAGACTATAGGTGCTGGATATATATTGATGCCACCGGATATTCCGGAAATACATTCGACTTGGAAAGAGATCCTGACACAAATCAAGTATTACCTAATGCCAATGAAGAATGGACCATGGGTACATGTCGTACTATATATTTCGATCTATCGGTAGAAACATTAGCGAGCAGTCCGTCCAACTGCTACGTATTTTCCTGTGACGGTCTTGTAAAGGATGGTCTGCAGTATGGTTTCCGCTGCAGCGACAGAGATTTTAATACAGAAGTGAACACAAGTACATGGGCAAACACAGAGAACTGGCAGGTTGCTCTTCTTGGTCCCTGGAATGAGTGTCCAAAGAATCTGAAGGTAGCGGGAGATGTTGGTGGCTTACCTGTCGCCCGGGTCTACAACGGATTTGCCGGAACAGATATTGAATCTGTGGACTTTAGCGAAACCGACATGCAAAGACTTACATCCATTCCCGGAAGTAACACCGGTACCTTCGAAGGATGTAAAAAACTCAAAACCGTAAAGCTTCCTGATTCCATTAGACTGTTTGGAACTTATACATTTGCAGATTGTACCGCATTAGAAGAGATCAATATGCCAAAATCAACGAAGAATTATCCACCGGCGGCATTTTCCGGATGTTCTTCTTTGAAAACCGTGGACTTCCGAGGCAGCTCTTTAACTAATCTCGAATATAATCTCTTTGAAAACTGTACCTCTCTTTCTTCTGTATATTTAGGAAAACAGGAACAATTAGATATCAGTTATAATGTTTTTTACGGCTGCACAAACCTTGAAACATTTGATTGCGCAGAGGCAAATATTACATCCGTTGGTAATTACGCATTTTATAACTGCTCCAAACTGAAAAAGATTGATTTATCCTCCAGTACCATGGAACAGACAGGGCAAAGTATTTTCAGAGACTGTACCAGTCTGGCAGAAGTGATCTTACCTAAGACCTTGATAGAAATCAACTATTTGACATTTTCCGGAACAGCAGTCAAAACACTGGATCTGCAAGACACTGCCATCACAAAGATCGAACTTCTCGGCTGTGGATACATGAATGAACTGGAAACGCTTTATCTGCCAGACACACTGGAAGAATTAGGTGATAATGCGTTCGCCCTTGCGAAAAGTACTGATAAAATACTATATATCTATTCGAAAATTTCCGAATCAGACATCCGTGCAATGGCCAAAAAAGCAGACGGCGTCTGGTCCGGCCGCTATATCAGTTTTCCAAAGGGAACCTACACCATCACTTACGACGGAAATGGCGCTACAGCAGGCACCATGGAGACACAGACATGCATTATTGACAACTATCCGTTTAATCTTGCCCAAAATGCGTACACAAAAGATGGCTTCACCTTCGCCGGATGGAATACAGCGGCAGACGGAAGCGGCACTTCTTATAAAGATGGGGAACGGATCAACGACCTGACAAAAACAGATCAGGATGCAATCACCCTGTATGCAACGTGGAAGGATAGTTCGGAAATAGAATATAACATCAAATATGTTTTAAATATCAATAATGCCAAAAACAATAATCCAAAAACATATACCAATAAATCCGATACCATCGTATTAAATGCCGCTACTCTGGACGGATATATCTTTAAAGGCTGGTTCTCTGACAAAGCCTTTACCAAACAGATTACAGAGATTGCAGCAGGAAGCACCGGTGATATTACCCTCTATGCCCTTTGGGAAAAGGCAGATACCTGCGATCACGAATGGGTTCAAATGGATGTTATTGAGCGGGCCACCTGTTCCCATGAAGGAACTGCCACCCGCATCTGCACAAAGTGTAAGAAGAACGAAGTAATAACTCTTCCGATCGATCCTGATTACCATTTCAGCACACAGGTAGTAAACAAAAAGGCTGCCACGACAACAGCAGAGGGATACACCGGTGATACGATCTGTAAGGCATGCAAGAAGGTACTCAAAACCGGAAGTATCATTCCAAAGAAGGCCGCTACTACAAACACTCCTTCCACTTCCAAGACACCGGCTCCTTCCAATAAACCTGACGGTTCCAATGTATCGTCAACCAAGAATCCGGCAGCATCCAACACACCATCAGCCACCAAAAAGCCTTCTGCGAATGCCACACAGAAAGCTTCGAAGACTGCCTCAGTCACTGCTCCTAAGGCAGTGAAGGGACTCCAGCTGGTAAACCAGAAAGCATCAAAACTTATCATTTCCTGGGTGCCGGACAGCACCATAAAAGGTTATGAAGTCCAGTACGCAATGGATAAGAAGTTCAAAAAATCCGCAAAGAAAAAAACTGTGAAGGCAAATTACCTCATCGTCAAAAAGGCCAAAAAATCAAAAACTTATTATGTACGTGTGCGTGCCTACAAACTGCAGGGAAATAAAAAAGTCTACGGGAAATGGACGAAGATCAAAAAGATTAAAATAAAATAATAAACAACAAATCATTTTACAGCAACAAGGTGGTCGAATATGGATGTGTCCCAAATTTGGGATATACCATATCTCGACCACCTTTTCTAAAACCAACAGAACACTTTCTCTTATCCGGTTAAACCAACCGTCTTCTTTATAGCATTTTATATGACATCACACTAAAACGCCTTTTCGTAAAGTGCCAGTACATCCTTTTTCGTGGTGCTTCTCGGATTTACTGCAATATTTCCGCTCTTCATGGCATCGTCCGCCATGGCATCAAATTTATCCTTTGTAACGCCTACTTCTTCCAGACCCGCCGGGATTCCCAGTGACTCGTTGAGATCCAGCAGCTCATCCACCAGCATATCGGCAGTAAACTCCTCAGGCGACGCCGGAAGCTCAGCAATATAATTATAAATATTGAGATACTTTCCTTTATCAGCAAGCATATTATACTCCACTATCGTAGGAAGCAAAATTGCATTGGCAACGCCATGAGGTACATTAAAGTATGCACTGACCGGATGGCTCATGGCATGAACGTCTCCGAGTCGTGCCCACGAAAAAGCAATCCCTGCAAACAAGCTGCCCACCAGCATATTTTCCGCCACTTCAATGTCTCCGCGGTTTGCTACATAGCAACGGATATTGGCACCGATCAGCTCCAGTGCCTTCTCTGCCATAGCATCAGAAAATGGAGAAGCCGCCGTAGAAATGTATGCCTCCAGCGCATGCACCATGGCATCTATACCACAGGCTGCTGCCACCGAAACCGGCGCCGTGGTCAGAAGCTCCGCGTCAAGGATTGCATAGGACGGG
>CADAKW010000111.1 GCA_902788645.1 uncultured Lachnospiraceae bacterium
TGGAAAAGTATTATCTGGACCGCTACGGAGATGTGAATTTTACCATGAAGCCGAAGGGAGCAGGACAGTTTCACGGATTTACCTATTGTTATTTCCGGGATGGTGTACAGTTTCGTTTTCTGGGTTCCCTAAGTGAACGTGCCGGATTTACGGTGTTTTATTATAATGGCGAAGCGCAGCAGATGACCATAGAAAAGGACTGCGCAGGTTTAAAGATTTCAGAGGAGTGGAATGCTTTTGATCTGGTGGAGCTTTCCGGTACAGAGGATCAGGTGTTTGATCTTTATTTTGAGAAAATGAACATATCAAAGCCGTCGGGAATACCAATGACAGGCTATACAAGCTGGTATAATCATTATCAGAATATTTCGGAACAGATCATTATGGAGAATTTGGAACATGTCCATGAAATGGGACAGAACTTTGACGTGTTTCAGATTGATGATGGTTATCAGACCTATGTGGGAGACTGGATGGATGTCAATACAGATAAATTCCCGGGCGGACTGGAGCCGGTGGTGGATCAGATCCATGAGTACGGTATGAAGGCAGGGCTGTGGCTGTCCCCTTTTGTATGTGAAAAAAATTCCGGATGTTATCAGGAGCATAAGGACTGGCTGGTGCGGGATGAAAATGGCCGTCCTGTATGTGGTGGGAGCAACTGGAGTACCTTTTATGCCTTAAATCCGCAGGTGCAGGATTATTTAAGAGAGGTATTTCATCAGGTACTGGATGTGTGGGGCTTTGATCTGGTGAAGCTTGATTTTCTTTATGGGGTGTGTATGCAGCCGACATCGTATAAAACAAGGGGACAGCTTATGTGTGAGGCCATGGACTTCCTGCGGGAGCTTGTGGGAGACAAGCTGATCCTTGGATGTGGTGTGCCGCTGGGACCGGCGTTTGGCAAGGTAGACTACTGCCGGATCGGTCCGGATGTGGGACTTGACTGGAATGGCTCCCCGAAGGAAAAGCTTCTTCACAGAGAGCGTGTTTCCACCAAAAACACCATCGGTAATACGATCTACCGCAGGCAGTTAAACGGGCGTGCATTCTGGAACGATCCCGATGTTTATCTGCTGCGGGATGACAATATTAAGCTGTCAGCGAAGCAGAAAGCATTGCTGGCACAGGTAAATGGACTGTTTGGAGGACTGCTTTTTACATCAGATGATGTGGGAAGCTATGACGCAGAAAAACAGGAATTACAGCAGAGTCTGACAGAACTTCATGGGGCAGCCCGGAGTGTGGAACGCAAGGGCAGATATACCATTGTCCGATATCAGGGACAGGACGGGGAGAAGGAATTAAAGGTGAAATTATAGATAACTCAAATTTGAGTAAATCATTGAAAAACGTTATAAATGGGGGTAGCAATATGGGATATATCATGGCTTTGGATGCAGGAACCACAAGCAATCGCTGCATTTTATTTAACGAAAAGGGAGAGATCGTCTCTGTGGCACAGAAGGAATTTACACAGATATTTCCACAGCCCGGCTGGGTAGAACAGGATGCCAGTGAGATCTGGTCCACACAGCTTGGCGTGGCAGTGGAGGCAATGTCCAAGATCGGTGCCACAGCACAGGATATTCAGGCAATCGGGATTGCCAATCAGAGAGAGACAACCATCGTCTGGGACAAAGAAACAGGAGAACCGGTTTATCATGCCATTGTCTGGCAGTGCCGCAGAACATCGGAATACTGCGATCAATTGAAGGAAGAAGGTCTCACGGAAATGATCCGTCAGAAAACCGGTCTTGTGATCGACGCCTATTTCTCTGCCACAAAGCTCAAATGGATTTTGGATCATGTGCCGGGAGCAAGAGAACGGGCGCAGAGGGGAGAACTGCTTTTTGGTACGGTAGATACCTGGCTGATCTGGAAGCTGACAAAGGGAAAGGTTCATGCGACAGATTATTCCAATGCCTCCCGGACTATGATGTACAATATCAATGATCTGTGCTGGGATCGGGAAATATTAGATCGTCTTGATATTCCGGCATGTATGCTGCCGGAGGTTCGTCCCTCCAGTGGTCTGTACGGAAAAACGGACATATCATTTCTTGGAGGAGAGATTCCCATTGCCGGGGTGGCGGGAGATCAACAGGCGGCACTGTTTGGTCAGACCTGTTTCTCTCAGGGGGAGGCCAAAAATACATACGGAACAGGCTGCTTTTTATTGATGAATACAGGAGAAAAGCCGGTATTTTCCACTAATGGTCTGGTAACCACGATCGCATGGGGCATTGATAAAAAGGTTTATTACGCACTGGAGGGTTCTATATTTATCGGAGGAGCTTCGGTACAGTGGCTGCGGGATGAGCTGCGGCTGATCGATTCCGCGGAGGACTCTGAGTATATGGCGTGCAAGGTGCCGGATACCAATGGCTGTTATGTGGTACCGGCATTTACGGGACTGGGAGCACCATACTGGAACCAGTATGCCAGAGGAACTATCGTGGGTCTGACCCGTGGAGTCAATAAATACCATATTATCCGTGCAACGCTGGAATCCATCGCATATCAGGTCAGTGATGTTCTGCAGGCAATGGAGGCAGATTCCGGGATTACACTGTCGGCATTGAAAGTGGACGGAGGAGCCAGTGCCAATAACTTTTTGATGCAGACACAGGCAGATGTGATACGGACACCGGTCAACAGACCGTTATGTCTCGAAACCACGGCTCTGGGAGCGGCATATCTGGCGGGACTTGCTGTGGGATATTGGAAGGACTTTGAAGATATCCGCCAGAATGCCGGTGTCGGCGGCAGATTTACCCCAGAGATTTCAAAGGAAGAATGTGAACAGAAGGTTGCCGGATGGAAGCGGGCAGTAAAATGTGCCATAAGCTGGACGGAGTAAAGCAATGGGAGGAGTCCGGGCAATTAGCTTTTGACATTCCGGACCTTAGATGATAAAATATTCTCATGTTCTGACACAAAGGGTTCGTCCCGACGCAAAGGCATGATATGTTTTGAAGGATTCCGCGGGGAAAGTCGGCGGTTTGATTTAGTGTGTAGAATTAAATTTATGTACCGGGAAACGTCTCATGTCATTTGGACATGGGGCGTTTTTTTGAGCAGAGATGAGGCAGAACCGCCTGTGGCAGGAAGTTGTGGATGGAGGATATAGGATTATTATGGATCGAAGAATTGCAATCCTTGGTATTATCGTGGAGGATATGGACAGTGTGGAACGGGTCAATGAACTGCTTCACGAGTACCGGGAGTACATTGTGGGCAGGATGGGGATGCCCTACCGGGAACGGGGCGTTTCCGTGATCAGTGTTGTGATGGATGCAGATACCAATACGGTGAGTGCGTTGTCAGGCAAGCTGGGAATGACACCGGGAGTCAGTGCAAAGGCGGTATATTCCAAGACGTAGCATCCGTTGAAGGCCAAATATTTTTTTAGGCGAACACCATGAAAAGTTAATAAAGCACATACAAATTATTAAAAAACAGTGTCCTGAAAATCGGACAGATAAAATATAACAGATACAAGAATATGGAGGAAAAACAATGAGCAGCTACAAGTATGATCCAAAGTCATTGAAGGCAGAGGAATTTATTAACCATGAGGAGATTCTGGAGTCTCTTGATTATGCAAAGAAAAATAAGGACAATATTCCTTTGATGAGGGAAATCCTGGAAAAGGCCAAAAAGGCAAAGGGTATCAGCCATAAGGAGGCGGCTGTCCTGATGGAGTGTGATGATCCGGAGATCAATCGCCAGATCCGGGAGCTTGCCATGGAGATCAAGGAAAAATTCTATGGTCATCGTATCGTCATGTTTGCACCTCTTTATCTTTCCAATTACTGTGTGAATGGTTGTACTTATTGTCCGTATCATCATAAAAATAAACATATTCCAAGGATCAAGCTGACACAGGAGCAGATCCGGGATGAGGTTATTGCCCTGCAGGATATGGGACATAAGCGTCTGGCGATCGAAGCGGGAGAAGATCCGGTGAACAATCCGCTGGAATATATTCTGGAAAGTATTGATACCATTTACAGCATTAAGCATAAAAACGGTGCGATCCGCCGTGTAAATGTCAACATTGCGGCGACGACAGTAGAGAATTATACCCGCCTGAAAAACGCAGGGATCGGTACTTATATTTTGTTCCAGGAGACCTACAACAAGGAGTCTTATGAGCAGCTTCACCCAACGGGACCAAAGCATGATTATGCATATCATACCGAGGCAATGGATCGTGCCATGGAGGGCGGCATTGATGATGTTGGTCTTGGCGTTCTTTTCGGTCTGGAGGGATACCGCTATGAGCTGGTAGGAATCCTGATGCATGCAGAGCATCTGGAGGCAGCCCAGGGCGTGGGTCCTCATACCATCAGCGTTCCCCGGATCTGCCCGGCTGACGATATTGATACAGAGGATTTCAGCAATGCCGTACCGGATGAGATCTTTGAAAAGATCGTGGCAGTGATCCGTATTGCCGTACCATATACCGGCATGATCATATCTACCAGAGAGTCACAGAAAACCAGAGAGCATGTCCTTCATCTGGGCATTTCCCAGATTAGCGGCGGCTCCCGTACCAGTGTCGGCGGTTACACCGAGCCGGTTCGTGATGACAGCTCCGCACAGTTTGATGTCAGTGATACCCGTACACTGGACGAGGTGGTAAACTGGCTGATGAAGATGGGATATATTCCAAGCTTCTGTACCGCCTGCTACCGTGCCGGAAGAACCGGAGACCGTTTTATGACGCTGTTAAAATCCGGTCAGATCGTAAACTGCTGTCAGCCAAATGCACTGATGACCCTGAAGGAATATCTGGAGGACTATGCATCTCCTGAGACAAAGCAGATCGGCGAGGAGCTGATCGCCAGAGAGATCCAGAAGGTACCAAACGAGAAAGTCCGGGAAAGAGCCATCCGGTATCTGGAGGAGTTAAAGGAAGGAAAGAGAGATTTCCGGTTCTAAGGAAAAAGTAACAGTAAATATGTAAAAAGTATTTTTCTATACACTAAAAATAAACCGTGGATAAGCATGTTATGCAAATGCTTATCCACGGTTTTTGTATTCTGTCGGATATATGTGAATATATCACCGATATTTTATCTGATTTGTGATTTTGTGATCAAAAAGTAAATTGTTATCCAACAGATGTTATGGATTGCTCTTGATTAAAACTCAATCTC
>CADAKW010000112.1 GCA_902788645.1 uncultured Lachnospiraceae bacterium
TCAGGAGTTCTGGGAATTTCCGGTCTGTCCAACGATTACAGAGATCTTCTGGAAGAGGAAGAAGCAGGAAACGAGGCAGCACACAATGCATTAGAGGTGCTGGTATACAGAGTCATTAAATATATTGGTGCATATCATACAGCCATCGGTGGTGCCGATGCCATTGCCCTGACAGCAGGTGCCGGTGAGAATAACCTGGTGGTACGCGGACGTATCGTCGAGGGACTTTCTGCACTGGGAATTAAGCTGAACAAAGAGGCCAATACGGTCAGAGGAGAGGAGCTTCTTCTTTCTACGGCTGACAGCAGCATTCCGGTATGGGTTGTTCCAACCAACGAGGAATTAAAAATTGCCAGAGAAACAGCCGCAGTTGTTGAAAAATAATGGTTGACAAACAATACAGCAATTGATATAATCGAAAAAGTGTTGTAAAAAGCAAAGTAGGATAACAGTAGGAGGTGTAAGAAAATGTCTATCTGTCCAAAGAATAAATCTTCTAAGGGAAGAAGAGATCGTAGAAGAGCAAACTGGAAAATGACTGCTCCAAATCTTGTAAAGTGCAGCAAGTGTGGCGCTCTGATGATGCCACATAGAGTATGCAAGGCATGCGGAAGCTACAACAAGAAAGAGATTCTTGCAAACGCAGAATAATATCATTTTCACGAACATAAAAAGGCATCGTCCACGGGCGGTGTCTTTTTTTGTCTGTAGAAAATACATAGCAGAAGGCAAAGGGCAAAACATTGTTTTTGCCTTTTTTTTGTATAAAAATATATCATCATAAAAATTACATATAACAAAATAATTACAAGTTATTAGACATTTGGGACGGGGTGCATATAATGAAAAACGTGGCAAAAATATGGCAAATGCCAGGGAAGGAAGTGAGTACTACGGAGGAATTGACAAAGGAGCTGTTGGAGGAGCTGAATTGCAACACAGCATTCACGATTCCGGTATCCGGCGGGATCGCAGTTCCGGAATCGGTCGTTGTAACATGGCTGATCATGACAGTATTGATCATTGTCTCCATATTATTGACAAGAAATCTGAGTGTTGAACATCCGGGAAAGGTACAGCTTGCATTGGAAGCAGGATATCAGACGGCGGAGAATTTCTTTGGAGAGTTGCTGGGAGAAAAAGGATTGAGATATCTGCCATATCTGATCAGTGTATTGATCTACATAGCGATTGCAAATCTGATCGGTCTTGTGGGACTAAAGCCACCGACGAAGGATATGGGTGTAACGGCAGGGATGGCGATCATGAGCATTGTGATCGTAGAGATTGCCGGGATCCGTGCAAAAGGAGGAAAAGGCTGGCTGAAGGGTTTTGCCGAGCCAATTTGGATCGTTGCACCGATCAATCTGCTTGAGGTGTTTACCAGACCGTTATCGCTTTGTATGCGATTGTTTGGTAATGTGCTGGGATCCTATGTAGTCATGGAGCTGATCAAGCTTGTTGTTCCGGCGGTACTGCCGGCGGTATTCAGTTGTTACTTTGATATATTCGATGGTCTGATACAGGCGTTTGTCTTTGTATTTCTGACCTCCTTATATATTGGAGAGGCAACAGCAGTGGAAGGATAAAATAGTAAGAAATTAAGAGAAAAGAGGAGAATAATTATGACACAGTTAATCGCAATTGGAGCAGGAATCGCAGTTTTAACAGGTATTGGAGCAGGAATCGGTATTGGACTGGCAACATCAAAGGCAGTGGATGCCATTGCAAGACAGCCGGAGGCTGAACCAAAGATCAAGATCAACCTGGTACTTGGCTGTGCACTGGCAGAGGCAACGGCTATTTACGGTTTTGTTATCGCATTGCTGATTATATTATTATTAAAATGATCAGTAGTAGCAGACGCTGTAGATTAAAACAGTCTGCAGCACACAAAATCAGAGAAAGGCTGGCGATGTGATATGTTACGTTTAGACGGGATCGTCTTTACATTGATCAACCTGCTGATACTTTATGTGGCATTGCGTCATTTTCTGATCGGTCCGATCCAGTCGGTACTGGAACAGAGAAAACAGTTGATCGACGGACAGTTTGCTTCAGCCGCAGGCAAAGAAGAACAGGCACTGCAGCTCAAGGAACAGTATGAAGGTCTGTTGGCGGACGCAAAGGATCAGTCCCGGAAGATATTGGAGGACTCCAGGGTACGTGCCCAGAAGGAATACGAAAGCAGAGTGATGGAAGCAGAGAAGCAGGCAGGTCATATTATGGATAAAGCTAGAAAGGATGTAGAGACAGAGAAGGAAAGGGCAATGGATGGCATGCAGAAGCAGGTGGCACAGGTGGCCATGGCAGCAGCCGAAAAGATCCTTACCCAGAATGTCGGAGCAGCATCCAATGGGTCCATTTATGACAGTTACATAGCAGGAGCAGGTGAGGTCCATGAATCAGACAGCAATTAATTATGGAAAAGTATTATTTCTATTGGGCATGGACCGGCAGACCGTGGCAGAGGCGGAAGAGATATGGAAGCAGTCAGAGCCTCTGCGGGAAGTGATGGAGAGTCCTGTTGTGGGAGCCGGGGAGAAGCACAGACTCATTGAGAGGATCTTTCCGGAAGAGATACAGACATTTCTGAAGGTAGTATGTGACAACCGGGAAATGGATATATTGCCGGATATGTTTCAGGCATATGAAGACTGGTATGATTACAGCGAGAAGATCCGAAGGGGCGTTCTGTATTATGTAGAAAAGCCCGGGAAGGAGCAGCTTGCCCGGATAGAAAAGAAGTTGTGCAGTCAGTTGGAATGCAGTGAGGTGGAGCTTACATTGGAGCCGCTGCCGGAGCTGATCGGAGGCTTTGTGATCCGTATTGGTGATCTGGAGATTGACCGGAGCCTGCGGGGCAGTATCAACTGTATGAGAGAAAAATTAATTACTGGTACGCCACAGGTGTAAGCAGTAAAAGGCTAGGAGATGATAATGTGAGTGCGATCAGCTCAGAAAATATAATTTCAATATTAAAAAGCGAGATTGAAAACTATGAAGCAGAAAGCCGGGAACACGAAGTAGGTACCGTGATCTGGGTTGGTGACGGGATCGCAACGATCTATGGGATGGAGCATGCCATGTACGGTGAGATTGTGATCTTTGAAAACGGGATCAAGGGAATGGTTCAGGATATCCAGCGTACCCAGATCGGCTGTATTGTGCTGGGCAAGGACAATGGGATCCGTGAGGGCATGAAGGTGACCCGTACCAAAAGGCGTGCCGGTATCCCGGTAGGAGAAAAATATCTGGGGCGTGTGGTCAATGCTCTGGGAGCACCCATTGATGGAAAAGGAGATATTGAGGCATCTGATTACCGTGCGATCGAGTGTGAGGCACCGGGGATCATTGACCGGAAATCGGTCACAGAGCCGTTGGAGACCGGTATTCTTGCGATTGATTCCATGTTCCCGATCGGACGTGGACAGCGTGAATTGATCATTGGAGACCGTCAGACCGGTAAAACCTCTATTGCCATGGATGCCATATTGAACCAGAAGGGCAAGGATGTGATCTGCATCTATGTGGCCATTGGACAGAAGGCTTCTACGGTGGCAAAGCTTGTAAATACCTTAGAGAAGAATGACGCGATGGAATATTCCATCGTGCTGTCGGCAACGGCAAGTGAGTCGGCTTCTCTGGAATATATTGCACCGTACTCAGGAACAGCTCTGGCAGAGTATTTTATGTATCAGGGAAAGGATGTACTGATCGTTTATGATGATCTGTCAAAGCATGCAGTAGCATACCGTGCTCTTTCCCTGCTATTAGAGCGTTCCCCGGGGCGTGAGGCATATCCGGGTGATGTATTTTATCTGCATTCCCGTCTGCTGGAGCGATCCAGCAGACTTAGCGACGAGTTGGGCGGAGGTTCCATTACGGCACTTCCGATCATTGAGACACAGGCAGGGGATGTGTCTGCATACATTCCGACGAACGTCATTTCCATCACAGACGGGCAGATCTTTTTGGAAAGTGACCTGTTCTTCTCCGGTATGCGTCCGGCGGTCAATGTAGGTCTTTCCGTATCCCGTGTTGGTGGAGCGGCACAGACAAAGGCGATGAAAAAGGCATCCGGTACGATCCGTATTGATCTGGCGCAGTTCCGTGAGATGGAAGTGTTTACACAGTTTAGTTCCGATCTGGATGACGAGACAAAGAAACAGCTTGCATACGGTAATGGCCTGATGGAGCTGTTAAAGCAGCCCCTTGGTCATCCGATGTCTCTGGCAGAGCAGGTGATCACGCTGGTTGTGGCAACCGGAAAGCTGTTCCTTGATATTCCGAAGGAGCAGATCAAGGAGACACAGGGAAAGATGCTGGCATATTTTCAGGATCTGCATCCGGAGATTGCAGAAAAGATACAGACAGACAAGGTGCTGGAGGACGATTTGAGAGACCAGATCCTGTCTGTGGCGGAGGAGTTTCTTGGTCAGAATAAATAGCAGCAGGTCTGTGCCTGGCCGGTCATGTCCGGCGGGAGGCACAGAGAATGGAGACGAGCATGGCAAATACGA
>CADAKW010000113.1 GCA_902788645.1 uncultured Lachnospiraceae bacterium
AGCTTCTCCTCATCGTCCCAGAGCTGCGGACGCAGATTGGGATCAAAGCTGATGACTGCTCCTGCTTGGGAGGCATATTGCATCGCCTTTTTGTGCGCCTCCTTCATCGGAAAATCTCCCAAAGATACCGAACAGAAATGAAGGGCAAACGCGTCCTGAAAAACATTCTCCGGCACCTGCTCCGGCTGATACAGCATGTCTGCCCCGGGCTTCCGGTAAAAGGAAAACTCCCTGTCACCATTCTCCATCAGAGCCACAAATGCCAGCGAGGTATTTGCCTCATCGGTACGGGATATATGATCTACATTGATCCCGCTGTCTGCCAGCTCCTCCACGATCTTATCTCCAAAGGGATCATTGCCAAGCTGTGTCAGCATCACCGCCTGTCCCCCAAGCTTTGCGTATGCGCCGCATACATTGGCCGGTGCACCTCCTACCTTCGGCAGAAAGCATTCGGTATGCTTAATGGGACTGCCCGCCTGCTGCGGTGCAAAATCAATCAGTGCCTCCCCAATCGCTACTAAATGTTTCACAAAACCTTCCTCCTATCTGATAAAATTTCAGCCGGTCTGCCTTTCCCTGAAAACGTACATCCAGATCCGGCTGCTCCATAAAGAATCGGCTTGTCATGACGACCTCTCCGCGATTGATGTAAACCTCTATAATAGAGACATCCACCAGGATCCGTATACTCTCTACCCGTGATACCTGTGCATTCCGGACGGATCTTCCCGCCCCTGTTTCATCTTCAAAGGATAATGTCACATGACCTTTGTCCCATTTTATCACACAGCCGGAGCCAATGTAAACAACTCCCCGATCCGTCTTGATATCTTCCGCAATAATCTCTCCGCATTTTCCCGGCAGACTGACTCTGCCCGCGTCATCCGGTATCCATTCTCCTCCACGGAGTTTTGTAATTTCCCGGATCGGATACTGATATATTTTACTATTGCGCCACGTCAGTTCTCTCGGAACCGTGAGGCAATGCTGCCAGCCCTCTTCCATTGGATCACTGTCATATCCTGCATCCGGAACACCCGCCCATCCAATGAGGATTCGCCGCCCATCCGGTGCCTCAAAGGTCTGAGGCGCATAAAAATCAAAGCCCATATCCCATTCTGTCAATTTCTCCCGGCCCTGCACATAATAGCCGGACTGATAAATATTCTGATACCGCTCGTTTCCTCTTTCTACTCCCTGGGGACATACAGCTAAAATCTTATGGCCTTCCATTTCAAAGATGTCCGGACACTCCCACATATATCCAAAGGCTTCCGGCGTAGTATACATTCCCTCCAGCCGGAAATGAAGCAGATCCTCGGAGCGGTATAAAAGCACGGCTCCCTTTTCCTCCTTCAGACGTGCTCCCAGAACCATCCGGTAAGTCCCGTCCTCTCCCACATAAAGCTTCGGATCCCTGACATGACAGGTACATTCCTCCGGATAATCCTCATTTGTCAAAATACAGGTCTTCTTCTCAAAATGTATGCCATCCTCCGATTCCATGCGAATTACATTGGCACCCCGGCCGGAAAGAATGTAATCATGATCTCCTTCTTCCTTAACATTGCCGGTATAAAACACATACAGCTTATCTCCCTGACAAATGGCCGAACCGGAATAAACTCCATCCTTGTCATATGCTTCATCCGGCACGATCGCGATCCCATGATAATCGTAATGCAGCAGATCCGGGCTGCTGTAATGCCCCCACATCTTCATCCCTCCCTGAGACGTAAACGGGGAATACTGGAAAAATACATGATATCTGCCCTTATACCAGCAGAGTCCATTGGGATCATTCAGCCAGCCCACAGGCGGCATCAGGTGATATACAGCTCTCTGATCCTGCAGCTCTACCTGCGGTGCATGTTTTTTTTCATATGCAGCCGCCATCTTTTTCAGCTCCTCTTTTCTCCGGGAGAGAGTCATCTCCTCTGCCAGCATTTCTGTTGTTTTCATAATCACCACGCCTTTCCAAAAACTGCAGATCCGGGACCGCAGATATTGATCTGTCTGCAAAATCAGCTTTGCATCCCTTTAACTATTTTGTCCTAACCGGTTATGATCTGATCTCCCGGCTTCACCTGACCGTGTTCCTTGAGGGTTAATCCCTCATACTCATCACTGTTTGTAATGATCACCGGTGTCACCAGAGAATATCCTGCTTTCGCAATCTCATCCATGTCAAACTCCAGAAGCAGATCTCCCTTTTTGATCTTCTGACCGTTAGAAACCTTCTCTGTATAATATTTTCCACCAAGCTCCACTGTATTGATACCCACATGGATCAGTATCTCCATGCCATCCTCCCGTGCAAGACCGATCGCATGCTTTGTGTCGTAAACCATCTCTACCTCTCCATCAAACGGAGCATAAACACATCCCCTCTCCGGAATCACTGCTACGCCGTCTCCCAGCGCCTTCGAAGCAAATGTCTCATCCGGCACCTCTGTCATAGGGATCAGCTTTCCTTCCAGAGGACTGTAAACTGCTTTGTCATCCTGCTTGGAATCTGTTTTTTCTACACTTGTGGTATCATCATTTTTCTCTGTCTCAGAAATCTCCTGTGCTGTCTCTGTCTGCTCCTCTGATTTCTCCCGGTATAAGATCCAGGAAAGGGTAAATGCCACTCCTGCCGCTACTACCATATCCAGCAGATATCCCAGGGTACAGTCTGTAGTGATCAGGAATCCAAAGACTCCTGTGATACCATAAGCACTTGCTCCCACATGCATAATGCCTGCCACAAGACCGCCTGCGGCACCACCGATACATCCTGCAATAAACGGTTTCACATATCTTAAATTCACACCGAAGATTGCAGGCTCTGTAATACCCAGAAATGCGGATAATGATGCCGGCAATGCAACGGAACGGGTTTTCTGATTCTTTGTCTTTAAGGATAATGCCAGTGCTGCGGCACCCTGTGCCACATTTGCCGCTGTTGCGATCGGCATCCAGGTATTGATGCCCTCGGCACTTAAAAGTCCCGCCTCCAATGCGTTATACATATGATGAACTCCTGCTACAACGGTCGGTGCATATGCCGCTCCGGCAATCGCAGCACCAATTCCAAACGGAAGTGTGATCAGCCATTTTGCTCCATCCAGAACGCCATTTTCTACCACAACAAATACCGGTCCGATAATGGTCAGTGTTACATATCCTGTCACCAGAACCGTCACTAACGGCGTTACGAAAAGATCAATGATCTCCGGCACGATCTTATGAAGCTTCTTCTCGATCGCAGACATCAGCCATACAGCGATCACAACCGGGATCACATGTCCCTGATATCCCACCAGCTTAATATCATACAATCCAAACCACACGGAAGCCGTCGGGATATCTGTTGATCCTGCAACAGACCAGGCATTCATCAGATCACTGTGGATCATGATCATGCCAATGACTGCTCCGAGAAAAATATTTCCGCCAAATGTCTTTGCTGCACTGATGGCGATCAGGATCGGCAGAAAAACAAAGGCCGCATTACTAAACAAATGAATGATCGTATAGGTGCTTGACTGTGCCATTGCCGGATACACATTGCACAAGCCCTCCAGAAGTCCCATCAACAATCCACTGGCAACGATCGCCGGGATGATCGGTACAAAAATATCTCCAAGGCTCTTGATCGCCCGGAAAAACCAGTTCTGTTTTGATGCCGCTGCTTTCTTGACATCATCCTTTGTGCTTGCCACATCAATGCCCGCTAATGGTGCAAACTCCTCAAACACTTTATTGACAACGCCTGTGCCAAAAATAACCTGAAGCTGTCCGGAAGCTTCAAATACTCCCTTCACTCCATCAATCTGCTCCAGCTTCTCCTTGCTGCACTTTCCGTTGTCTGCGATCACCATACGAAGTCTGGTGGCGCAATGAGCTGCAGAAACAAGATTCTCTCTGCCTCCTATACATTCCAACACCTGCTGTGCCGCTTTCTTATAATCCATAAGCCCTCCAATCCTGCGAGAATGATTCTATGAAATCCATCTCGCATATACATCCTATAGTTTTTCAAGCCTTTCTCATTAGATGTCATTTCGTTTATGTGATATCGTTCTCACATCTTGAACAAATTATAGCAAGTTTATAATTTGTTGTATATTGACATTTTTCATAATTATTATTGGATTAATTTGTGAAATATATACAAGGCATTGACCGATTCCGCCAAAAAGGCTCTCCCTATGCCTTTACAGCACAAGGGGAATATGATTTCATATCCCCCTTGTGCTGTCACGCTCAATGATCTGATACCCCATTTTGATCTCCTTGCGGACATCCTCACTCTTCTGCAGCATTTCGATCAAAAGACGTGCCGCCTCTCTGCCGCTGGACTTATAGTGAAAATGAACTGTACTTAAGGAAGGCTGCAGGATCGTAGCGATCCGGGAATCTCCCATACCGGTCACACATACCTTTCTCTCAAGCCC
>CADAKW010000114.1 GCA_902788645.1 uncultured Lachnospiraceae bacterium
GACGGCCAATATCGTAATTGACATGGGATATGCAACCGATCTTCACAGGGAGGCGCTGATCGCAACAGGCGTTGTACTCTTTGTTTTTATCCTGATCATTAATCTTTTGTTTTCCCTTCTCAAGAAGAGAGAAGCTAACGCATAATATTTGCTTTATATATACACCCACAACATAATAATTTTGATACTTTCATGACAAGGATATGCGGGACAGTTACCGGTTGTCCCGCATATCTTTTTTGGTTGGTTACCATGATCTGGAAATGCTCTTTTTTGCGTTATCTTTCAAAAAATGATACAATAACAATTAATGTTGCCTGATTTTTTGTAATATCAAAGGAAACGAAAAAACGAAATGGAGAAGCTTATGCATCATTTTACCGGAAAAACGAAATGGAGAAGCTTATGCATCATTTTACCGGATATGAATTATTGTGGCTGTTTTTTATCTATTCTTTTGGGGGATGGGTACTGGAGACCGTGCTTGCGACATTAAAACAGCGGAAGTTTGCCAACCGTGGTCTTGTAAACGGTCCCTTTTGTGTGATCTATGGATTTACGGTGGTGTGTATGTCCATCGGACTTCAGGAACTGACCGGATTCTGGCTGTTTGCTTTTGCGGTGGTCTACGCCACGATCGCAGAGTGGATCAGCGGTCATTTGATCGAGAAGGCGTTTGGGGTACGCTGGTGGGATTACTCAGGCAGGAGATGGAATCTGGACGGTTACATCTGTCTGACGGCTTCCCTGATCTGGGGTGCCATGGGATATGTGGCAGTCCATTGGGGCAATTATCTGCTTCTGACTTTGATCTCTCTGCTTCCGGGTATGCTGATGAGGATCGTGCTGTTAGTTCTGGCGGGAGTTCTGTTTGTGGATGTGCTTGGATCCTTTCTTCTGCTGACTGGCAAAAGCCGCCATCCGGAGCGTTGGGAGGCGGCAGAACATGGCCTTGATAAGGTAGGTGACAGATTAGGTGCTGCCATAGCCGGTTTTGTGGACCGGCGTATTCATAAGGCATATCCGAAAGCGAAAAAAGCGGTCAAAACTCCGGAAAATGTATCAGGACAGACTTCGCCCCCACGTTTTGCAGTAGGATGTGGCTTTTATAAAGTGGTCAGTCTGTTTTTGATCGGAGCGTTTCTGGGAGATATCACAGAGACGATCTTTTGCCGTGTGCGCGCCGGAGTCTGGATGAGCCGCAGCAGTGTGGTCTGGGGACCTTTCAGCATTGTCTGGGGACTGGCGATCGCTCTGGTATCGTGGATGCTTTATCAGTACCGGAACCGCAGTGACCGTTTTCTGTTTCTGGTGGGAACCTTTCTGGGCGGTGCCTATGAATACCTTTGCAGCGTGTTTACTGAGCTGGTCTTTGGTAAGGTATTCTGGGATTACAGCAAGATCCCGTTTAATCTGGGGGGCAGGATCAATCTGCTGTACTGCTTTTTCTGGGGGATTGCGGCGGTTGTCTGGTTTAAAGCTATTCTGCCCAAGGTGGAAAAGGGAATCGGGATGATCCCGGTCATGGCAGGCAAATGTCTGGTGTGGGGAATGGTGGTGTTTATGAGCTGCAATATCGTTGTGTCCTGCATGGCACTGATCCGTTATGATGAGAGAAGCAGGGGGATCACCGCGGAAGCATCATGGCAGCAATGGTGCGATGCCCATTATGATGATGCAAAGCTGATGAAGATCTATCCTAATGCAGTAGAACCAAAGTAAATCAGAGAGAGGAGTTATCACATATATGAAGAGAGTATTATCCATTCTGATGTGTCTGTGCCTTTTTATGACAACAGGCTGCAGCCGACAGGAAAAGATCCGGTTTGGTGCGGCGGGCATAGGAGGAATGTATTATCCCTTTGCCAATGCATTTACCGAGCTGGCGTCCAAGGATGAACCGGAGATTCACTGGAAAGTCAAAAGTACCGCAGGATCTGCTGCAAACTTACGTCTGCTTTCGGACAATTACATTGAGCTTGGTATTGCACAGGCAGATCTGATCGAGGATGCCTATTACGGAAAGGGAACTTTTCATTCCGGCAGATACCGTGGCTACAAGGCGGTAGCAAGTCTTTATCCTGAGGCATGCCAGATCGTTGTCAGGAAGGATTCAGACATTACATCCTTAGATGATCTGGAGGGCAGGACGATCAGTGTCGGCGAGGAAGAATCCGGTACCGGACGCAATGCGGCACAGATTCTGGAAATGTGCGGTTTACCGGATAATCTGGTGGATACCAGAAATCTCGATTATACGGATGCGGCAGAACAGCTGGCAGAAAAGAAGATCGATGCCTTTTTTTGTACCGCCGGCATTTGTACTACAGTCATAGAAGAATTGACAAAGGAATGTGATATCCGGCTTTTGGAGATTCCGCAAAACTGCCGTCAGAAGCTGAAAAAAGCATATTCCTTTTACAATGACTATGTGATCCCGGCAGGGACTTATTCCGGACAGACCGAGGATATTCAGACGCTGAGTGTCCAGTCGGTGCTTCTTGCCAGCAATACATTATCGGAAAAAACAGTACAGAAGCTGACGGTTTCTCTGTTTAAGCATATTAAGGATATTCAGTATTCCACATCCATCAATCTGCAGCTGACTCCACAGGATGCAGTGAAAGGAATCACGATTCCGTTTCATCCGGGAGCGGAGGCATATTATAAGCTGGAAGGCGTGGATCTGCCGGAGGTGGAATCATAAAAGCTGTGGGTTTGTGTCAAAAAGGGGTCGGGAGAGATTGCTTTGCAGTCTTGAGCACAAGGCTTACATTGCGTAGATGTTTGGAAAGGTTTGGTTATTCGTATGGAAATTCAGTTAGACATGTATCAGACGCTGGCAGCAGCCGTACTTGTTCTGATGCTGGGAGCATATCTGAAAAGTAAGATTCATTTTCTGGAGCAGTTTTGTATTCCGGCTCCTGTAGTGGGAGGACTTTTGTTTGCAATCTTTACCTGTATCTGTTATGTGACAGGCATTGCAGAGTTTTCTTTTGATGATATTTTGAGGGAAGTCTGCATGGTATTCTTTTTTACTTCGGTGGGATTTCAGGCGAATCTCAAGGTACTCAAAAGCGGTGGAAAATCCCTGGTGATATTTCTGGGACTTGTGATCCTGCTGATCGTATCGCAGAATCTGGTGGCTGTAGGAATGTCAAAGCTGCTGGGACTCAGCCCTCTGATCGGCATGTGTACCGGTTCGATCCCGATGGTGGGGGGACATGGTACGGCAGGTGCCTTTGGCCCGGTTCTCGAGGATTTTAATATTGACGGAGCAACGACGATCTGTACGGCAGCCGCAACATTTGGCCTGATCTGTGGAAGCCTGATCGGTGGTCCTCTGGGTAAACGCCTGATCGAAAAGAAAAATCTTCTGGAAACAGCCATTCCGGAGGATGACAGTCTTTTGGTTGAGGAGGAGGAAAAGCATGAGCGCCATACCAATATGTACGCGGCGGCAGTATTCCAGCTGATCCTTGCCATTGGTCTCGGGACGATCTTTTCCTATTTCCTGACCAGGACAGGAATGACCTTCCCAATCTATATTGGAGCCATGATCGCTGCGGCACTTTTCCGTAATATTGGAGAGTATACCGGCAAATTTACGATCCATATGGGAGAGATCAATGACCTTGGTGGTATTTCCCTTTCCCTGTTCCTCGGAATCGCCATGATCACCCTGAAGCTGTGGCAGCTTGCGGATCTGGCACTTCCGTTATTTATCCTTCTTGCGGTTCAGGTGCTTCTGATCGCTTTGTTTACGTATTTCATTGAATTTAATATTATGGGACGGGATTATGATGCTGCCGTGCTGGTGGCAGGAACCTGCGGCTTTGGTATGGGAGCAACCCCAAATGCCATGGCAAACATGCAGGCAATCTGCGAAAAGTACACCACATCCGTCAAAGCGTATCTGCTGATCCCGCTGGTGGGAAGCTTGTTTGCGGATTTCATAAACAGTCTGGTAATTACATTTTTTATTAATTTTATATGATGATACAAGGGCATCCGATGGAGGAATGAGAAAATGTTTGGAAAAAAGAAAAATACCGATGGAAAGAAAAATTATGATCTGACTTATGAAAATCTGGCGATTCCGGAGATCCATACCCATGAGACAGGGGAGGCGGACAAAGAGGGGAAGCAGGAGAAGGAAGCAGATCACAAACCCGGGGTGGTCTATGACAGCGTGGCGATTCCGGAGGTGCATATACGGAAGAAGTGATGTTGTGAAAAACTGTCACATATCAGCGAGTGAAGTTGATATGTGGCAGTTTTTGTTTGCGTGAATGAAAAAGGAAAGAAATGGGAGAACGATAGGAAAGAAGAATAAATATATCAAACGACTGATATATTCTGTGTTATAGAGATGGGGAAAATACTCAATAAGACATGTGAAGTTTGGCAGTTAGTAGGAATGGTTTATAAAATGAAGTGGTTTAACGTGATAAACAAAGAAAGACGAAGTAAGGGAGTAGTGAGGAAACATCCAATAGGCAGTATTGACAAAATATGATAAGAAAATTTGTGCAATTTTTTTTGAAATTTAAAAAAATTGTATAATAATGCGACGAAAAAAATTATAAATCACTGCTAAATGCTGAAAAATACGGCTCTTCATGGGTAATAGTGGGTGAAAAACACCCACAACCCCAGCATTTATGCTGATTATGCGGTTTTAGGTTTTAGGTTTCCGATTAGGAAGTGGAA
>CADAKW010000115.1 GCA_902788645.1 uncultured Lachnospiraceae bacterium
AGTGAGTAAACACAAGGAATTTGTTCTTGATGTATATTGATTTCTAACAGAATAATGAAACGGAATAATTGACTTTGATTGGTATTAAGTTGATTGTTTCGTGTGGAGAGCCGCTTATATTCAAGGTTTTGGATGTAGGCGGCTTTTTTCGTTTCTTTTCTCCGTTTGCTGGCAGAAGATTTTTAATCAATAGGAAATGGAGGTTTTAAGAGATGGGTAGCGAACAGATGGAAATGTGTTCTTTTCGAGAAGAACAGGATGATGAAAGCAGTAAAAAGGATATTATTCATGTTCCGATAGGACAGATTCATGATTTCAGGGGACATCCCTTTAAGGTGGAAAGGGATATGGCTCTCTTTGAACTAATGCAGAGTATCGGCAAGGAAGGAGTGATTGTTCCAGCACTTGTCAGACCGAATCCATATGGAGAAGGCTATGAGATGATTGCCGGACATCGCAGGAAAGAGGCATGTCTGTGGGCTGGTATCGGAGAAATGCCTGTAGTGGTGCGGAATCTGGATGACAATCAGGCAGTCATCGCAATGGTGGACAGCAATTTGCAGAGGGAATATCTGAAACCGAGTGAAAAGGCATTTGCCTATAAGATGAAGCTGGAAGCCATGAAGCATCAGGGGAAAAAGGATTATATTGAAGCTTATAAACCGGATCAATTGGACGGAGACAGGACTTTGTCCCAAGTTGGGACGAGGTCGGATGAACTTCTGGCAAAGCAGGTCGGTGAGAGCAGGAATCAGATCGCCAGATATATCCGGCTGACGAACCTGATCCCAAAGGTGCTTGATATGGTGGATGATGGGAAGATTGCATTTACTGTGGCGGTGGAACTTTCCTATCTGACAGAGGAAGAGCAGTATGAGCTTCATGCGGTGATGGATATGGAGCAGTGTACTCCGTCTCTGTCACAGGCGAACCGCATCAAGCGGATGAGCCAGAGCGGCAAACTGGATATGGATGCTATTTTTACGGTGCTGTCGCAGGAAAAGCCGAACCAGAGGGAGCAGATCAGGATACGGGCAGATACTCTGGAAGATTATTTTCCGCAGGATTTTACGATAGAGCAGAAGGTCAAAGTAATACAGCGTCTTGTAAAAGAGTGGTATCAGAGCGGAGCAGTAAATAAGGATTATTCAGACAAGACTGCGAAACGTATGAGCAGGTGAAAGGGGGCTTTGTATGGGTTTAGTGGAGTATAAAGGATTGCTGATGGAGGAAGATGTTGTGGAGCAGTTAAAACTTCGTCATGAGCAGGATGATTCAGGCAGATGGGACTATGAAGCTGCTGAAAGAAAGCAGGATGCAGAAATTAAGCAAACTGTTGAAAGAAAGCAGACTTATGAATTTATGCAAAATGATGTAAGTAAAGACAGCGATATAAGCGGGATTGGGTGTAATAGTGGTGAGGCTGCTAATAAAGAGGAAATGGATTTCGTTAGTAAGCATAACAAAGAGGCGGTCTGTGACCGGGATGATAAGGAGGATGATTGTATGCGTGAATATAAGGTAAATGGAGTTTTGATTCTTGCGTGTGATAACGGATATGGTAACACGAAGGGGGCTCATGTGGTGTTCCGTACTTCGGTGGATGTGAGCGATACCCCGCCGGCATTTAGCAAGGACTATCTGGAACATAAGGGAAAGTATTATATCCTTTCCGAAGGGCATAAGAACTTTGTAGCAGATAAAGTGATGGATGATGATACTTATATCCTGACACTTGCTACGATTGCAAAGGAACTGAAGATGAGAGGGCTGCATGAGGCAAAGATCCATCTGGCAGTCGGGCTTCCGCTGAAATGGGTAAAGGCACAGAGGGAGGCTTTCCGCCAGTATATGCTCAGGGACAAGTTCGTGGACTTTAAGTACAAAGACGAAAGATACAAAGCGGAGATTGTGGACTGTACGGTGATGCCCCAGTGCTACGCCGCTGTTGCGGAGAAGCTGAAAGAGTTCAAGGGCATGAATCTTCTGGTGGATATCGGAAATGGAACCATGAACCTGATGTATCTGAATAATGGCAGGGCTGCTGAAAATAAATCATGGACGGAGAAATTCGGCATCAACCAGTGTGCCATCCGTATCAAAAACGCTGTAAGGGATAAGACAGGTACGGAAATGCCGGAGGATGTGGTGGAGAATTTCCTGCGAACCGGAAAGACGGACATAGAAGAACCTTATGTCTCTATTATGGTCGGAGAAGCAGAGACCTACGTGCAGGATATTTTTAGCAAGCTGAAGGATTACGAATATAACGAAAAGCTGATGAAGCTGCATTTTATGGGCGGTGGTGCAAAAATCGTGGAAGTGCTTGGAAAATACGATCCGGACAGGACGCATTTCATCCATGATATATGTGCTACGGCAAAGGGCTATGAATATTACTGCTATATGATTTTGAGAAAAAAATCAAAACAGCAGCGTGAGAAACGGTAAGGACAGGGGGAGTGCTTATGCGGACAACGAATATCCGTTTTCAGGAGAAGCGGGAGGAAGATGACCGTGCATGGGACATTCTTCATAAACTGGAGGAACTGAACTGCAAATCGCAGAGTGCCCTGGTAGTCAGGGCTTTAAATGCCTATTATGATCAGCATTTGAAAAAGCAGGCTGATCCTTATTTTGAGACGAGGGAGAAGGAAGATGCCTTTGCAGACAGGATCGTGGATGTGATTGAGAAAAAGGTGTTTTCCATGCTTCCGACAATGGTGGGGATGGCATTTATGCAGCAGATGGCAGGGATGAATGGTGGTGCCGGGAATCGGGTGCATGGGGAAAATGGTGCAACACAATCCTCTGGTGTGGCTGCTTCGGTAAATAAAGATGAAAGAAGTCGGAATGAGGATTTCAAGCAACAGACAAAACAGCTTGAAGTGGTAACGGAAGAAGATGATGTGGAGGAGAACGAGTTTCTTGACACAGATCTGTTCTGAGTACCATTTTCACAGGGGATTGAAACCGGAATCAAAGTGTCTGGTATCAAAAACAGATGGATTTGGTTGCATTTTTCATTTCGCCTCAAGAGATGAAAAAGCCGGTATCAGAATCGGTGATTTCTGATACCAAAATAGAATAATCAGTACCAAAAAGGACAGGCAGGTTTTGTGGTCTGTCCTTTTTGTGTTCTTATCTGTATCAGGGTTTTAGGGAAGGATTCCCTAACCAGTGTAAAACGCAAGGCGTTTTACGTATCTGGCAAAAACTGTTTGCAGAAAATCCCGGAGTGACAGCAGTGTGAGGTGCAGTGCAGGCAGTTTGATTGAGACAGGCAAAAGGAGGCGTAAAAAGTGGTATCACTTTTTGTCAGAAAGTGCAGATGTTTTGATCAAAAAATGCTAAGCGAATGATTTTTATGGATATGTTGGTGAGGTGGTTATGACTATCGGGATTATTGATGTTCTTGTCAGGTTGTAAAGACAGATGACAAAAGACAGGTCGGCAATCAGGTGATTGGCAATATAGCAGACGGATAATAAGGAAAGGACAGGTGATTTTATGGGGAGAAGCAGACAGGGAATAGAACCGAGAAAGAATTTCACGGTGAGGTTATCGGCAAAGGAGCATAGATTATTGGAGCAGAAAGCTCAGGCTTGTGGGATGAATCCATCCCGGTATATCAGACAGCTTATCAGTAACGGTGAGATGGTGGATGTGACATTACCGGAGCAGAGGCGGGATTTCATCAATCAGATTGCACGAATAGGCAATAATATCAATCAGATCGCACACAGGGCAAATGCTGACGGCTGGATCTCGGAGTGGGATGTGGAGCGGGTGATAGCGAAAATGGAGGAAGTAAAGGAACTGATGCGGGAGGTGGCAGGCAGATGGCAATAACAAAGGTTCTTCATATGTCAGCGGATTTTGAGAATGTGGTAAGTTCTCATCTGGATAATGCGATAGATTATATCCTGCAGGAAAAGAAGCTGGGCAAACTGCATTTGTCCGGCGGTATCAACTGCATGACTTCCGGGACGTATGAACAGATGATGGCAACCAAAAAGATGTTTGGAAAGATGGGCGGCAGACAGGGCTATCATTTTATCCTTTCCTTAAAGCCGGGAGAGGGGACACCACAGCAGATGTATGAGATTGCCATGAAATTTGCTGAGAAGGCATTTCACAACGAATATGAGGTTGTGGTGGCGGTGCATACGGATACGGAGAAGATCCATGCTCATATCGTACTTAACAGCGTGAATATGGTCACAGGGTATAAATTTCAATATAAAAAAGGGGATTGGAAGCGTCTGTACCAGCCAATCACAAATGAGCTTTGTGC
>CADAKW010000116.1 GCA_902788645.1 uncultured Lachnospiraceae bacterium
GGTGGCGGGGAGATCAGGCTGACACCCGGTGTAGAATGACGTGTCTTGGCAACCCACGGATATACCTTTCCGCCCGGAAGGTGGCCACCTTCACCTGGCTTTGCTCCCTGTGCCATCTTGATCTGGATCTCCTTGGCGCTTACCAGATAACGGGAGGTAACACCGAAACGTCCGGAAGCCACCTGCTTGATGGCAGAACAGCGATCCACAGCAGAGCCTGCTGTTTCCAGTCGTTCCAGACTCTCACCACCCTCACCACTGTTTGATTTACCGTGAAGATGATTCATTGCGATCGCCAGTGTCTCATGAGCCTCCTGTGAAATAGAACCATAAGACATCGCACCCGTCTTAAATCTCTGGACAATCTCCTCCACGCTCTCCACTTCCTCCAGAGGAATGCCCTTCTTTGGATATTTGAAATCGAGAAGGCTTCTTAGGGTAACCTGCTTTTCCTTCTCGTCAATGCACTTGGAATACTGCTTAAACAGCTCATAATTGCCTGTCCAGGCTGCCTGCTGCAGCAAGTGGATCGTCTCCGGATTATACAAATGCTCCTCCTGATGACCACGCTCCTTATGCTGCCCTCTGTTTTCCAGATTCAGATCCACCGTCAGATCCAATGGATCAAAGGCACGGCTGTGCTGCTCGTCGATCTGCTTCTCGATATCCTCCAGAGTGACACCACCCACACGGCTGACCGTATCCGGGAAGTATGTCTCGATCACTTCCTGTGAAATACCGATTGCTTCGAAAATCTTAGAACCCTGATATGACTGGATCGTAGAAATCCCCATCTTTGATGCGATCTTTACGATACCATGAAGCACGGCATTGTCATAATCACTGACAGCGGCATAATAATCCTTATCCAGCATACCATTATTGATGAGTTCGCGGATCGTCTCATGCGCCAGATATGGATTGACTGCACTGGCACCATAACCGAGAAGTGTTGCAAAATGATGTACTTCTCTTGGCTCTGCTGTCTCTAAGATCACAGACATACTTGTTCTTCTCTTGGTGGTTACCAGATGCTGCTGCAATGTGGAAACCGCCAGCAGAGAAGGGATCGGCATATGGAACTCATCCACATCACGGTCACTTAAGATCAGGATGTTGCAGCCTTCCTTGTGAGCACGGTCTGCCTCCAGACAAAGATGATCCAGCGCCTTCTTCAGAGATGTGTTTTTATAATAAGTAATCGGAAGAACCTCACACTTGAAACCTTCCTTGTCAATATTTTTAATCTTCAAAAGATCCGTGTCATTGAGGATCGGATTATGGATCTTTAATACCTTACAGTTCTCTCCCTTCTCCTCCAGAAGGTTTCCGTCCTCTCCGATATAAACGCTGGTAGAGGTTACGATCTCCTCACGGATCGCATCGATCGGAGGGTTTGTTACCTGTGCAAACATCTGCTTAAAGTAATTAAACAGAGGCTGTACCTTGCGGGAAAGCATTGGAAGCGGTGTATCCGTACCCATGGATGCGATCGGCTCGCTTCCGTTCTGTGCCATTGGCAAAATAGATGTCTTATATTCTTCGAAGGTATAACCAAATGCCTTCTGCATTCTCGCTCTTTCCTCATCGGTATACTCCGGTACCTTGTGATTTGGAATATGAAGCTCTGCCAATGTGACAAGATTGCTGTTGAGCCACTCACCATATGGCTGGCGGGATGCATATTTCTCTTTCAGATCAGCATCATCGATCAGCTCGCCCTTAACAGTATCTACCAGAAGCATACGGCCCGGTCTTAAGCGGTCCTTCTTTACGATCTTCTCCGGTGGAAGCTCAAATACACCCACCTCAGAGGAAAGGATCAGCTGATCATCAGTCGTGATATAATAGCGGGAAGGTCTCAGACCGTTACGGTCAAGGACGGCACCCATGTAATCACCATCGGAGAACAGAATGGATGCAGGACCATCCCATGGCTCCATCATGGTTGCGTAATACTGATAGAAATCTCTCTTCTTCTGGCTGATGCTCATATCATTTTCCCAAGGCTCCGGGATCGTGATCATCACCGCCAGCGGCAGCTCCATACCACTCATCACAAGAAATTCCAGTGTGTTATCAAGACGGGCAGAGTCGGAACCATTTGGATCAACTACCGGCAGGATCTTGTGGAAATCACTGGACAGATACGGTGTCTCCATGGTCTCCTCACGTGCAAGCATCTTATCTGCATTACCGACGATGGTATTGATCTCACCGTTGTGTACGATAAAGCGGTTTGGATGAGCACGCATCCAGCTTGGATTTGTGTTGGTACTGAATCTGGAATGTACGATCGCGATCGCAGATACATAATCTTCATCCTGCAGATCCATAAAGAAGGAACGGAGCTGGCCTACCAGGAACATTCCTTTATAAACGATAGTACGGCTGGAGCAGGAAACTACATAAGTGTCCTCACTGCTCTGCTGCTCAAAGACACGACGTGCCACATAGAGCTTCCGGTCAAAATCAAGACCTTTCTCCACATCATCCGGTCTCTTGACGAAGCCCTGTACAATATAAGGCATGCACTCCAGTGCCTTGTGTCCCAGAATATCCGGTTTGATCGGCACCTCTCTCCATCCAAGGAACTTCATTCCCTCCTTCTCAATGATGACCTCAAACATACGCTTTGCCTGATTGCGCTTCAACTCATCCTGTGGCAGGAAGAACATGCCCACACCATAATCACGTTCCCCGCCAATCTCAATCCCAAGGGACTCTGTCTCTTTCTTAAAAAACCGGTGCGAAATCTGAAGCATGATACCTACTCCATCACCGGTCTTACCTTCTGCATCCTTACCGGCACGATGTTCCAGTTTTTCCACAATCTCCAGTGCCCCGGATACTGTGTCATGGGTTTTGTTACCCTTGATGTTGACGATGGCACCAATACCACAGTTGTCATGCTCAAAATGTGGATCATATAAGCCCTTTGACTCATGATCAATACAATTTGAAGCCTGTACTGCACTCTTATTCATTGCTTCCTGATTAACCATTCCATGTTCCTCCAATCAATTATTGATATCCTGACATCCGCTTAAATTTACCTGTTTTGCTGCGGATGCCTTTGTAAAAAAGAAAAAAGGGGTCAACAAGTAAAACCTGTCGAACCCCTTTGTTCTTCAAATTGAGATTATTATAATATAGATTCTCAATAATTGCAACACTTTTTTAAGTTTTATCGATAATTTCTTTTTAAAATATAGCTTTTCTTATTTTTGATTTATTTTTTTCTGTTTGTGTTATTTTCTCATCTGGAAGAAATAATGTTTACTTAAAAATATGCAGTGAAACGATTTTCCAAGCCGCTTTTTCTTGCGAAATCACCTGTTTCATGATAAACTTAACAACATTATAACACCACGAAATCACCTGCTCATGTACTACCAATACAGGCCTGTGGGTTACAGTTTTTAGAAAGGCATGGTAATAATTATGAATTTTTTAGAAGAACGTATTATGAAGGACGGCATTGTAAAAGAAGGAAATGTACTCAAGGTTGACAGTTTCCTCAATCACCAGATGGATATTGCACTCTTTGATGAGATGGGTGCCGAATGGAAACGCCGTTTTGCAGACAAGCCCATCAATAAGATCCTGACCATCGAGGCCTCCGGTATCGGTATCGCCTGTGTGGCAGCCAGACACTTTGATGTACCGGTTGTCTTTGCGAAGAAATCCAAAAGCATTAATATAGAAGGTGATATGTACGTTGCCGAGGTAGAATCCTTCACCCACAAGTGCAAAAATCAGGTCATTGTTTCCAAAAAGTTCTTAAGTCCGGAAGACCACGTTCTGATCATTGATGACTTTCTTGCAAACGGCTGTGCCCTGCAGGGTCTGATCTCCATTATCACAGAAGCCGGTGCCACAGTAGAGGGAATCGGCATTGCAGTCGAGAAGGGCTTTCAGGTGGGCGGCCGTCTGATCCGCAATCTTGGATTCCAGCTGGAGTCCCTTGCTATTGTGGATGCCATGGACGCTTCTACCGGTGAGATCACATTCCGCGAGCAGTAATTCGTAGAGACGATAAAGATTTTCTTACAATACGTAATAACAAATTTTACAAAACGAAAAAGGAAAGGATTTACGAACAATGAGCAACAAAAGTAACAGTTCCGTAAGTAACATCTATCAATTAGAAGGGCGGGTGCCGGTATCCCGTGCGATCCCGTTCGGTCTGCAGCATATTCTTGCCATGTTTGTGGCCAATATCTCTCCCATTATCATTGTCGCCGGAGCCTCCGGTGTTTCCGGCAAACAGCTTGCCATGCTGATCCAGAGTGC
>CADAKW010000117.1 GCA_902788645.1 uncultured Lachnospiraceae bacterium
GTTGTGGCAAAATATGAGGGTGGCAGACCGGATGCACCAAGGCTGATCTCGTTAGACGAGGCATTTGCGGGGGTAGATAACCGTAATATCCGCGATATGTTCCGGTTAATGACAGAATTTTCCTTTGATTTTATTATCAATTCCCAAGTGCTTTGGGGAGACTGTGATACATTGGATGCACTGGCAATCTATCAACTGGAGCGGCCGGAAAATGCAAAATTTGTCACGGTGATGCCGTATTTATGGAACGGTCATTATAAGGAAAATCTGGAGGATGAGGAGTCCGTGGAGAGGAGAAGTACAGAGCTTGGATAATGAAAAACAATGTCTTGAGTATTTTCGTGGAAATCCCGTATGGCAGAAGGTTTTTGAGGGATTTTGGAAAAAGTACTATTCTTATGGAAGATTTTCCGGCACAGTAAAACTGAGTCATTTGACGATGCCGGAAATAGAAGAATTAGAGGGTTTTTTTCGAAAAAATTTTCACGGACAGAAAAGCGTGTCCATATCTTCGGACAAATTCTGTAGAGCATTGTCTGAAAGCCGTTATTCCGTTATCACACCGGAGAGATTACTGGAACTGTATTTTGGTAGTAAACCTGTCGGCAAAAACGAACAGGAAGAAAGGCGGCAGAAACAGATCCGGGAAGTGTTTGAGATGCTTCGGATGCAATATGAGAATACGCCCGTATACCATATACTCGAGTCTTTGATGAAACAGTTTCAGATGACTGAAAAAGAGGATATAGCACATTGGAAACGGAAGCTGACTTTGGCGTCGGATATTTATAATGGTTTACCGTACCGCAGTGGCAGAACCAGATATCTGGCCGTTTTTGCTGCGGAAATGACGGGAGATCCTCATGCCTTTGATGCCGGAAGCGACGGAGGCAAAATATTGCGGGAGATAGTGGAACTGGATCTTGAGAATCGTGGCATTATATTAGAGGAAAATAATATCTTTCCGGCATATAAAAAACAGAAAGGCTTTTTGTCTGTGGGAATTCTGATCGATGAAGTTTCAAATTATGTCATGCTTTCCGGGGTAAATATACGTAAAGGTAATGGAGAGCTGCATGCAGGAATGCAGGGATTCTGTGTGGAGCAGGATATGGTTCAGATCCCGTTGGCATCTATGGTAGAGTGGAAGGAAATTTTATGTCCACACAATAAGCTGTTCATTGTGGAAAACCCATCGGTATTTGCAATGCTTTGTGAAATTAACGCAGGAAATCACGCGTTTATGTGCATGAATGGCCAGCCTCGGCTGGCAGGGCTGAATGTATTGGAAGTTTGCGGTGCATCCGGTGTGGAAGTTTATTATGCCGGAGATTTTGATCCGGAGGGCTTGCTGATCGCACAGAAGCTGCATGATTTTTACAAGGGAGTATTTCATTACTGGCATTTATCGGTAGAGGATTATATGGAATGCAGATCGGATCGGCAGATCAGTGCAAAAAGATTGAAAGCACTGGACAAAATTGTTGATCCAGTGCTTCAATCGGTGGCTGCCAGAGTAAAGGATCTGCAGACAGCCGGTTATCAGGAGGGATTAGTTAAGCAATATCAGGAGGATATTTTACAGCTCCGTTGATATCAGCTCAAAAGAGATGCTATGCATCGTCAAACCACCTTGTGCAAAGAAGAGACGCAGATTGGTGTATTTGGAGAACAGAGGAATCTCTGTTTCATAGGAAACAGGCAGACCGTTTGTGCCATTCCAGGTAAATGTACCATATGCTGTACCAAGACTAAAGAGGGTGACAGGAATCTGTGCCACCTCGCTCTGTGTAGAGCTGGCAGTCAGCGTCATTTTATAACGTCCCATGGTTTTGATATCAAGACCAAAGCTGTGGTTTGTCCCTTTATTGGTACAGATATCCTCCAGATCGATGGTAAGATTTCCGTCGAGCTCATAGAATTTCACGGAGGACTCGTCAACATCGGATTCATCTGCCGGTCGGTTGATAATATTAATCTTTGTTTCGGTGCCTTCCATGCGTGCCATCGCCTGTGTATTCATAAGAAAACGACAGATATTGGCGGCATTTCTCTGAAGCTCACTGCGCTGCAGGGTACCATTTTCCAAAGAGGAAAGAATATTATCATCATTTTCTGCACCAATGGCACATACCATATATACGTCATTTTGGGCGATCGCCATAGCGGCAAAATCTGACTTGTCCACTGCCTGACCGCGGCGGTTGATATTAGCCCACCAGTCTGTCATGGTAAAGCCGGTGAAGCCCCAGTCGTTTCGCAGGATCTGTGTCGTCAGATCGAAGCTGCCGGCCGTCCAGACTCCGTTGACCGGACCGTAGGTGGTCATAACGGAATCGGCATGTCCTTCTCTGACAGCAATCTCGAAGCCCTTCAGGTAAATCTCTCTCAGAGCACGTTCTGAAATGACACCGTTGACATCATGACGGTTTGCCTCCTGATTATTGCCGCAGAAGTGTTTGATGGTGCCGGTGACACCTGACTGGTGGAGTCCGTGAAGCTGTGCGGATGCAATGGTTCCGGTCAGATAAGGGTCTTCTGAAAAATATTCAAAGTTTCTGCCGTTTAACGGATGACGGTGAATATTCATTCCCGGTCCTAAGAGGCAGTCCACCTTATTTGCGATCATTTCAAGACCGGTCTGGGCAAAAAGCTCTGTGAGCAGTGTCCGGTTAAAGGTACATGCCATCATTGTGCCGTTTGGCAGACTGAAAGCTTTGGTGCCGCAGTCCAGACGCATGCCGGACGGACCGTCATCACAGCAGCCGCATGGAACTCCGAGGGCTTCCAGCTCAGGGGAAACACCGCCGAATGCGGAAGCAGTACCGGCAGTTACTCTTGGGCTGTTCATGCCCTCTCCGCGGATCATACAGGCGAGATCGTAATCGGTCATCTGGGCAATAAACGCTTCCATGGTGTGGGTGCCTTTTCGGATATCACAGAGGCGGATGCCCTGATCGCCGGTAAATGGGATTTCCTTCGGAAGATTTTCCAGACGGCGTTTTTCCTCGTTCACCTGAGAAAGGGGAACGGATTCCATCTGCGGCTTGTATCCGTCTACTGTCTGTACCGGCTTGATGCGTTCAAATGCTTCTACAGGAGCGAGAGCCTGTTTGTGGCTGGAGATCACAAGTGTCCCGTTTTGTGTACAGGTATATGTTTTCTCTGCCTGACGGACATCGGTTCCTACATAGAAATGGTAGTCACCTTCTTCCAGAATAAAGCAGTGAGGATGACCGGAAACACCGGAGTCATCATAGGATGCGATCTGTGCTTTGCTGACAGAGATGGTCACAGTCTGGGACTCGCCCGGTGTCAGAGTTTTCGTCTTTTCGTAGCCGCACAAGACACGCGCCGGTTTGCCAAGTTTGCCCTGAGGTGCTTCGCAGTAGATCTGCACAACTTCTTTGCCGGAGTAGTTTCCGGTATTGGTGACGGTTATATCAAAGTCCCATTTATCGGACAGTTCCTCGACGCCCTTTGTCTCAAGCTGAAAAGTGGTATAAGACAGTCCGAAGCCAAAAGGATACAGTACCTTATCCGGAGCAAAAGTCTCAAAATAGCGGTATCCCACGTAGATATCCTCGGAATAAAAATTACGCACAGGATCTCCAAAGTAAGGAGCAGACGGATAATCTTCGACATTCTTTGCGATAGTATCGGTCAGCTTGCCGCAGGGACTGACACGACCGGTCAGAACATCTGCTGTGCCGGTACCGCCAGTCATTCCTCCCTGCCACACATATAAGATAGCGTCAGGAGCGATTTCCAGAAGTTCGTTCATATCAATAATATTACCTACATTTAAGAGAACGATCATTTTGGGAAAATGACGGCGAATGGTGGAGAGCATCTGCTTCTCGTCAGAGGATAAAAGGTAGGAACCCTCTGTGAGGGAATTATCCTGCTCCTCCCCGGCAGTACGGCCGATTACTGCAATTGCCGTCTGGCAGTGTTTCGCAGCATTTGCCGCAAGGGAGTCCTCCAGAGGCATTTCCTTCTGGGACCAGGGTTCTTTGCCCCAGCCGTCTCCGAGATCAAAGGAATTTTCGTTGTCCCATTTCTGGTACACATCCAGAAGCTCCTG
>CADAKW010000118.1 GCA_902788645.1 uncultured Lachnospiraceae bacterium
TCTTAGAGCAGATGTAGTTACGCTGGATCCACCCCGGAAGGGATGCGATGAAAAACTGCTTCGGACAGTAGTCCAAATGAAGCCGAAACGGATCGTGTATGTGAGCTGTGATCCGGCCACTCTGGCAAGAGATCTGAAATACCTGTGCGGGGAGGGCTATGAGCTGGAGAGGGTCAGGGCGTGCGATATGTTTGGACACAGCAGTCATATAGAAACAATTTGTTTGATGAAGAGGAAAGAAAAATAAAAGCCGGATTGAAATTGAGCCTGTGAAAAGGATGGGATTCAGTTATTCGAAAATTTCATATAACTGTCGCTGATGGAAAAAACTACAATACAAATTTAGATCGATATAATTTTATTATATTTGGAGGAATATAAATGAACTTTGAATATTATTGTAAAAAGATCGACGACATTAAACTTAAGGCTCCTATCGAGAGTGGCGTTGAAATTTTGGTATATATGTTGTTGGATGAAATTATAGAAAATCACGATCTGTCTTTAGTTGCGATTGACAGCATGCAGAGGAAAAAAAGGTTTTGGTCAGAAGGAGGATACTCCGATTTAGCTGTAGTGACCCCAGATTTTCGGTTTGAAAATAATGCAGGAGAGTGCAAAGGGGTGATTGAGACAAAATATATTTCTGAAAATTTATCAAATCATATGCCTCAGATTATTGGTCAACTGCTTACTTTTAAAAATGTATTAGTTACGAATGGAATTGATTGGAGATTCTATAGTATAGAAAAACGTCCTGGTGATCAAGACGAAAATGAAATTAATGTGGAAGGCATGCGCGAAAAACGAAAAGAATACAATCAAAAGATTACTGAAAGAGAAGCTATTAAAGAAAAGAAAGATATAAATAACGAAATAAACAGTATCATAGAGGAGATGTCGTCTATGATCAAACCGGTTTGGGAGGTCAATCTAAAAGAAAATGACACTATGGAACAACAGAAATTTATTGAGTTAATTACACATCTGTATCAGGATTGGATATAAACAGCATAAGCCGTTTCTGATACAGATGTGCATATAAGATATAGAATCTTTAGGCGATATTACTTTTAGCAGTACCTCTTACCATCTCTACAAAATACTGATGTATTCTGGTGTCGTCAGTCAGCTCTGGATGAAAGGAAAGACCAATCTGATGCTTGTATTGCACAGCAATGACGTGGCCGTCCACGGTTCCAAGCACTTTGACGGATTCTTGCGTGGAAGCGATATAAGGAGCCCTTATAAATACCATAGGGAAGCCGGAAATCTGCGGGAGATCCGAGGTGGTACAAAAGCTGCCAAGCTGTCTGCCGTAGGCATTACGTTTTACGGTGACAGGCAGAGTGGCAAGATGAGCGGGCTCACCGTTGTCAATCTCTTCCGACAGCAGGATCAGGCCGGCACAGGTTGCCAGAACCGGCAGGCCGTTTTGTATCATTTTCCGAAGGGGAGACAGCATATGGAGCTTTCGCAAAAGCTGCCCCTGCACAGTACTTTCCCCGCCGGGAAGAACGATGCCGTCAATCTGATCCAGCTGTTCCGGTTTTCTTATCTCAATACAATCTACTCCCAAAGACTGCAGCATGTGCTCGTGTTCGATAAAAGCGCCCTGCACAGCGAGAACTCCGATGGTTATTTTATTATCTGATGTTGACATATTACTGCCCTCTTTCTTCCATGATGATCTTGATCTCGTTAGGATTGATTCCAACCATAGCTTCGCCCAGATCTTCGGAAAGCTCTGCAATCAGAGTGGCATCTGTATAATTTGTAACAGCCTGTACGATTGCGGAAGCGCGTTTTGCAGGATCTCCGGATTTAAAGATACCGGAACCGACAAAGACACCCTCTGCGCCCAGCTGCATCATCAAAGCTGCATCCGCAGGTGTTGCTACGCCGCCGGCAGCAAAATTGACAACAGGGAGTTTGCCATTCTCGTGAACATAGAGAACCAGTTCATATGGTACCTGAAGCTGTTTTGCCTCTTCGAAAAGTTCGTCCTTCTGCATGGAAACAATTTTGCGGATTTGAGAATTCATTTTACGCATATGACGGACAGCCTGTACGACGTCGCCGGTACCGGGCTCTCCCTTTGTACGGATCATAGCCGCACCTTCGTTGATACGTCTCAGGGCCTCTCCGAGATCTCTTGCACCGCAGACAAAAGGAACCTTAAATTCCGTTTTATCGATATGATATACGTCATCTGCCGGAGAAAGAACTTCTGATTCATCAATGTAATCAATTTCAATGGCCTGCAGGATCTGTGCTTCTACGAAGTGGCCAATGCGGCATTTAGCCATGACCGGGATGCTGACTGCCTCCTGAATCCCCTTGATCATTTTAGGGTCACTCATGCGGGAAACTCCTCCCGCTGCACGGATATCTGCCGGAATACGTTCCAATGCCATAACAGCACATGCGCCCGCTGCCTCCGCAATTTTCGCCTGCTCCGGGGTAGTGACATCCATGATCACGCCTCCCTTGAGCATCTGTGCCAATCCTTTGTTCAATTCATATTGTGTCTGTTTCATTATATAATCCTTTCCGGTACCTGTGTTTGCTGCTGCAGGTATCATGTTGTGTGTGAAAATCAAGCTTTCACATTATCCTTCTTGCTATTTTCTGTAAAACATCATACAATGAAACTGATCATAAGAAAATGCTCAAAATGCAATAAAATTAGATACCAGACGGGAGAAAATAAAATGCTGACATATGTATTTGAAAAAAATGATGTCCCATTATACGAACAGGTCTATCAACGGATCAAAGGAGATATTATCAGTGGAAATCTAAAGCCGGGTGAGAAGCTGCCTTCCAAAAGAACATTTGCCCATAATCACGGTATTAGTACCATAACGATTCAAAATGCTTATGACCAGTTGGCGAGTGAAGGGTATATATATACATTACCAAGAAAAGGATATTATGTGGCAGATGTGGGAGAGCTGAAATCTGTTACGCGGCAGGGAAATATTTCACTGGATATTAAAATGCCGGAGCGGCCGCCTCGTTATAAGGTCGATCTGTCCTCAAATAGGATCAATCCGGATAATTTTCCATTTTCTGTATGGGCGCAGCTGTCAAGAAAGATTCTTTCAGAAAAAAGCAGGGAATTTATGGAAGTGTCGCCTACAGGCGGCATATATGAGCTGCGGGAGGCGATTGCCGAGCATTTGAAATCTTTCCGTGGGATGCTGGTAGATCCCAATCAGATCATTATCGGTGCGGGGACAGAGTATCTGTATGGTCTGCTGGTGCAGCTGCTGGGAGCAGATAAGGAATACTGCATTGAAAATCCGGGATATAAAAAGCTCGTGAATATTTATGGACAATATCAGATCAAGTGCCGTTATGCCAGTATGGATGATAAAGGAATCACCGTGGAGGAGCTGCGAAGCTGTGGGGCAGATATCGCTCATATCTGCCCAAATCATCATTTTCCGACCGGCATCACAATGCCGGCCAGCCGGCGTTATGAGGTTTTGGCTTGGGCCAATGAGCAAAAGGGCAGGTATATTATTGAGGACGATTATGATAGTGAGTTTCGCACCAATGGCAGACCAATCCCAACGTTATTTAGTATTGATGCCTGCGAAAAAGTAATCTATATGAATACGTTTTCAAAATCCCTCACGCCTACGATACGAATCAGCTATATGATCCTGCCGGTTCACCTGGCAAATCAGTTTTACAGCAGACTTTCCTTCTATTCCTGTACGGTATCCAATCTGGAGCAGTATACCCTGGCCGCTTTTATACGGAAAGGGTATTTTGAGAAGCATATCAACCGGATGCGTCTCTATTACAGCCGTCAGAGAAGAAGGCTTTTGAATGCGCTGGAGGAAAGTAAACTGATGAGGATATGCCGGATTCAGGAAAACGGATCCGGATTGCACTTTTTGATCAGGCTGGATACTTCGTTATCGCCGCAGCAGATTGAAAAACGGTTGCAGAAGGAAAGTATCAGGCTGCAGGCATTGTCAGACTTTTATCTGTCACCGGGACAGGAGGGGGATTGTGCATTTATCATCAGTTATTCGGATATCGGATTGTGCATTTATCATCAGTTATTCGGATATCAATGTACAATGCGTCGGAGAAGTATTTGACCGGATTTATGAGTGCGTGGGATCGGAGTAGAGGCTGGAAACTATGATAGACAAAGCTACGATAGACAGCAGCGGCTGTGAGTATGAGGTTATTTTTTCTCCAGGTAAAACAGTGCCTCCGCTTCCGATAGCTGGTAAACCTCACAAAGCTTTGAGCAGATGAAGGAATCGTCGCAACCCATATTTTGCAGCATGGTGATTGTGTTATGGATAGCTTGTGATAATTTAGCTTCGGATTGTCTGAGATTTGTTTCTGCCTCCGCCAGCTGCTCCTTTAACTCAGCCTTGTCCCGCTCCTGGATGCGGCGGTGTTCTTCCTCGCTATATTCATAAAGAGTCACTGCAATCACCTCACTTCGATGTTTTTTCAGAAAATCTCCC
>CADAKW010000119.1 GCA_902788645.1 uncultured Lachnospiraceae bacterium
ACGGAGTTCTTTATGAATCCGTATTGTGTGCTTGGCAATAAAAATCTTCAGGATCCCATTGATCTGTATCATTATTATATCAATGGAGAGTTTCTGGATCCGGAGCAGGACTGGCAGTTATATCTGGACTGTATGCGCCGTGGTTATCAGAGTATGTATGATGCCGCAACGGCAGAAAAGATCTGCAGTACCATGACGGCAAGCGTGCCGCTGTGGAACATCGAGGACACGACAGATGATAAGACGATCGTATGTCTGATCAATGAGAATGCACAGATGAAGGTGCCAAAGCCGGAGTATTTCTATGAACCGGATTGGGCGAAGCTTCGTCAGCATTATGAGCATTTGCTGTATCCGGCAGGTTTTGGTGGAGAGGATCCGCTATCACAGCCCCAGACGCCGGGCGGGGAGGAAGAAGAAAGCGGCAAAAACAGAAAAAAAGGCGGTTTTTTGAAATCGGTATTTCGAAATAAATAAAAAGAAGTACGGCGAATAAGTAAGGGAATCCCGGATGATCATGGTCATCCGGGATATTTTTTTTGAAAGATTAATAGAGATCTTGCAGAGATGTTGAAAACTTTGCAGGATCTTTTTGGTTTTTAAGGTTGATTTAAGGTACATCGGTTATCATAGCCATAACATCAAAACAGGGCAAAGTATTTAAGCGTTTCGAGAAACGCTTTTGGAGATGGCTGGGGAAAATAAATGGACCAAAAGTACAAAAAATCAGGTGAAACGTCTGGCATCCCTGGCGGGACAGCTCATTACCCTTTCGAAAATGGACGAGGGAGACGGGATGGCGGATAAGATGAAGTTTTCCATGACAGATGCTGTCATCGACACGGCATCTTCCTTTGAAAGTGTGGCGGAGACAAAGGGACGAAAGCTTGTGTGTGATATTGAGGAAAATTTATATTTTGTCGGGGAAGAAAAGCGGATCCGGGAGATGTTTGGGATTTTTCTGGACAACGCAGTGAAGTATTCCACCGAGGGCAGTGAGATTCATGTTTCTCTGGAGCGGAAAGGCAGGAAGATCATTTATCAGATCAGTAATGAGACGGATCTGATCGCAAAAGGAAATCAGGATGTGCTTTTTGAGAGGTTTTATCGCAGCGATGCTTCCAGAAATTCTGCGACAGGAGGCAGCGGCATTGGTCTGTCTGTGGCGAAGACAGTGGCAGAGGCACATCACGGCAAACTGACGGCAGAGAGTAAGGATGGCAAAAGCCTTACGATCACGTTGACGGTGGGACCGGCTGCGTAGGGGATTGTATTTTTGAGGAATGGGAGTATAATAGGAGCCGAAAAAAGAAATACAAAACACGGATATCGCAGAGATACCCTTAATAATAAAAAGAAAAGAGTGATAATATGTCTGCTACACTGAAAAGAATTCCAAGGGAAACAGAGGTTGAGGAAGTGTTTGGTAAAATACTTCAGTCACCGGAGGCATGTGAGCGGTTGGAGGAAATCTTTTATGACCGTTTTTCGGAGGAGAATATATCTCCGGACACGAGATCACAGCATTTTGCAAAAGCTCTTTTTTCGGCTTATGAAAATCAGGATATCAGCGCCCTTCTGCTGGAAATCTGCCAGCGGAGTATGTTTGACCTGCTTCGGGAGGCATATCTGATCCCGAAACGATTTCATGGAAAAGCAGGGGATAATCCGGTGCTACTCACAGATGTGGATGGCAATAAGCTGGAAACAGCCAACCGCAAAATTTCTTCTCATGAATGGAATAAGTATCAGGAAATATTAAAAAATCATGTCTGTGCGCCGAGATCCAAGATCTATCTGGCAGATGGATATGATATCATGCGCCGTTATACAGATGACCTGGATATTAAAGAGGACTATGTAAATCCAAAGCGGGGCATTTTTATCCTGTATGCGCTTCCGGATACGGCGGCTCTTGGAATGAGTGAAGCACAGGCATATGCGATCATATGGGATGCTTTTCAGCAGATTCAGAAATGCGCCCTCTCGGCAATGGTGTATTATGGTCAAGAGACCGGCTTAAAGAATGAACGTAAATTTGATGAGATCGGTGTGCTTCTCCCGATCAGCCAGTTCGAAAAAAAGATTTTGCATCATCTTACGGAAATTGACGGCATTGTGCTGGCAAGCAGAGAGGAACTGATGAAAAAAGCAGGAAAAGATAGTCTGGAGTTATGATTGCAGAATCAGATCCTTCAGTTTTTTTGCCGCAGTGCTCAAAGGTCTCCGGAAGTCCGAAACCATACAAATGTGACGACAAGGAATCGTTTCCTGTAACGGTATGGGAATCACTTCATGGCTTTGAATAGCAGGAGCGGCCATAAATTCCGGAATAAAAGCAAGTCCCAGCTCGGACTTGACGAGGGGCAGGATCTGATCTGTCGTTGCTGCCTCTGTGTCCGGTTCCAATTCCAAATCGTAGGAAAGAAACAGCTGGTGATAAAATGTAAAAGTCATGGTTTCTTTGCCCAGACAGATCAGGGGATAATTTTGCAGCTCCCACAAGGACAGAGTCTGGCTGCTTAATGCAGTAAATGTTTTACCGCCGATCAGAACTTCCCGGAAGGATTGAAGTTTTACCTCCTTCAAGGGAGGTTTTGCCGTTGTAGGAGTGGTAACGACTGCAAAATCGATTTCTCCGTTTTTGACCGCATCAACCGCTTGGGGAGTAGAATGATTGTAGATCTTAAGGCGGATACCGGGATATGTCATATGAAAAATTTTCAGCCGCTCCAACAGATAAATGCTGAGTGCAGTTTCGCTGGCACCGATGGAAATGCTGCCGTGCTCCAGTCCGGTGCTCTCGGTAAGCTCCTCCTCTGCCAGCTGTAATTGTGCCATGGCAGCAGATACTCTCGTGTAAAGACGTTCACCCTCCGGTGTGAGCCGGACACCGCGGTTTGTCCGGATAAAGAGGGTACAGTGGATTTCGTTTTCCAGACAATTCATGGCACGGGTAATATTTGGCTGGCTGTTTCCAAGAACCCTTGCGGCTTTCGTGAGACTGCCGTATTTGGCCACATAATAAAATATCTTATAGTATTCAAAATTTATATTCATAAAAAGCCTCATTTCTGAGCGTTTATCGCACGTATTTCTTGCTGATATATCAAAATGTTATATCAGTCATATCAATAATAGCTTTTACATATTTCCACAGGGTCAGTATAATAAATCTTGAAGAAAAAAACAAGATGTTTTGAGACTTGTAAAGTCCATAAACACAGAGGAGGAAGAAGTATGCTGACAGCTGTAACAGGAATAAACTGGGGCGATGAGGGAAAAGGCAGAGTGATTGATCTGCTTGCCGGACAGGCAGATGTGGTTGTGCGTTATCAGGGAGGAAATAATGCCGGGCACACCGTAGTGACAGAGCAGGGAAAATTTATTTTGAATCTGATTCCCTCCGGTATTTTACATTCAGGTGTGACCTGTGTTCTAGGAGATGGAATGGTCGTTGATCTGGAGCATCTGGAGAATGAGATCCAAAAGCTGCGGGAAAAGGATGTGGCAGTATCACCGAAAAATCTGAAAATTTCCACCAGAGCCACGATTTCTATGCCGTGGCACCGGATACAGGATGAATTGGAGGAGGATCGTCTGGCCAGAAGCGGGGCGGCATTTGGCTCCACCAGAAGGGGAATTGCCTATGCTTACGGTGATAAGTACCGTAAAAAGACATTGCGTATGGGTGACCTGCTCCGGTTAGACGAAGAGAATATGAAAGCGCGTCTGAAAATGATGCTGGACGCCAAAAACATGGAGCTTGCAGGCTGTTATCACCAAGAACCCATGTCGTTTCCGGCACTTTATAAATGGTGTGAGGAGCAGGCAGAAAAATTCAAGACTTATATTTGCGACACTGGGGAATTTCTGGATGAATCATTGAAGAAAGGCAAAAAAGTCATTCTGGAGGCACAGCTTGGAGCGATGAGAGATATTGATTA
>CADAKW010000120.1 GCA_902788645.1 uncultured Lachnospiraceae bacterium
AGCAGGATATTCTGGGTACAGATCAGATTGTTTTTATCGAACAGGGATAGCTGCATACTGCCGCCGCCCACATCTATCAGAAGCGTGCCTTTCTGGATCAGACGATGGAAAGAGTTTTCCTTGAGGGCGATGGACTTATAACACAGATAACGCTGCTCGGAGTTGCTTAAGATCTTGATCCGAAAGCCCGTACGCTGGCGGACCTGATCCAGCACGATCAGATTGTTGTCTGCTTCCCGGAGAGCACTGGTGCTGGCGATCATATAATCGGAGATCCCGTACTCTTTCATCTTGTCCTTAAAGCCGTTTAATATGGTACAAAGCTTATCAATGGAATGATAGCTGATATGTTTGGTGGAGTATGTTTCGTATCCAAGGCGGGCCGTATGATGTACATAATCAAGCTCCCGGATCCCGAACTTTTTGGATACCTCATAGATACGCAGCGATGTTTCGTGGGAACCCACGTCGATGGCTGCAAAGGTCGTAATAGCCATATCTGAAATCCTCCTTATGGAATTTTCGTCATTATCATTATTGTACGTTATTTTTTACAAAATAACTAGCGTTTTTGGCAGATAATTCGACATTTTACCGCACTTTTAAGAGAATTTACCTAAAGTTTACAAAAGGCTGGATTTTTTGCGGGAGAAATAGTATTATTTATAAATATACGATGTTGGAAAGGAAGTACGGATATGAAGACCGCAGATTTTGATTATGAGCTGCCGCAGGAGCTGATCGCACAGGATCCCCTGGAGCAGAGAGACTCCTCCAGACTGCTCATTTTAGATAAAAAAACAGGAGAACGCACCCACAGGATCTTTCATGATATTATTGATTATCTTCATGAGGGCGACTGTCTGGTGATCAACAATACAAAGGTAATTCCGGCACGTCTGATCGGAGAGAGAGAAGGAACCGGTGGAAAGGTGGAGGTGCTTCTTCTCAAGAGAAAGACGGACAATGTCTGGGAGACACTGGTAAAGCCCGGCAAAAAGGCAAGGCCCGGAATGCGTCTTTCCTTTGGCGGGGGTCTTCTACATGCCGAGGTACAGGAGGTTGTGGACGAGGGAAATCGTCTGATCCGTTTTGAATATGAGGGGATCTTTGAGGAGATCCTGGATCAGCTGGGACAGATGCCTCTGCCACCGTATATCACCCATCAGCTCAAGGACAAGAACCGATATCAGACGGTTTATGCCAAGTATGAGGGGTCCGCAGCGGCACCGACGGCAGGATTACACTTTACAGAGGAATTGCTGCAGCAGATTCAGGAGAAGGGAGTTAAGATTGCCCGTGTGACACTTCATGTGGGACTGGGTACCTTCCGTCCGGTCAAGGTAGAGGATGTCACGGAGCACCATATGCATACGGAGTTTTATCATGTCTCTCAGGAGGCAGCGGATATCATTAATGAAACGAAGAAGCAGGGTGGCAGAGTGATCTGTGTGGGCACCACCAGCTGCCGGACCATTGAGTCTGCTGCCGATGAGCATGGTGTGGTGCAGGCAACCGAGGGAGATACGGATATTTTTATTTATCCGGGATACAAGTTCAAGGTGTTAGACTGCCTGATCACCAACTTCCATCTGCCGGAGTCAACACTTCTGATGCTGGTTTCAGCACTGGCAGGCAAGGAAAATATCATGGCGGCTTATAAAGAGGCTGTAGAGATGAGATACCGATTTTTCTCCTTTGGGGATGCGATGTTTATTAAGTAAAGATCCAACAGACCTGTCGGAGTGGGAGTATTCTGCAAGGAAACAGAGACAAAGCCGGAGATACAGAAAGGGTACGGTAGATATATGGGAAAACATTATGACGGAGAACAGGAAAAGCTGAGAAAGACGTTGTTATTTATCTATAATCCTATGGCTGGAAAAGAGCAGATCAAGAATAAGCTGGCAGACATCATTCAGGTATTCTGCGAGGCGGATTTTATTGTGACGCTGATGGCCACAAACCGGCAGGATGATGCAAAAAACGCGGTGATCGAGTATGGCTCCCGGTATGACTATGTGGTATGCTCCGGGGGAGACGGTACCATGAACGAGGTGGCCAATGGTATGATGCGCCTTCACGAAAAGCCAATCTGCGGTTATATTCCGGCAGGGACGGTTAATGATTTTGCGTCCAGCCTGCGGATCCCGAAGATCATGCGCCATGCGGCAGAGCTTGTGACACAGGGCAAGGTGTTCCGGTGTGATCTGGGTTCCTTCAATGATAAGTTTTTTACCTACGTGGCAGGATTTGGAGCCTTTACGGAGGTGTCCTACACGACACCACAGGAGTGGAAAAACATGCTTGGCAAGACCGCCTATTTTATTGAGGGACTGAAGCATCTGGCAGAGATCAAGCCTCATCATATGCGTATCACCTATGATGATGGTGTGGTGGAGGATGATTTTGTATTGGGACTGGTCAGCAATTCTGTTTCGGTAGCCGGTTATAAGGCTTATAAAAAAGAAGATATCAAGATGGATGACGGTCTCTTTGAGGTGCTGTTTATCCGGGATCTGAAAAATGCACTGGAGCTGCAGGAGGTATTAAATGCTCTGCTGACAAAGCATCTGGATGCCACAAAGATGTTCCGCTGCAGCAGCAGACATCTTCATATTGTCTGTGATGATGAGGTACAGTGGACTCTGGATGGCGAAGACGGCGGCAGCTGGGATGAGGTGGATCTGTTTAATCATCAGCAGGTACTGCCGATCATCTGTGGAGATGAGGCATTGGAGGATATCTCATCACAGATGGGAGAGGAGCCGGTATAAGGTGACGCAGAGGAAAGTCCTGCCGGAGATGTTCGGGCTTTTTGCGGAAAGATTGATATGTTGAAATAAGAAAGCCTCAGAAAACAGGAATCATAGCGGCAATATCTGTTTTCTGGGGCTTATTTGCAATCAGACACAAAATCTGCTATTGTGACATCAGGTTATCCGTATGGTTTTATGACAATTCAGCGATCTGGGATACTCCTACATAAATATCGCTGATCCGGTACCAGGTCGGATAGTCCACCACTCCGGTCTGGGGAAGATTAAATACCTTCTGGAAGGTCCGGACCGCTTCTGCGGTATTTTCCCCGTATATGCCATCTGCGGCTACCTTCGGGATCAGTGGATAACCCTTGGAGATCGTGTTAAGCTGATTTTGGAGCTGGCGCACCTTTTCTCCGGTGGAGCCGATGGTCAGATCATAGCCGGGCCAGGAGGCCGGAATGCCGGAAATCTCCTCGGAGGAATTGATATAAACGGAATCCCCATAGAAACGGCGGAGGATCTCAATGGCAGAGTAGCCCTGATCTCCCAGAGTTTTGGACTCCCACTGGCGCATCCAGCGCGGACAGGATACCCGTTTTCCGTCACAGTACTGCGTGAAAAGAGGTTGCGTAATATTCGGTCTGGATATATAATTGGAAAATATCGTATCTACCGCCTGGGAGATACTTTCAAAAATATTACGGCCCGGCATAAATTTCTGGTCGTATGCGGTAGAGCTGGTAATGGTGAAGTCGTATCCGCGGTTCCGATACCATTCCGTGTACACGCGGTTTAAAGTGATGGACTGGATCGCCAGGATATTTGCCAGCAGGGTTGCTTCCGGCCAGGTGGCATAGATTTCACTGGAAGCGACATTTTTGATGTAGTCTTTATATTTGACATAATAGTTTTGCGCTCCGGAATCGCTTGGTGGCCCGTCATGTACGATTACGTATTCGGGGGCTGGAGTGCGAAAGGTAAATATTTTGAAAAATGATCATAATTTGATCTGCAGCTTTTGTGCCTGTGATCCAAAGTCTGCAGTAGAAAGGAATTCAGGATTCATATGAAAGAACAATCCTCCCGCAGGGAGTTAAAATGGTCGAGACTGGATAATACGGCCAATCTGTTAAAGGAATTCAGGATTCATATGAAAGAACAATCCTCCCGCAGGGAGTTAAAATGGTCGAGACTGGATAATACGGCCAATCTGTTCCCGGTCATTGCCACGGAACGGATGACGAACGTGTATCGACTGTCTCTTACCTTAGATGAAGAGATCGATCCAAAGCTGTTACAGCAGGCATTGGACAAGATCCTGCCGTTATTTGATTCCATGAATGTACGTCTTCGGACAGGAGCATTCTGGTATTATTTTGAGACAAACCGGAAACCGGCACCGAGGGTGGAGCGGGAGAGCGAATATCCCTGCTGTAAGATGGAGCCACAGATGAACAATCAGTATTTATTCCGGGTAAGTTACTATAAAAACAGGATTAATTTAGAGGTGTTCCATGT
>CADAKW010000121.1 GCA_902788645.1 uncultured Lachnospiraceae bacterium
CAGATCCAGGCGAAGGGCTCTGATGAGATCGCAGAGATCCAGCGCAGTGTGAAAGCATTTACGGAGAGCATGCGGGAAATGATCTGTGATATCAATAATGTAACCAATGATATTCAGAATCAGGCGGACAACAGCAGTGTCGTTTCCGTAAGTATGCAGGAGGCTTCCAATTCTCAGGCAACGTCCATGGCATCCCTCAGCGAGACCGTAGACCAGATCTCCGATTCCATCAATGAGATTGCGGAAAGTGCTACAAATCTCAGCGGAGTTGTGGCAGATACCACCAGTGACAGTGAGAAGGTCAAGGAGCAGATTAATGCCACGGTGGATATTTCCCGCAAAGGACGCAGCGATATGGAGCAGGTACAGAATGCCATGGAGGAGATCCGAAGCTCTATCGCACAGCTTGTGGAAGCCATCAGCAAGGTGGGAGAAGCTTCCAAAGAGATTACCGGTATTACCGGGCTGATTGCCGATATTTCCGAAGAGACTTCTCTGTTATCTCTCAATGCTTCCATTGAAGCGGCAAGAGCCGGCGAAGCAGGCAGAGGTTTCTCCGTGGTTGCGACGGAAATCAGCAAGCTGGCACAGAACACGGCATCCTCCGTGGATGATATCGCCAAGCTGATCAATGAGGTGGATAATCTGGTGGATGCGGCTGTAAAGCAGGCGGATGTTAGTGTGGAGAATATCAACGAAAGCGGTGGAAGGATCAAGGTGGCGCAGGAGACCTTTGAAGAAATCTACACCTGTGTGCAGGATGTGGAGAATGGTATCAACAGTATGATCACCCAGATCCAGACAGTCAACAATGTTGCGATGGATGTTTCTGCAATTTCTGAGGAGCAGGCAGCGTCAACCACGGTGATCAGTGAGACTTCTGAGGTGATGGTAGAGCAGGCCAATAAGCTGGCCGGCCAGAGTGAGCAGGTGGCAGGAAGTGCCAGAGTGCTGACACAGACATCAGAGAAGCTGGCAGAGCAGATGAGCCGTTTTCAGATATAGGGGGTGACAGTTGTGAAAAAGAAAGCATCATTAATCATATGTTTGTTGACATTGTGCTGTCTGCTGGCAGCAGGATGTTCCAAATCCTCCGGCAAAGGGAAATCCTCCGGTGGAAAGGTAAATATTATGCTGACGGTTTCGGACGGTTCGGATACCTTCCGTGCAACTCTGGCGGATGCGGCAAAGAAGGCAGCCGGGGAGAATGGGGTAACGCTGGAGGTGAAGGATGCCAAGGGTTCTTCTGAAACCCAGATGAACCAGATCAAGGAGGCGAAGGATGCCGATGTGATCATCTGTGCTCTGTGTGATGCGGGAACAGCACAGCAGATGGAGGCTCTTGCCGGGGACAAACCGATCGTATTTATCAACAGTGCCCCGGAGGAAGAGTATCTTCAGAAAGACAAGTATGTTTACGTGGGATCGGATGAGGCAGTGGCAGGTAAGCTGCAGGCGAAATATGTGCTGGATCAGTATGCCTCCAAGGATACTCTGAATATTGCTATCTTCAAGGGCGAAAGCACCCATTCTGCAACGAAGGGACGTACTAAGGCGAACAAGGCTGCGCTGGAGGCATCCGGTAAAACCATCAATTATGTTTACGAGGATTATGCGGACTGGTCTACGGACACCGCAGCCAAAATGTTCCGTCAGTTCTTAAAGACCGGCCAGGATGTGGATGCGGTTATCTGTAATAACGATTCCATGGCAGTTGGTGTAGTACAGGCAGCTGAGCAGGAAAAGCTGGATCTGTCCAAGCTTCCGGTGCTGGGCGTAGATGCAACCGCAGACGGCCTTGATCTGATCGAAAAAGGGAAAATGGCATGTACGATCTTCCAGCCGGCCAAGGGGCAGGGAGAGGCGGCTGTTCAGGCAGCGCAGAAGCTGGCAGCAGGGGACAGCATTACTTCTCTGAGTGGCGCAGAGAAGAACGGACTTTATGTATGGGTTCCGTTTGAGCAGGTGACATCGGAAAATATTGCGGAATATAAATAAAATAGAAAAATCGTATTTTATAATATAATAATTGTATTAAAATAGAGGAAATTAGTGATTATTTTTGTAACATGTTGAATTTTTACTATATATTTCCTCTATTTTTAATGGTGAGAATTACTAATAAATTGTTTGAAAGAATCGGAAGATTTGTGTATAATAATAAATACGCATATCAATGCAAATGATTCTTTGGGAAGAGAGGATCAGACAATAATCACTTTAAAAGGAGGAAAAACAGTGAGAAGAAAAAATTTAAAAGGATTTCTTGCAGCATGCCTGAGCTTTTCTATGGTTGTGTCCAGCTTTAGTATCGGCGGACTTAATGCACAGACAGCCAAGGCTGCGGACACGGATGTTCTCACCGAGGTTTTGACAGCGGATCAGATCAAACTGAGAGAGAATCTGCCGGAGAAGGCATCCAACATTACAGAGGGTGAGAGTCGTGAGGTTACCATCAACGGCGAGACCATGACTATCAAGGACAATGGTACCATGCGTAAGGACAAGTCATCCAAGTGGCTTGCCGACAATGAGATGGGAGCCGGTGTAAACCTTGGTAATACCATGGAGGCCGTGATTCCGGTTGCTAACAAGAAAAATGCAACACCAACCGACGGTGAGACAGCATGGAAACAGCCGGTCACCACTAAGGAGTATATCGACTCTGTTCATTCCTATGGGATCAATACATTACGTATTCCGATTGCATGGTCCAATGCAGATATCGACGATGGTACATATACTCTGAGAGATGAGTTCCTGGGACGTATTGAGCAGATCGTAAACTACGCATTAAACAATGGTATGTATGTTATCATCAATGACCATTGGGACAATCAGTGGTGGGGACAGTTTGGTGCCTGCAAGATGGATGCCAATAACAAAAAGGTAACGGATCAGGAGACCCGTGATCAGGCATGGATCCGTTATGAGAAATACTGGACACAGATTGCAGAGAGATTCGAGGGATACTCTGATCATCTGATCTTTGAGGGTGCCAACGAGGAGCTGGGAGACCGCTTAAATGATGCCATCTGTGTCAACGGAGATGCAAAGGGCTATGCTAAGCCTGACAACTCCGGAAAAGACATCAAGACAGTAACCGGTAACCTGACCACAAATGAGTGCTATGAGACAGTAAACAAGATCAACCAGAAATTTGTAGATATCATTCGTAAGACAGGGGGTAACAATGCTTACAGACATCTTCTGATCCCTGGATATGATACAAACTCTGAGAAGACTATTGATGACAGATTTGTAATGCCGACAGATACAGAGGAGAATGGTACAAGCAAGCTGTTTATTTCTATTCACTATTATACACCATGGGATTTCTGTGGTGATGGTGGTACAGGTAAGTACACAGTAGCAGATCAGAAGGCAACAGCAGAGTATTTTGCAGCTATGAAGGAGAAATTCACAGATAAGGGATATGGTATCATTATCGGTGAGTGCGGTATCTGTAATCCATCCGGCGTTGAGTCCAGCGTAACACAGTGGCTCAATGATACATTTACAGAGGCACAGAAGATCAGTGCGGTTCCTGTTCTCTGGGAGACAGGTCAGTACTTTGACAGAGAGGCTGCAACCATGGTCTACAACGATATCGCCGTATTCTACAACACCATTAACGGTGCTGATGGCGATACAAGCATGACAAAGATCTCCGGTGGTGTACCTTCTGATAACAATGATGTATCCTTTGGAAAATATAT
>CADAKW010000122.1 GCA_902788645.1 uncultured Lachnospiraceae bacterium
CCTCTCTCCTCCCCTGCTACCGTTGCAGCCGGCGAAACCTTCTCCATCGTAGTAACCTTTTATGCTGAGGACGGCAATACGATCTATGTACCAATTGAGGGACAGAGCACTCCTTTGTCTACACAGTATCACAGCAGCTCCGGTCAGAGCTATGTGTACTCCGACGGTGCCTGGATGGACAACACCTCTGTCACCCTGGGGATGCATCATCTCAACATGAATAACGTCTGCCTAAAGGTATTGGCTACCACCCTCTCCGATACAGAGCCTGAGGAATCCGAAGAACCGACAGAAGCTCCATCCACAGAAGCACCGACAGACACAGACCGGCCGGTCACAGGTGATGTTACCCCATCTGTCACTCCGGATAGCAGCAGCGCACCATCCCCGGAGATTTCCTCCCGTCCGTCGCCTGCTTCCTCCGCTTCTGCATCTGCCTCTCCATCTCCATCACCAAAAGCTCCGACGGCCTCCCCTGTCAATACCTCAGCAGCCTCACCGTCCCCATCCGCCACTGTCTCCCCATCACCGGACACCACCTCATCCGGTATGGTAGTTGTGATCCAAAAGAAAAAGGTTACTCTGCGCAAGGGAAAAACCGTCAGAATACCGATCCGAGTAACACCCGCCGACAACTTCCGTAAGCTGACCTTCCGATCAAAAAATAAAAAGATCGCCACCATCAATAAAAACGGAAAAATAAAAGCAAAGAAAAAAGGAAAAACAAAGATCATCATTAAAATACCGGACGGAATCCGCACCTCCATAAAGGTTGTGGTGAAAAAACGAAAATGAAATAATACAGAACGATAATCAAAAAAGGGTCCTTCCGACATATCATATGTCGGAAAGACCCTTTCCTCATCTGTAGTTTATACTAAGTTCCAGACAGTTCCCTCTCTGGTATCCTTGATCTCAACGCCACGGTCCAGCAGCTCCTGACGGATCGCATCTGCTCTGGCAAAATCCTTTTCCTTTCTGGCCGCCTGACGCTCTGCAATCTTCTCCTCCACAAAGGCGGTCAGCTCATCATCCGCCTGACTCTCCTCTGCCTCTGCCGTAAGGTCAAGAGAAAATACCTGATCAAAATCTTCTACCAGATATCTCTTGGACGCATCACTGATATCTGCCTTAAGCACATCATACAATACCGTCAACGCCTGAGACGTATTGATGTCACTGCCCATAGCCTCCGCAAAGGCATCCTGATACGGCTTCACTTCATCCATATCCGGCTCGCCCTCCCCGGAAAGTGCTGCCACTCTCTTGCGCAGCTTATCATATGCTACCTTGGAATTGTCCAGCACATCATAGGTAAACAAAAGTGGTTTACGATAATGAGACTGCAGACAGAAGAAGCGGTATACAAGAGGATCATATCCCTTTTCCTCGAGAAGAGATACGGTCAGGAACTCGCCCTTTGACTTACTCATCTTACCGGATTTATCATTTAAATGCTGCACATGGAACCAGTAATTGCACCATTTGTGTCCCAGATATGACTCACTCTGTGCGATCTCGTTAGTATGATGTGGGAATATATTGTCCACACCGCCACAATGAATATCAAGATACTCACCTAAATGCTTCATACTAATGCAGGAGCACTCAATATGCCAGCCCGGATATCCCACGCCCCATGGGCTGTCCCATTTTAGCTCCTGATCCTCAAACTTTGACTTGGTAAACCAGAGAACGAAATCGGTCTTGTTGCGCTTATTCTCATCCTCCTCCACGTCGTCACGGACACCTACCTGCAGGTTCTCCTCATTCTGACCGGAAAGCACATAATACTCCTTGAGCTTGCTGGTATCAAAATAAACATTGCCCCCTGCCACGTAAGCATACTCCTTCTCCAGAAGTACCTCGATCATATGGATAAACTCCGGAATACAGTTGGTCGCAGGCTCTACGATCTCCGGAATCTTGATATTGAGCTTGTCACAATCTGCAAAGAAAGCCTTGCGGTAAAACTCTGCGATCTCCATGACTGTCTTGTGCTCACGCTTTGCTCCCGCCAGCATCTTATCCTCACCTGTATCCGCATCACTGGTCAGATGACCTACGTCTGTAATATTCATACAACGCTTCACATCATAGCCGGCATAGCCCAGATACTTCTCCAGCACATCCTCCATCATGTAACTGCGGAGATTTCCGATATGTGCAAAATGATATACCGTCGGTCCACAGGTGTACATCTTTACCTTTCCCTCCTCGATCGAATGGAACGGCTCCACCTTCTTGGTCAATGTATTATAAAGTGATAATTCCCTCATGACACTCTCCATTTCTGTGCATAGTACACGTTTTTCTTTATTTCATATCTCATCCTATACTGTACAGGATTTTTGCCGTTTCTTCAAGTCCTAACCTCCATTAGTTTTGCGGGCTCTGACACTGGACAGGCACGCTCCCGCTACAATGCACTACGCAGCACTACACAGCATCCTACAAAACAATTTTGGTGTTGCCAGCCCACGGTTATTCCAATAATCCAACTATCAGTTTTAGACCGCCAAAGGGGATCTTTCTTCTATTCTTCTGTTATATATTTCTGCAAACGGCTCGTTGGTTTTTCTGGTATTGTATATGCCAATTTTCCACTTTCAATCATTGGTTTTAAAAATTTTCTAGTCAGATATGTTCGGTTTTTATATCCAACATGATCCAATATCTCTTTTTTGCTTTTAGGTTTCCTGCAAAATTTCAATATTTCCCGTTCAAGTGCTATACTATTATCTTGGTCACTATCTTGGTCACTATCTTGGTCACTGACTTGGTCACTAACCTTTGGTCCCGATTTTAATGTTGCCGCATCATTTAACGGGATAACTGTGCGAAATATGTCACCCTCCACAAATTGTGGAACTCCCCCGGAATACATTTTCGTATATTTGTAAGTATTTCGCATTCCTGATCCAAGTTCGTCTGCAAGCCCGATTTCTCTAAACACCTTTGAAATAGCAGGATTTTTCGGAAATGGTTGAAATGTATTCAGATCCAAATTTCCATAACCATGTGTCCTATTACTGTTCTCAGCTAATATCTGATCCTTTTCAATAATCATTTTGGCTACATAACCGCTTGAATAATCTCGGTGTGCTAAACTGTTAGAAATTATCTCCCTCAATATTGCATCTCTTGCGCTCACCGACTGCATTCCATCTAAAACAAACGGATTGCTTAGATGCTTCTTGGCAAATGCACTCATTCGTTCATACATATCCAAAAGATTGGTCACAATGACATCTCTATCATCGTACCGATCCAGATTTTCGACACGAAATATCATGTCTGTTTTATGCTGCGGAAGTGCTGACATAATTGTAGTATCTTTTCCAAATAACAAAATTGCAGCTAATGTAATGCCTTCTTTCCGGCTCTCACGATCCATTAAAATCAATCCGGCACTTCTCAACAACTCCTCATCATCCATCGACTGCCATGGATGATTATCACTTCTGACACGAGTCATCTTACGTGCTTTGTCAATCAAATCAGTCCGAAGGACATCTAACCCCCACTCTGGAACCACTCTGTTGACAAAATATGTTTCCTGTTTTCGTGCATATAATTTATATACAAGTTCTTCATTATTTGTAATATCTATATCTGATTCATTATTTCTATC
>CADAKW010000123.1 GCA_902788645.1 uncultured Lachnospiraceae bacterium
GGATCTGACACCCGGCATGAAGGTGATCGTCTCTCCTGACGATACATCAAACAGCACATACCATGGCGAGCTTATGGAGGAAACACCTCAGGGCATCTCGATCACACTTCCTTCTTCTGCCAGAATCACAGAAACCACACCTTGCCACATACAGGTTACAGTAGGCAATGTCCTTTACTGCTGGGATAAAGCAAAGATCTTCCCGGACAATAATGGAATTTATCAGATACAGATCAGTTCCCGTCCAAAGATCAATAACCGCCGTAAATATCCTCGTATGGATATCAATAACGACTGTCTCATCACTGTCCCGGAAACCGGACAGGAGTTTACAGGCAGGCTGGACAATATCAGTGGAAACGGTTTTGCTTTTACTACAGACGCCGCTTTCTTTGCCACTGCAAAGGGTACAAGGATCACCCTGCAGATCCAGCATTTTGAAGTTCCATCCCATAGCCTGCTGGAGGGACGTATTATCCGCTGTTCTAATAACGAGGGACATTACATTGTGGGCTGTCAGATGCCGGAGGACGATCTGTTCCTGATGAAATATGTTGAAGAGCATCAGTAGTAAACCAGCCGCTGGCTATTGTCGAAATATTGGTAACTGAAACTTTCTTATATCAAAAACACCACGGTTTGAAGTTGTTATAAAGAATATCTTTTTAACTCTCCAGATCGTGGTGTTTTATTATTTCAACATTTTGTTATTTAGCCCCAGAAATCCTGTGTGGCATAAATCAGCCATTTGGCAGAAGCATTGTATGCGACACCGACTCCAATATATTTAAAGCTTGGGGTCAGGATACCGTTTCTGTGACCGGAGGAACCGATCCAGCCAATCACCATATAAATTGCATCGCCACTGCCGGCACAGATATTCTCGCCGCACGAGCGATAACTGATTCCCTCTGCCTGCAGTCGGGCAGAAAATCTTGTGCCATCCTGACTGTTGTGTGCAAAATAATTATTGTCTGCCATATCCTGACTATGACCTCTGGCTGCTGCCTCCGCTTTTGATTCCCATTGCAGATTGGAAAGTCCCATATAAGTCCGATATGCATTTGTCATTTCCCAAACCTGTGTTTCCGCCGCCCGCAAGATCTCATCATTATATGTCATATACGTCCGATAGATCATTTTATACTTGTTGCAGTCTTTGGAGAATGCATAAAATCCATAAACTGCTTTGTCTTTTCCATCATAAAAATCACTGAACGCATACATATGAACATTTTTCGTTAAACGGTAATATGCCTCAGTTCCTTCCTTTGCCTCTTTCTTGGCACTATTCAGCGCATAAAAGTTATCTGTATTTTCACTCCATCCGGCATCCACCATAGACGCTGCACTTGCGCCCTCCTGCACCAGCTCTGTCTGCTGCGCCGCAGTACCGTCCACAGTGTTCACCGTAGCATCATAAACGGTAAAGCCCTTTCCAATCGTGAAATAAGAAGCAACCTTCTGATCCTTGATGCCAACCAGAAGATATGGTTCCGTGGTACTGTTACTATTATAAATATATGCCGTCATATTTGTCTGCGGCAGTGGATCGATACGCTCCGGTTCTCCCCAATCCGCCTGCAGGGCTTCCGTACTCTCTCCAATATACAGAGACTTTTCCGCAAAGCAGAGACGTGTTGTTTGCAACGTAGCAGCCGGGACATCGGTCGGTATCGTTGTTGCACTGACTGTCGGTGTGATGGTCGGCTTTGCTGTTATGATTGGATCTGCCGTCGCACTCGCTTTTGGTGTAGCTGCCGGAGTCATTGTCGGCTTTACCGTTGCGCTTGCTTTTGGTGTGCGCTCCGGTGTCACTGTAGCTTTCGGACTGGATGCCGGAGTATTTGTAGTTGGAAACTCTGTAGGAGTTGGTTCCACAGACGCTTCCGGCTGCTCTGATACTCCCGGTTTCTTTGTCGGCACCACTGTCTCTGCCGGTTCTGCGCTCCGGTCTGGTTCTGCCGATGCCGTCACTCCCGGCTCTGTAGTTGGAAGCTGTGATGGTCTCGCAGAAGGCTTTATGGTTGGTTTTGTGGTCACTCTGACATTTGGACTTGCCGACGGTCTTTTTGTCGGAGCTTTTGTCGGAATAACGACCTCAACCTCTCCCTCTTCATCCGGTATAACGACTACTTTGACCACGCACTTTTTCATAGGATATGCCGTCAACGTAATATTTGTCTTTCCCGGCTTTTTCCCGGTAATCCGGATCTTCTTTTTGATCACCCTTACCGAAGCAATCCTTCGATCAGACACGGTTGCCTTGATCTTCCTCATGCCGGTGTTCTTGGCCTTGATCGTAATGCGATCTCCCTTTACAACTGTAACCTTTGCTTTGGATACCCTGATCTTTGCTGCCGCAGATGCCGTATCCATCCGGCACGGCGACAATATTGCCGTCAAAAACAGCAGTACAGCCAGCAGGGTTGATATTGATTTTTTCTTCATATAGAATCCTCCCTAATCTCCTTATAAATAATATATCGGCATATAGGAGCAAAATAATTGTAGAAACAATAAAAAAATAACAAAGAACAAGAGGCAGCCACACACTGATAAAATATCAGGTAATGTGACTGCCTCTCAAATTACGTTTTTTTCATGTTTTCAAATAATCTAGGAATCCAGACGCATATATGACATCGTTTTTTTACCCTGCTGGTAGTACCACGTCTTTCCATATACGCTCTTTCCGTTCCAATAATCCTTTTCTTGCGGCTGCGTTCCCACGTAAGGGTAAAAACCAATTCCCACAACCACGTCCTTACAATCCTTCGGATAGGTAACCGTAAACTGATAACTTATTGTTTTTGCATTACGAAGCCATGTTGTTTTAGATTTGATCTTTTCTCTTTTAATGCACTCATCTGTAAATTGAAACGTCTGCTTTGGATAATAACTGTATTTCCACTTTCCACCTTTTACTTTCACTCCCAGATTATTTTTCTCTTCAATGCACTTTCCTGTCTGATAGTCAAATACCGTAAAGATTGGGTTTGGTCTATACCACCCCCATGCCCATTCAACGCTCGTCTGTTTTTTCCCGGAGATTTTCGGGTCATTCAGATATTTATATTTCACCTTATAGGTCACTTTGTAATTATTTCCTTCTGATTTTCTTTTGCTGGAAATCGAATATTTCACTTTGACTGTTTTCTTTTTTGGAAACAGACATCGCATTTTTGTATATCCTTTTTTCACATAAGATTTTGTCTTATTAAGCTTAATCTCTTTATTTAATTTTAATTTATCCCCATACGGCTTACTTACTGCCGGAACAGAAGCTGTTGCTTTGGCTGTCACAGTCGGTGATGGTGTCACCGTCGATACCGGCGTGCGGGAAGCCGCTGCTGTCGGCAATGCAGATGACGTTTTCTGCGGAGGCAGTGATACAAAATGTACCGATGTACTGGTCGGTATCGGGGAAGCTGTCGTTTTTGCTGTTGCTGTCGATGCCGGCGTATGGGAAGCCGCTGCTGTCGGCAATGCAGATGACGTCGTCCGCGGAGGCAGCGATACAAAATGTATCGATGTGCTTGCTGGTATCGGGGAAGCTGTCGTTTCCCCATCCGGAGAATGTAACGGAGGGGTTGCCGTATTCATTGGTGTCTCCACAACAGGCTTTTC
>CADAKW010000124.1 GCA_902788645.1 uncultured Lachnospiraceae bacterium
CGTCACTATCCAAAAACTAAAATATCTGCAATTTTCAAGGTTCTAATTGAGCCTTTTTTCTTGGCTCGTTTTTTTCATATGTCACTTGACACTATCTCTGGTTTTCCTCTGTCTGGCCGTGATATCTGCATACAGTATTTTTCTCTGCCGGCCCTTCATGATCTGCTATAATGTATTTTTTGTAAAAAAATGAAAAATATGTATTGACAAGCGTAACATAATCCCCTATTATATATGAGTATGTTTACATCATAGTGACCGTGTCCACAAATTGATGAAACAGTAGATTTCACGATTGGGAGGTGTAAAGAGAATGGCTAACATTAAATCAGCAAAGAAAAGAATTTTAGTTGATCGCAGAAATGCAGAGAGAAATAAAGCAATCAAGTCCAGCGTTAAGACTGCTATTAAGAAAGTTGACGCTGCTATCGCTGCTAAGGATAAAGCCGCAGCAGACAGCGCATTGGTTGCAGCAATTTCAGAAATCGATAAGGCAGCCAGCAAGGGTGTATATCACAAGAAGACTGCTTCCAGAAAGATTTCCCGTCTGACAGTTGCTGTCAATAAGATTGCATAATGAAATCAATTTTTATACAAAAAAGAACTGCTTAGGTGTGGGCAGTTCTTTTTTGTTTACACTCCTTGTAATAATTCTTTTATTTTCGTGCTTCTCTTACACAGGCTCTCTCTTACATATACTCTCTTATCACTTTTTCCGTGCTGTTCCTGCTGCTTATCTCATGGCAGCATTTTTCTTTAAAATGTATCTTCTGGAAAACGCTCCACAGCTCTTACTGAATTTCAGCTTCAGACCTCTGCTGCACCCGGTCCACGCCCCTGACTGGATACTGGATATACTGGATGTCTGGAATGTGATCTGACGTAATTTCCGACTGTTACTAAATGCTTTTTTCCCTATTTTTTTGATATTTTTTCCTACGATCACTTTCTGAAGCTTTTTTCTGTTTGCAAATGCTCCTTTTTTGATCTGAGTCACCTGATAAGCATAACCACGAAGCTGTACCTGTGCCGGAATCTTAATGGTTTTCTTTTCTTTACTTAACCCCTCTACCCGAAGCGTCCGATTCTTTACACCGGTTTTAGTGACACGATAAATAATTCCCTTTTTCTTTACCTTCTGTCCCTTCTTTAAAAATGCCTCTCTGGCATTGGAGGCCAGCTTTGATGCAATCGCATCCCGATCTGCCCCCGCCCATGTAGAGATCACATTCATTCCATCCTGCGAAGACTGAGACGGCTGCTGAGTTTCCTTAGGAGCATCCGAAGCCGTAGAAACCGGTACCGGTATTTCCGTCGTCCTTGGTGATTCTGTTACCTTTGGACTTGGCGCAGGCGTCCTGGTCGCAGGTATTTTCGTACCTGTCGGCCCTCCTGTACCACCTCCGGACGGCTTCGCTGTCCCACCGGCAGAAGGACTTCCTGTCACATCTCCTGATGGAACCGGAGTCCCACCGGCAGAAGGATGTTCCGTATCATCTCCGGACGGAGCCGGAGACTCTCCCCCGGATGGCGAGTCTATGCCATCTGCCCCCTTTTGATAGATCATAAATTTGTGACTCTCCGTCACTTCAATTATATCTCCTGCCTTATATATTTTTCCTGTCTCATCACTATATCCTGTAATATTGGTAATATCTTTTATTTCTTTTGGCATTGTGTACTTCTGTCCAAATAATACCTTTTCTTTGGAAATGATCCGTGTTTCCTGCCCTGTTTTTATAATAAATGTAAAATCGCACGCATCTCTCCGCAAATATATTTCAACGCATGTATTTCCATAACCCGAGATTATCGTATTATCAAGAATATTTTCCTCCAGAAGACGGTACCCCTCTCCAAATATTTTCCGGATGATCTCTCCACACTCCTCTGTCTCGTACTGTTTTACAAGATCCTGCTTTACAGTCAGTGCCGTGGTTCCTTTCAGCTCTACTGCCTCTCCGCGTGTGTATCCAATACCGTTGATATTCTCATAAAACGGGATCAGCTTATACGGTGTATCATCCCGTGGGATCCAGTAAGCATACAATGTCTGATCATGATTGGGAAGTCGATAGTCTTCCCCGGGTTTTGCAACCACCTGATCTCCATCCGGGTTTGTTGTCCATCCTCCAAAATCATATCCAGTCCTTTGAAGCTTTGCTTCCGGCAGAGTTACAATCTCCTCAAAGGCTCCCCGTATTGTTTCCATATCCTTTTCATCAGACATTAGTCTGCCGCCGTTTGCATCAAAGGACACCGCATATTTTTCTCTGCGGAAATATGCATTCAGGATCAATGATCCATCGGCTTTGACAATGCCTGTCAGATGTGAGGATTCTTCATCAAGAATAAATCCCGGGAAAAGATCCTTCACATCTCCTGCAGATACCTCTGTATCCGTTGTACCAAGGAAATCATACCTTGAGGCCAGTTCATACCCCTTATCGAGCTTCTGCTTATAATATTCCACATGATATACCGTAGGGATCGCCTTCCATGACGCATATAGATTCAAATCCCTGTTTGCTTTGAACTGTTTTTGTCCTGTCTCTGCCAAAGGATCCTCCGACCAACCGGCAAACTCGTAACCAAGTCTTACTGGCTGCGCTGTCAGTGTGACCTCTTTATCGCTCCAAACCGCATATAATGAAACTGTTTGTTCCTCCTTGGTAATACCGTTTACACTGCACCCGTCAGAGTACTGCACACCTCCGCCGCTGGCAACACTGGACCAGCCGAGAAAATCCGAATAGACTACCTGATTTGATGTATCACACACTGCATTCTGCCCATTGGGATTTAAGGTAATGGTTTTACGGTTGATAAATGTGTTTTTGGTAAGCTGATAATCATGACCATAATAAAGATTTCGCAGACTCGACATCTCTCCGGCCGATTCACAGTTGGCAATAAACTCGATATTATATATGATCGGTGAAAAATATCGATATACCGTACAGCCATCCTCACCTACCTGTTTCATACTGCAATACATATACCGGTACCCTTCATAATATGCTCCGGTCCTTCGATCACAACCGATCACACTACCGCTTGTAGTAGTGCTATACTCACTTTTCCAGATATGATTGCCCAGCTGCTGCCCCGTATCCGGACCAACATGCACCATATCGATACAGACCACGTCCACAAGGGAGTTTTTGAAATACCGGTATACGGTATTCTCCAGTTCTGATATCACGGTTTCCGAACAGTCCACATATTCTCTGCCGGGATAATATACGCCTGCCCCGGAAGCACAGCCCGCTGCAGAGCCTTTGACAGTCTCTCCGTAATCTGCCTGCCATTTGCTCTGACCAAGCTTTTCCTCTCCCTGTGGTGTCTTTAAAATGTCTATGCAGGTAACATTGCATTTCTGCTCCACTGCTTTCCAATGGGGATATAACACCATCCCTTTTTCTACCTGGTCTCCCTCCGAGATCTTTGTTCCGCCGTCCTTAGCTGTGTACCAGCCTTCAAAATAATAAACATTTGTGTCTCTTTTTTTGACCGCAACAGGCA
>CADAKW010000125.1 GCA_902788645.1 uncultured Lachnospiraceae bacterium
GAATTATTTGTAAAAGCACTGAAAGCAGAAGGAGTTGACACCCTGTTTGCATATCCGGGAGGACAGGCAGTCGATCTTTTTGATGCACTGTATGATGAACACGAGATCGAAATGATCCTTCCGAGACATGAGCAGGCATTGATCCATGCGGCAGACGGATATGCCAGATCCACGGGAAAGGTCGGTGTCTGTCTTGTGACAAGCGGCCCGGGAGCAACCAATCTTGTGACGGGTATTGCGACAGCCAATTATGACAGTGTGCCGTTAGTCTGCTTTACGGGACAGGTGCCGTTGGGACTCATGGGAAATGATGCCTTCCAGGAGGTGGATATCGTCGGGATCACCCGCAATATCTGTAAATATGCCGTAACTGTGCGAAAGAGAGAGGATCTGGGACGGATCATCAAGGAGGCATTTTACATTGCAAGAACAGGCAGACCGGGTCCGGTTGTGGTGGATCTGCCGAAGGACATCCAGGTAGCCATGGGAGATGAGGAGTATCCGGAGGAGGTAAATATCCGTGGATACAAGCCAAACGAAAGCGTCCATGTGGGTCAGGTAAAGAAAGCGGTCTCTTTATTAAAGAAAGCGAAAAAGCCATTATTCCTGCTGGGTGGCGGTGTAAATATTTCCTGTGCCAATGAGGAGATGAAAAAGCTGGTAGAGCTTACCGGTGCGCCGGTGATCACAACGATCATGGGAAAAGGAGCCATTCCTACAAGCCATCCGCTTTATATGGGAAATATCGGTATTCACGGAAGCTATGCGGCGAACCATGCGGTGAGTGAGTGTGATGTGCTCTTCTCCATCGGTACCCGTTTCAACGACCGTATCACCGGCAAGATCAGTGAGTTTGCCAAGAATGCCAAGATCATTCATATTGATATTGATTCCGCTTCAATTTCGAAAAATATCGTTGTAGATGTTCCGATCGTAGCGGATGCGAAGCTTGCTATCGAGAAGATTCTGGAGTATGCTGCGCCGTTAAAGATTGAGCCATGGGTAGACAGACTGAAAGGCTGGAAGGAAACATATCCGATCACCATGGAGCGTTATGAGGGGCTGACTCCGGAGAAGATCATCAAATATATTGCAGAGAATTATAAACGTCCTATCGTTGCCACAGACGTAGGACAAAACCAGCTTTGGACCACACAGTTTCTGGAGCTGGAGGGCAACCGTCAGCTTCTGACCTCCGGAGGTCTTGGAACCATGGGCTACGGCTTCCCGGCTGCGATCGGAGCAAAGCTCGGTAATCCCGATGCGGATGTCTTTGCCATTTCCGGAGACGGCGGTATGCAGATGAATATTCAGGAGTTTGCGACAGCAGTTGCGCTGGAGATTCCGTTGACGCTGATCGTCCTGAATAACGGATATCTCGGAAATGTAAGACAGTGGCAGCAGATGCTTTTTGACAGGAGATATTCCTGTACCTGTCTGACCTATCGCAGAAGCTGTCAGCATAACTGTATGGATCCAAATAAAAAATGTCCGAAATACAGCCCGGATTTTGTGAAGCTGGCAGAGAGCTATGACGCATACGGCATGCGGATCACCGATGAGAAGGATATTCCAAAGGCCTTTGAATTTGCCCGTTCCCACAAGAATGCGCCGACGCTGTTAGAGTTTATCATTGAGCGGGAAGCAAATGTTGCGCCAATGGTACCGGTAGGCAATTCACTGGACAATATGATCATGGAGATTTAGAGTTACGACCCAGATGCGAATAGATATAAGATAGGAAAGGCTGAGGTGAAAATATGGAGACAAAGAAGAGAGTGATTTCCGCATATGTAGAAAATCAGATCGGTGTACTGGCAAAAGTGTCCGGATTATTTTCAGGCAAAAATTACAATCTGGACACCCTGACCGTGGGAATGACAGAGGATCCTACGATTTCAAGAATGACCATTGGGCTGACCTGCGACGATCTGACCTTTGAACAGATCATCAAGCAGTTAAACCGGAGCGTGGAGGTGATCAAGGTTCTTGATTTCACGGATATTCCGATCCGCAAGAAGGAGCTGTTATACATCAAAGTTCATAGCTGCAGTGAAAAGGATAAGCAGGAGATCTTCCGGATCGTGCAGACCTTCGGAATGGAGGTTGTAGATTATGACCGGAATACCGTGCTGGTGGAATGTGTTAAGACGGAAGCCCATAATAATGATATGATCGAGCTGTTTAAGAAAACATTTATCAACCGTGTCGAAGTGGTTCGCGGCGGCAGCGTGGCGATCGAGGCAATCTCTACCTGCGTCCGTTAAAACAGACGGACAATCCGGACACAACAGCATTTTGGCCGGAAATACAGGTACTCTATCGAATTACTCGGAAAAGTGATTGACAAATCAGAAAATCGGAGTATAATATAAACAAATTGAATATTTCAAACCGTTGAAGTGGAGATAAAAATGAGGTACGCGCCTACAGAGAGCAGGGATTGCTGAGAACCTGCGGAGATGCGATTCATTAAATGGACCACTGAGGGCATGGTCAAAGGAAGGATTCTTCTGAGTATTCCATGACGTGAGGGCATACGTCAGTTGCCGGAAATATGATTGTATTTCGCTGAGAGTGTGGGAAACCATAAAGCAAGGTGGCACCGCGGTTAATAGAATTTACCGTCCTTGATTATCATGATGATATTGTGATAGTCAGGGACTTTTTTAGTGTATAGGAAAGTGCTCATGACGCAGTGGAGATCAAGGGCAAAACGCCGGTTTTCCTTTTTATCGCAGGCGAAAAGAAAGAGGTGGAATGATGATTACTTTAGACGAGGCAAAAAAACTGGGAGAGGGCTACAAGGTAGTTCCTATCAGCAAGGAGATCCTTTCGGATATCCGGACACCGATTGAAGTCCTTCGTATTCTGAAGGGTGTCAGCAGACACTGTTATATGCTGGAAAGCGTGGAGCATCAGGAGCGTTGGGGCAGATACACATTCCTGGGGTATGATCCCAAAATGGAGATCACCTGCATGAACGGAACGCTGACGATCCGCAACGGCAGCACAAAGACAAAGACAGTGGAGCATCCGGGAGAGGGAATCAAGGAGCTGCTGGCAGAATACACCAGCCCGAAGGTGGCAGGACTTCCAACCTTTACCGGTGGACTGGTAGGATATTTCTCCTACGATTATGTGAAGTACAGTGAGCCGAAGCTCAATCTCGATGCAGAGGACACAGAGGGCTTTAAGGATGTGGATCTGATGCTGTTTGATAAGGTGATCGCTTTCGATAACCTGCGTCAGAAGATCATCGTGATCGCCAATGCCCGCATGGAAGATATTGAAGCAGAATATACCAGATGCACCGCAGAGATCGAGGAGATCATCAAACTGATCCGGGAGGGGACACCGACACCGATCGAACCGGGACGGATCACCTCAGATTTCCGGGCACTTTTCTCCGAG
>CADAKW010000126.1 GCA_902788645.1 uncultured Lachnospiraceae bacterium
AACACCGGAGTTTATGACGGGACTTCGCAAGCTCTGTGATGAGAAGGGGATTCTCCTGCTGCTGGATGAGGTTCAGACCGGATGGTGCAGAACCGGTGCTGTTATGTCCTATATGAACTATGGTGTAAAGCCGGATATCGTTTCTATGGCAAAGGCAATGGGCGGCGGAATGCCGATCGGTGCTATCTGTGCAACGGCTGAGGTAGCGAAAGCATTTACTCCGGGCTCTCACGGCACCACATACGGTGGCCATCCGGTAGCCTGTGCCGCTTCTCTGGCGCAGATCGGTGAGCTTCTTGACCGTGACCTGGCAGGCAATGCCAAGAAGATGGGTGCTTACTTTATGGATAAGCTGAAAACTCTTCCTCATGTAAAGGAAGTACGTGGACAGGGACTTTTGGTTGGTGTGGAGTTCGATGATACTATCAGCGGCGTGGATGTAAAGCATAAGTGCTTTGATAAGAAGCTTCTGATCACAGCCATCGGTGCCCATATCATTCGTATGGTACCGCCACTGATCCTGACAGAAGAGGATTGTGACAAGGCTTACGAGATCATTAAGGAATCTGTAGAAGAATTAGCCGATTAGCCGGGAGGTAGTAAATTTGGAACAGTATGTGGTTACAGTCGGTTGTGAGTATGGCTGCGGAGGATCTGCTGTAGGAAGGGCCCTGGCAAGGAATCTTGAAATTGCTTATTACGACCGTACGTTGATCGATAAAATTATTGAGGAAACGGGAGTTTCCCATGATCTGATGGAAATGGCCGACGCCGGAAAGGATATTAAAGGAAAAAGAGAAAATGCGTCCGGACCGGCAGGTCTCTCAAAATATAAAAATCTGACAGACCGTGTTGTTTATATTCAGAAAGAAGTTGTTAAGAAGCTGGCTGCCCGCTCGTCCTGCGTGATCATCGGACGATGCAGCGACTATATTCTTCGAAACAATCCCCGATGTGTCAATGTATTTATCTATGCGCCGGATGAGATCCGTGTCAGTAATGTCATGAAGGAGCTGAAGGTAGACGAGGAGAAAGCAAAGGAACTGATCAGGGAAAACGATCAGATGCTTCATGCCCGTTACAAGCAGATGACAGGATCTAACCGGGGGGCCCGCCACAATCGTCATATGCTCATTGACAGCAGTGTTCTCGGCATTGAGGGAACGGCAGAGTATATTGAGGAATTTGTGAAGAAATATCTGGCAAAGGAGGCGGGTACTCATGGAGAATAAAAAGACTTCGGAATTTGACAAGGTATTTAGTGCCTGGGACATTCTGGTGATCGCATTTGGAGCTATGATCGGCTGGGGCTGGGTAGTTTCCAGTGGTGACTGGATCACAAAGGGCGGTGTGCTGGGAGCGGCTCTCGGATTTGCCATCGGCGGCGTGATGATCTTCTTTATTGGTCTGACCTATGCGGAGCTGACTGCGGCTATGCCACAGTGCGGCGGCGAGCATGTGTTCAGTCACAGGGCTATGGGACCGGTGGGATCCTTTATCTGTACCTGGGCGATCGTGCTGGGATATGTCAGTGTTGTGTGCTTTGAGGCATGTGCGCTTCCCACGATCATTACATATATTTGTCCCGGTTTTTTGAAGGGGTACCTTTATTCCGTGGCAGGGTTTGATATTTATGCCTCCTGGCTTGCGGTGGCGATCCTCATGTCTTTGCTGATCACTTATATCAATATCCGCGGTGCCAAGACGGCGGCTGTTCTGCAGACAGTTCTCACGGTTATTATTGGTGGTGTGGGTATTCTGCTGATCGTGGCATCTGTGGTGACAGGAGATACCTCCAATCTGGATGGCCAGCTTTTTCTGGGAGGAGACAAACTTACCTCCTTCAAGGCTGTGATCGCTGTGGCGGTAACGACACCATTCTTCTTTATTGGTTTTGATGTCATCCCGCAGGCGGCAGAGGAGATCAATGTTCCGCTGAAAAAGATCGGAAAAATGATGCTTCTTTCCATTGTCATGGCGGTAACCTTCTATGCACTGGTTATCATGGCAGTGGGTTATGTATTAAATCATACGGAGATCGAGACGGCTATGGGCGGCTCCGGGCTGGTGACAGCGGATGCCATGGCAAAAGCGTTTAACAGCTCCATCATGTCAAAGGTACTGATCGTCGGTGGTATGTGCGGTATCGTTACAAGCTGGAACTCCTTTATGATCGGCGGCAGCCGTGCTATGTATTCCATGGCAGAGTCTTATATGATCCCGAAGGTCTTTGCAAAGCTTCATCCGAAGTATAAGACACCGATCAACTCTCTGTATCTCATTGGTCTGCTGTCCTGTCTGGCACCTTTGGCAGGCCGCCGGATGCTGGTATGGATCAGTGACGCCGGTAACTTTGGATGCTGTCTGGCGTACTGTATGGTATCCATTTCGTTCCTGATCCTGCGGAAAAAGGAACCGGATATGCCAAGACCTTATAAGGTAGGACCATACAAATTTGTCGGAGCTATGGCGGTGATCATGTCCGGATTTATGATCGTCATGTATATGATCCCGAACTCCGGTGCGGCTCTGGTATGGCAGGAGTGGGCCATGGCAGGCGGCTGGTGCGTGCTGGGAGCCATCTTCTTTGTGGTATGTAAGCTCAAATACAAGGAGGACTTTGGGTCTCTGGTAGAGGTTATCTCAGATGAGGATGCGGCAGCACTGCAGTCCAGCGACGAAGAGATCAATGCTGCTTTGGATGCGGCGATCGACGCGGCCATCAACTCTGTGTTGGAGAGAGAATATATCGGTTCGTTGTTGTAGAGATGCAGATATCATAAACAAAGGAAGGTAAAATATCATGAATGAATTTACTTTTTCGGTACCACAGAACATTATCGTGGGAAAGGGAAGTCTTGCGAAGCTTCCGGAAGTTGCGGGAAAATTAGGCGGGAAAAAGGCGTTTATCATTTCCGGTCCTCATCTGAATAAAATGGGTATTGTGCAGTCCTGCGCAGATGCCATGAAGGCAAAGGGAATCGAGAGCAGCGTCTTTACAGAGACAGAGGGAAATCCTTCCGTAGAGACGGTGGATAAAGCATCCGCCGCATATAAAGAAAGCGGTGCAGATTTTATCGTGGCACTGGGTGGCGGTTCGCCGATGGATGTGGCAAAGGCTGTTGGTGTCGTTGCCAGATACGGCGGAAGCATCACGGAATATGAGGGAGCAGACAAGGTGCCGGGAGATATTATCCCGCTGATTGCCGTGCCGACTACGGCGGGAACCGGATCAGAGGTGACCGCATTTTCGGTCATTACCGATCACAGCCGGAATTATAAGCTCACGGTATTCAGTTATAAGCTGATCCCGTCCTATGCAATCCTTGACGCGGAGCTTCTGACCACGGCGCCGGTTTCGGTGGCAGCAGCCTGTGGTATAGATGCCATGGTGCATGCGCTGGAGGCCGTATATTTCTACGGCGGCCTCTCCGTTTTCCGATGCCATGGCAGAGAAGGCACTGGAGCTGATCGGTGCCAATATCCGCAGTTATGTGGCAAACCGCGGAGATATCGAGGCAGCAGAGAATATGCTGGTGGGCAGCCTTTTTGCCGGGATAGCTTTCTCCTGGGCGCGTCTCGGAGACGTCCATGCCATGAGCCATCCGGTCAGCGCATATTTTAATGTGCCTCATGGTGTTGCCAATGCAATTCTGCTTCCTACGATTGTAGAATACAATATGCTGGCAGACAAAGGAAAATATCTCAATATTTATAATTATATTGCCAAGCTTCCCGCGGCACCGGAGGAGTTTACAGCTGACATGCTGGTGGACGAACTGCTGGATCTTAACGAGTCGTTGGGAATTCCGGCCGGACTGGAGGAAGTGGGTGTTACAAAGGATAAATTTGATGCCATGGCGGATGATGCCATGAAGAGTGGAAATATCGCTGTCAATCCAAGAAGCACGACAAAAAAGGATATATTGGCATTGTATGAAAAAGCGTTTTAGGTGGAAATAATATAAAATGCTATAAAGAAGAAGGTTGGTTTAACCGGATAAGAGAACGTGTTCTGTTGATTTAAATAAGGTGGCCGGAATATGGTATATCCCAAATTTTGGATATATCCATATTAGACCACCTTGTTGCTGTAAAATGATTTGTTGTTTATTGTTTTATTTTAATCTTTTTGATCTTCGTCCATTTCCCGTAGACTGTTTTATTTCCCTGCAGTTTGTAGGCACGCACACGTACATAATAAGTTTTT
>CADAKW010000127.1 GCA_902788645.1 uncultured Lachnospiraceae bacterium
GCTGTCAGCACATGAGGAATAATATCCTCGATCGTACCATTTACACGCATCTTCGGAGGAAGTCCCACTGTAATATGTACGTCGGATGCTCCCACATCTCTGGCAATCTCCAGCAAACTGTCCATTGTGATTTCCATTTGTAAACCCTCCATATTCTATAGATTAATTATCATAAGCGACACGATGTACCTCCTGCAGTGTCGTAATACCCTTCAATACCTGTTTATTGGCTGACATAACGAGTGTATTCATCCCCTCTGCGATTGCCTGCTTCTCCAGCTCCTCCGCCGTACCACCGGTTGCAATGATACGCTTGAGATTCGGAGACATCTGCATGATCTCATAAATACCGATACGCCCTTTATAACCGGCACCGCCACATTCCAGACACTCTTCATTCGGCTCGATATGTGGGATCAGCACTTCCTCTCCCCACTTCTCCTCCGGAATACCAAGCTCCTTCTTCTCCAGATCATCTGCCGGCACCATACGTTTACACCGCGGACAGACACGACGGAGAAGTCGCTGGGCAATAACTCCGATCACCGCATCGGAGATCAGATAATTCTCAATACCCATATCCGCCAGACGGCTGATGGTACTTGCCGCACTGTTGGTATGAAGTGTACTAACTACCAAGTGACCTGTGATAGCGGACTCAACGGCGATCCCTGCAGTCTCACCGTCTCGAATCTCACCGATCATGATAATGTCCGGATCCTGACGGAGAATGGAACGGAGTGCCGCCGCAAAGGTAAGTCCCGCTTTGGCATTAACCTGAACCTGATTGATACCGTTAATATTTGCCTCGACAGGATCCTCTACAGTGATAATATTTACTTCATCGGTATTTAACTCACTGAGCGCCGTATAAAGAGTCGTTGATTTACCGGAACCCGTAGGTCCTGTAACAAGCATAATGCCGTTTGGATGCTTCAGGATATCCTCAAACCGGTGAAGCTCCTCCGGCTCAAATCCAAGGTCTTTCTTGTCACGGCTCAGGGCTGTTTTCTGTGCAAGACGCATAACGATCTTCTCACCGTATACCGTCGGAAGAATAGATACACGGATATCATACTCCTGTCTGTCAACGATCTGCGTCATACGACCATCCTGCGGCTTACGCTTCTCGGAAATATCCATACCACCAACGATCTTGATACGGGCAACCATTGCCGACAACAGGGAAATATCATGGCGCATTGCCTCCTGAAGTACACCATCGACACGGAACCGGATTCGGAGCTGATTCTCCAGCGGCTCAAAGTGAATATCGGATGTTCTTTTATGTACCGCCTGCTCAATGATCTGATTTACCAGACGAACGATCGGCGCCTGCTTAACCTCCTCAGACTCCTCTTTACCATCCTTACTATTGCCATATTTCTCACGACGCTCAGCGGCAAACTGATCTGCCACCTTCATTGCCTCGGAATTACCATAGAAACGATCCAATGCCTGAGATACGTCCTTGACCGTGGTAACACGAACTTCAATCTGCATACCGGTGATGATGGAAAGATCATCCATTGCGATCATATCCAGTGGATCTGAAAATGCTACACGAAGAACATTTGGATTGTCCGGAGCAAACTCATAGGGTAAAAGCATATACTTTCGCAGAACCTTCTCATCTACCAGAGCCAGCACCTCGTCCTCAATGGTAATACCTGCCAGATGTACACGCTCCAGTCCCATCTGATGGCAAAGCGCCTCTGCAATGATCTCGTCATTCATGATACCCATATCCACAAGGGTCATACCAAGCTTCTGACCATTGCCCGCTTCCTTCTGCTTCTTTAATGCTTCCTCTAACTGCTCCTGTGTAATAACACCCGCTCCAAGCAGCAGATCTCCCAGTCTTTTCTTTCTACGCAATCTGCTTGCAATCGAATTATCCATGCTTTAGCAAGCGTAAACGAGAAATTCACGAAATGGTTTACGTAAGGCAGATCAATGAAATAAGCCGGCTTGATAACCGGCCTCTTTTTATCTTTCTGTTTGAAATGTGATCTTATAATGCCGCAGGAACGACTGCAACGCCTCCTCCCACAGACTCTCCCCTGTTTTGTCCAGCGTAAAGGACGGATAAGAAACAACAGGAACCATCAAAAGCTTCCCATTCTCAAAGCGGATCTGCAGACGAAGTGATGGCATTTCTGCCACTTCTTTTCCGGGATCTGTCCCCAGGATCTGCTTTCGCTGCCTGTCGGAGGTTTCCAGATCAATATACATCTTATCCGGCGACTTTTTTCCTTTAATAAATCCAAAGACAGTATCTCTCATCTCCCCCCATGTCATATATCCGCTGTCATGGGCTCCCTTCTCCTGCTGCAGCTGCTGCCACTGTTCACTGTCATACCACCCGGATCGTCTTTTTCCGTGGAGTACCAGCTCCGATGATGTAACCGCCCTTGCCTCAAAAAGCAAAAAATGATCAAAGGTCTCCTTCAATAATAAATGTGCCATAAAATTTTTTATATCAATAATTTCTATCACTATCATAAAAAACCTGCTTTCTGTACATAATAGTACCACGACAAGGCTGACTGCCGTAAAACTCCGGAGACGGCATTTCTTCCCTTGTCTTGACTATAAATCATGCTGGAGGACTTAATGATGAAAAAAGATGCAAACACCATGAAGGAAGTGGCAGAAAGATGTACCAAATACTGCCGCTGTGATAACTGTAACTGCTCAAACTCAAGCAGAGATGACGCTATCTCCTGTCAGAACTGTACCCACTACACTCCTGACACAGTATGTGACATTGATCTGTATGAGGAGATCGTGGACAACCACAATCTGTAAGGGAAACAGCCTGCAGCAAAATAGCCGGAGCTTTGTCCGGCTATTACATATCCTTCTATCTCCCTACAAATACGACAATAGAACGCGGTGGCACAATAGTCTTCTTCTGGCTCTCCAGAGAAGGCTTTTTGTGGCATCGTTTTCTGCGTTTCGGCTGTGGGATCGTACTGAAGGTGTTGCCGTACGTTTCCACTGCCGGATACCATTCTCTCTCCCCGGGCAGATTGGGCAGATCAAAGGATTTGGACTCCCAATACATATTGAATATGATATAAATGGAATCATCTGCCGTCCCATCCGGTTTCTGCTGATAATCTCCATATAAAAGTACCGCTAACATCCTGCTATAATAGGAAAAGTCCACTCTCCACGCCTGTGTACCGTGCACTGACACATCCGGCATGCCACAGGACAACGAATCAAACATATAAAGCTCTCTGCCCTGATGGAGCACCGGATGCTCCTTCCGAAAAGCGATCAGCTTCCGGACATACTCCCGGATCTCCGTCCTGTTCCCTGTCATCCTCCAGTCAAGCCACGTAATCTCATTGTCCTGACAATAGGGATTATTGTTACCCTCCTGACTATTGCCAAACTCATCTCCCGCCAGAAGCATAGGCGTCCCCTGTGCCAGAAGCATCATGGCAAATGCATTGCGGATCTGGCACATACGCCGGGACATAATATACTTCTTGCGGCTCTTGCCTTCCACACCGCAATTCCAGCTGTAATTGTACTCTGTACCGTCCTGATTACTTTCTCCGTTTTCGTCATTGTGCTTTACATCATAGGATACCAGATCCATCATGGTAAATCCATTGACATGGGTCATAAAATTGATCGGTGTCATTTCACTGCTGCCTCTGCGGAATAAGCCTGCAAAGCTCTCTACCTGTCCCTCATCACTCTTGAGATAACGGCGGGCACAATTCATAAAGCCCTCATTATACTCCGCCAGCATACCATTGTCTCCGGCTCCTGCCACCAGCTCCCGGTTCCAGTAATCCGTCAGCAGCTTCACCCCTGACAGGATCGGATCCGAAACAAGCAGCTGTGACGGCATGACCTCCTGATTGACACGGAATCCATCCACATGATACTCAAGCACCCATCTCCTCAGGCAATCTTCCATAAGACAGACATTGGTGCCCGGCATAAAGTAGATATCCATCAAAACCTCTATCCCCGCCTGATGAAGGCTACGTACCAGTGTCTTAAACTCCACTCCCGCATCGTGCGGATCTGCCGCATACGCAGCCTTTGGGGCACAATAATACGTCTCGCTCTGACCATAGCCCCAATAATTGAGCTTCTCCTGCTCCACCGGTTTTCTCTTACTTACCGGCTGGCTTTTGTCTGCCACAGCCTGTCCTGCAGCCCTCACAGCCGGCTTTGCCGGTTCTCCGTGAGCCTTCTTTTGTGACCTGATCTCGTCAAATTCATAACACGGAAGCAATAATACTGCATTGATTCCCAAATCCTTCAGATATGGAATCTTTTCCCGAAGACCGTCAAAGCTGCCACGATGTGCTACTTTGGAGGATACATGCTTTGTAAAGCCTCTGACATGAAGCTGATACAGGATCATATCTGAAAACGGAATATTTAAGGGACTGTCATCCTGCCAGTCAAAGCTCTCCAGACTGATCCCGCCCCGGATATCCGTCCTGCCGCGTTTTCCCCAGCGCTCCCTGCCATGGATCACGGCAGCATAAGGATCCACAAACTCCTTTCCATCCACCTCGTACATATATTCATATTCACGGGATAACACCTCCGCTACCGTGTGCTCTTCATCCGTACCCGGACAATCTGTGAGCTTTACAAAGTAAACACTACCCCTCCTGTACTCCTTGGACAGACGTATCCTGCAGGATGGGCGTTTCTGACCTGTCCTGTATATATTGAGATAACATTCCTCTCCCTTAGGGATGGAAACCGCAAACTGCACTCCATCTGCCACCTTTGTAACCCCAAAGGGCAGTGTATTTCCCTGTTTATATTGAAACATTTTTTCTGTCTTGTTCATGTATCTCCAGCCTTCCCAGTTGTTTTGCCGTGTTTCACATGTGTTCACGACGTTAGTATATTTTATTGTACTACATTTCATCAGGGAGTGTCAAAGCATTTCCTTAGACCAGACTGAAACTGATTGTCAAATTTTGCATTTCCCGGTGCACTTATTTGTAATAGCGTGATATACCAGAAGAAAACAGATTGCTGCCAATGATCTCAGAAATCCATCAGGCTTCCCGGCTTTCCTGTCCGATCAAAACCTTTTTCCCTTCAAAGGCAAAGCCATAATGACGGATCCGGTCTGCCGGTATTCCCTGCGCCAACAATTCTGCGTCGTAGTTCTTCTCTGAAATCTGATCTAAAGCGTGAACCGTATCCTGCAAAGTTGCCTCTTCGTCAGGTTCATGCACTTTAAACTCGATTACAATCGCATCATCCATCTTTGTCATCGGTATAAGCATCACATCATATCTTCCATATCCACTCTCCCGGTTAGAACGGATCTGATACCTATCTCTTAATTCCACCAGAAGTCCCAGCACAAATCCATGATAAAAACGTTCCGGCTGACTTTTCTCAGAAGGTTTTCTTCCCGTGTCAAAATTACTGAAAGTTGCAAATGCAACATCATTCATATAAATATTCATTTCCTTGAGGCTGCCTTTTAACAGAGCCTTTACGAAATCATTATAATTTGCATCTTTATTTTTAAACCATCCCCGAAACATCGCCGTAAACATACTCAATGTCTCGATATTTGTGATATTCAACGTGTACCATGGTTCCAAAGTAATCCCGCGGTAGTCTATATTTTGTACCTTCAGATAGCCGCTGGCAAGCAGAAGACTCCAGATTGCATCTTCATTATCGTCCAACTGGTTATATACGATCTGCTCATCAAAGTTTACACTGATTTCCTGTCCCTTTAACAGATCCTCCATCTTCTCCTTCACATCGGCAGATGCTGTCCGGATCAGACGACTGACAAGTCCGTTGGAGCTGGTGGAAGCCCAGTAAGGATATAACCGCCCCTCATCCAGATAATTTGTAATGGACCATGGATTGTAAATGTCTCTGTGTTCTCCAAAAGTAAAACCATCATACCACTGCTTCACTTCATCCTTTTTATCTTCCATCCCATACTCATCCAATGCAGCAAAAACTTCCTCCTCTGTAAAACCGAAACAATCTGCATACAGATTGGAAGTCGTCGTTACGACACGCAGATTATTCAGATCTGAAAAAATACTCTCTTTGGATACCCTTGTAATTCCCGTCATAATAGCACGCTCCAGATAAGGGTTTGTCTTAAAAGACGCATTAAACAAGCTTCTCACAAAAGACGTAAATTCATCCCAGTATCCCTGCACATATGCCTCCTGCATCGGTGTATCGTATTCGTCCAAAAGAATAATGACTTTCTTTCCGTAATAACGTTCCATCCATTCGGACAGATTTTTTAAAGAAGCCTGTGCCGTAACATCATCCATATTTACTGTTGTACTATTTACTGTTGTACTATCATATAATTCACGCTCATTTTCACTAAAAGCATCTTCTTTCATGAGATGACTGTTTTCCCTGTACAGTCTTGCAATCTCCTGTTTGATCTGAGTTTTGGCATCCTCCAGATTTCCCGCCTTCACAGCAGCAAAACTCAAAAAGATCACAGGATATGTTCCCTGAAGTTTCCGATACGTCTCTTCCTGCCAGATAGAAAGTCCCTCAAACAGATCTGCCCGGTCCGCATATTTATTAGAAAAAAAGCATTCCAACATACTCATATTTAACGTCTTGCCAAAACGGCGTGGACGTGTGATCCAGGTAATATCGTCACCCTTTTCCCACCAATCTTTTATAAAATGTGTTTTATCAATAAAAAAGTAGTTCTTTTCTCTTAACGAAGAAAAGCTCTGTTTTCCTATACTAATGGTCTTTTTCATATATTCACCTGCTTTCCTGCCCGATCAAAACCTTTTTTCCTTCAAAGGCAAAGCCATAATGACGGATCCGGTCTGCCGGTATTCCCTGCGCCAACAATTCTGCGTCGTAGTTCTTCTCTGAAATCTGATCTAAAGCG
>CADAKW010000128.1 GCA_902788645.1 uncultured Lachnospiraceae bacterium
AACAGGATCAGATCCGGTTTTTTTTCCATAAGCTCTCTGGAAAAGGATTTCCCATCGGCAAATTCCTTCGTCTCATGACCTGCATTTTTTAACGAAAAGCTTTCAATCTCACTGATATTTTTGTCATCCTCTACAATATAGATCAAAGCCATAATTATCCCGCCTTCCTGATTTTGGAGTAATTGTACCATACAACCACATCAATTAAAATACCCGAAATCCACCGACTCCATCACCGCGTCCGCAATATTCACACAACTGTTTCCCATACGGTCAATGCTGTGAAGAATTTTATTAAACGAGGAGGTCAACGCAGCCTTACACTTACCGGTACTGACACGCTTCATATGATCCTTGCGAAGCTTCAGATCCAGCTCCAGCACCTTATCTCTCTTCTTAATGATCTTTTCTGCATTATCCTTATCTCCGGTCTCCATAACCTTCAGCGATGATTCATACATATCCCCGATCATTTTCAGACTCTTCTCCAGATCTTTGGATGCATCCTTGGAAAGCACAGACTTTTTCGTTTTCTGCGCTTCTTCCGAAAATACGGACAAGATATCACCACACAGCAGGGAAATACGGTTTACATCACTGAGTACATACATGATCCCGGCCGTCTGAGTTGCCTGCTCCTCTGTCAGTACACCGGCGGAAAACAGATTGGTCAGATATTCCGTGATCCTGTCATCCAGGCTCTGAACCGTCTGAATCTTCTGTTGCAGCTTCTCCTTATAATCCCTGTCCTTAAGTGCCGGTACATCGGATATTCCGGTAATGATCTCTTTTACGATACCGCTTAAACGGATCACTTCCTTGGAAACAAGACGAAGTGCCGCCGTCGGCTGATTGATCAGATTGTTGTCAAGGTACATTGGCTGGGACTGCTCTTTCTCTTTCTGGTCTCCCGGAATGATAAACATTACGATCCTGACCAGAAGCCAGATCAGTGGCAGCCATAAAACAGTCATGATCAGGTTAAACCCTGTATGGGCATTGGCAATCTGTCTGGAGATTACCTCCACCTCCGGCCCCTTTGGGGAAATATACTGTATCAGCTTTGCATACGGATGAATAAACCAAATAAAGATCAGACTTCCGCTGACATTAAACATACAATGTGCCAGAGCCGTACGCTTGGCATCTCTGCTCTGTCCCAGACTTGCCAGTAACGCCGTAATAGTGGTACCGATATTATCACCAAGCAGGATCGGAATGGCTCCCGCCAGACCAAGGATACTTGTTCCGTTTGAACCTGCCTGTTCCGCAAAGTTCTGTAAAACCGCAATGGTTGCCGAGCTGCTCTGTACTACAAGTGTCATTAATGTTCCCACACAGACACCCAGGATCGGAATATGCGCCACCTTTGCGATCATCGCCGTAAAGATAGGGCTTCCTGCCAACGGCTTCATAACGTCTCCCATAGTCTCGATTCCCAAGAAAAGAACACCAAAGGCAAAAACAGTCTGCCCGATATTTTTTACCTTCTCGGATTTACATAAGAAAGAAACAATAAATCCGGCAAAGATCAATACATAAATATAATCACTGATCTTAAACGCAATGATCTGTGCTGTCATGGTGGTACCGATGTTAGCACCTAATATAATAGAAATTGCCTGTGGCAGGCTCATCAGACCTGCACTGACAAAACCGATCGTCATAACGGTTGTGGCACTACTGCTCTGTAAAACTGCCGTAGTCAATGCACCTGCCAAAACTCCCAGTATCGGATTCTTTGTCAGAAGTGCCAGAATAGATTTCATTTTCTGGCCTGCCGCCTTCTGCAGACACTCACTCATCATGTTCATTCCAAAAAGAAATAATGCCAATCCTCCCAATAGTCCAAACGCGATCTGAACCGAACTATTCATAAGTTTTCCTCCATCTTCTTAACGTGCTTTTATCAACTCTTCTTTTTTACTTCTTAATAATCATAACAAGCATGTGTAAATCTTATATGGGGGTTATGTAAAATGTACGTAAAAAATTTTACTTCCTTTTCACCACGTTTTTACTTAGGAGGACACCCAGTGTATTATCTGTATTTCTGCTGTTATTGTCCTTAAATCCGGCAAGCTCCGCAAAAGTGTTTCTGGTACCGGAGCCCTCCTCACGGGAAATCACATGGATCTGCCCCAACTTATCCAGTCCCTCTGCCTTCTGCTGCGCTGCGCCTTTATTACCGGATCGCTTCCTCTGTCTCCGGATCGAAGAAATGTAATTTATTTTCATCCATAGTAAAGGAAACAATCTGGTCGATGTCGTATACCTTCTGTCCCTTCATGCAGATCGTAATCTTATCATGCACGGACTCCAGATGAAGATAACTGACTGCCCCGTCCATCTCAAATACCTTTGCCACAGCATAAAGCCATTTCTCCTCCAGCTCCTGATGACCTGCTTCTTCCGGCTTCATCACCCGGAGATTTTCCGGCCGCACCCCCACGATGATCTGCCTGCCCAGCCAACCGCGGCTTCGCAATAATTGTGCTTTCGGCTCTGACAATACAAATTCTCCCATATCATCAAATACCAGCTTGACTCTTTTCCGATCCTGCTCTACCCGCACCTTGCAGAAGTTCATCTGAGGCGAACCGATAAAGCCCGCCACAAATAAGTTGGCAGGTGATTCATACAGCTCTCTCGGTGTTGTGATCTGCTGTATCTGTCCGTGATTTAGGACAACGATTTTTGTTCCCAGCGTCATTGCCTCAATCTGATCATGGGTCACATAAATAAATGTAGAAGATGAATCACGATACAGCTTTGAAATCTCTTTTCTCATCTGGGTCCGCAGCTTTGCATCCAGATTGGATAACGGCTCGTCCATCAGGAAAAGCTTCGGGGTACGGATCATGGCACGTCCCATAGCCACTCTCTGCTTCTGACCACCGGATAACTGACTTGGCTTCTTTTTTAATACGGTTTCCAGTTCCAGGATCTGTGCCACACGTTCTACTCTCTCCCTGATCTCCTTTTTCGGTACTCCTTTAATCTTTAAGCTGTAAGCAATATTATCGTAGACCGACATATGAGGATATAGCGCATAATTTTGAAATACCATGGCAATATCTCCTTTGGCCGCCATCTTTCCGCTGACAGGTCTCTCATCAATATAGATACCACCGGACGTAATCTCCTCCAGCCCGGCGATCATCCGGAGTACTGTGGATTTTCCGCAGCCTGAAGGTCCCACAAAGATGACAAATTCTTTCTGATCCACTTCCAGATTAAAATTTTCTACTACAAAATTCTTTCCATCGTACTGCTTGGATACTCTGTCCAGCACTAATTTTGCCATATCACACCATACCTTTCTGTATTACAATCCATTTCCCATATCTGATCCAGCTGCTCACACCGGACAGCACGCCTACCGCCAGTGCTCCGCTGTTGCGGGCAAATTCCATATCTGTCGGACTGTCTCCCACCACCATGACCTCCTCCGGCAAAATCCTGTATTTCCGGCAGAACCGGTCACACAGATCACTGGAAGGCTTCGGTCTGACATTCTCTCCGGATGCACCAATATAATCGAAATAATTCCTTATCTTTAAACGGTCCAGGCAAAACTTCGCCGCCCTCTCACTGTCCGCTGTGGCAAGTCCGATCAGACACTTTCTGTCCTTCAGCTTTTTCATTACTTTGGTAAGATCTGCTGTTGGAATGATCTTTGCCTCCGGACGTGTGATCTCCTTGTAATAAAGCTTCGTAAGAACCGCGGCGGCATCCGGATTTTTTATCTCAAAACCTTCCTCCTCCAATGCCTTTACAAGCACCTCTGCCATTTGGGCATATGGCATCCATGCCAATGCCTTTCCCGCATCTACTCCCACTTCCGTGACACCAAGCTCCTCCAGCATTCTTTCATATAAAT
>CADAKW010000129.1 GCA_902788645.1 uncultured Lachnospiraceae bacterium
TAAACAGGGAGAAATCTCCGAAGATGAATACGACAATTGGAGATATAACTTCCCAAACATTGAACCAACCACCGGCTATGTAAAGAATGCCATCTCTGACAAATTGGATACAGAACTCCAGGATGCATTATCAGAAGAAATGAAGAAGCGAGGTCTGCTTTAATTCCATTTTCTAGTGGCAACAGACCATACAAGAAAAAATCAGATAAATAGAAAAAGACCTTATCGAAATTCCTTTCCAGTTTGGAAAAGAACTTCAGTAAGGTCTTATTTAAATGCAATTAATATAATATTTCACTTAACACATTTGCGTTAGATTCTGTTGCCAAATCGTTGCCAAAACTTAACACTTTTTGTTTGGAAGGTGTGCAAATAAAGGCTCGATTTTCACAAATGGTTACTCAAACTCTATCGTCCCCGGTGGCTTACTCGTTAAATCATAGAATACCCTGTTGACCCCTTTCACCTCATTGATGATCCTGCTCATCACCTTCTGCAGCACCTCAAATGGAATCTGCGCCGCCTCGGCGGTCATAAAGTCAATGGTATTTACGGCACGCAGTGCCACAGCGTAATCGTAGGTACGCTCGTCGCCCATTACACCCACGGAACGCATATTGGTGAGTGCTGCGAAGTACTGGTTCGGCATCCACGCCGGTGCTTCGCCGTTCTGCTGCTCGTATTCTTTGGCAACCTTGTCCACTTCCTCGCGGTAAATGGCATCGGCGTCCTGCACGATCTTGACCTTCTCACCGGTGACTTCTCCGATGATACGGATGCCCAGCCCCGGACCAGGGAATGGCTGACGGAATACAAGCTTCTCCGGAATACCCATCTCCAGACCTGCCTTGCGGACCTCGTCCTTGAACAGGTTACGGAGCGGCTCGATAATCTCCTTGAAATCAACATAATCCGGGAGACCGCCTACGTTGTGGTGGGATTTGATGACTGCGGACTCGCCGCCAAGACCACTTTCTACCACGTCCGGATAAATGGTTCCCTGTACAAGGAAGTCTACGGCACCAATCTTCTTTGCCTCTTCCTCAAAGACACGGATGAATTCCTCACCGATAATCTTACGCTTTGCCTCCGGCTCTGTGACGCCTGCAAGCTTTGTATAATAACGCTCCTGTGCATTGACACGGATAAAGTTCAGCTCGTATGGGCCGTTCGGACCAAATACTTCCTCTACCTCGTCGCCCTCGTCTTTTCGAAGGAGTCCGTGATCCACAAAGACACAGGTGAGCTGGCTGCCAATCGCCTTGGAAAGCATAACAGCTGCTACCGAAGAATCAACACCGCCGGACAGGGCGCAAAGCACCTTTCCGTTGCCGACCTTCTTGCGGATCTCCTCGATGGAATGCTCCACGAAGGAATCCATTCTCCATGTGCCGGCACAGCCGCAGATATTGCGGACGAAGTTATAAAGCATCTTGGTTCCTTCCTGGGTATGAAGTACCTCCGGATGGAACTGGATCGCAAAAAGCTTCTGCTCCAGATTCTGTGCTGCTGCCACCGGACAATCTGCCGTTGTTGCAACGATCTCAAAGCCCGGTGCTGTTTTTGAAATATAATCAAAGTGGCTCATCCAGCAGATGGTGTCTTTGCTGACATTCCGGAATAATGGTGAGTCCTGATTTACGGACACTTCTGTCTTTCCATATTCACGGACAGGTGCCTTTTCCACCTTACCGCCCAGCACATGCATCATAAGCTGTGCGCCATAGCAAAGTCCCAAAACCGGTACACCTAATTCAAACAATTCTTTCTGATATGTTGGAGAATCCGCCTCATAACAGCTATTTGGCCCTCCGGTCAGAATGATTCCCTTCGGATTCATTGCCTTGATCTGCTCTAAATCCGTCTTATAAGAATAGATTTCGCAATATACGTTGCACTCACGCACACGTCTTGCCACCAGTTGGTTATATTGACCACCGAAGTCAATAACGATAACCTTTTCCTGATTCATCTGTGTCTTCCTCTCTTTCTGTGCAATAATAAGCATACACGCTTCTTTCATTATAAATTACTGTCCCAATAATAACAAGGGCATTTTGCACTTTCCTTCCTGCTCTGAAGTTAAATTCCCTGCGGACGTGCTCGGATGGAACAAATTTATTTGTTCCATCCTCTCTCTGCCTTCGCGCAAATAAAATTGTAAATTTTGTTTACACCTGTTAAATTATACTCGCAATCTACGACCTCTGCTCCAGATAATCCTTCAGATCCTTCCGCAAATGCTCAAATTCCTTCACCGTCTCCGGATTTTCCGATCGGAACGACATCATCTGCGCCAGATATCCCTGCTCTTTAGCAATCCGCAGGCTCTCCGGATATACCAGTTCAAATGCCAGCGAGCCGTGTGCCACAATATAATCTGCCGGCTGCTTTTTCAGGCTTCGAAGCACTGCATGATGTTCCAGAAACGCCTGTCTGACCTCCGGCGTAATTTCTGACCGGAGAATATCTTCTGTCTGAAATCCGTAAACCTCCTCCATAGGCGTATCGCAGATGACCCGGAAGATATCGACCTTATCCGCATCCCGCAGAATATGACAGAACATCCGCGTCCGTTCATCAAGACTTTCCTGTATCCGGTATGCACTGTGTTCCCCAATCGCTATGCGAAGTGTCTGCAGCACATCAGATAACGGCATGTCCTTACTCAAGCCACCGGATGATCCACACTCTTCACTCACCTGCTCTTCTGCACCTTCTTTATTAGCAGAATCAATTCCATCACCCATCGTCCCAGTATTAGCAACTGATTTCGTCGTCGATATCTCCGGCACATAATCTGCGATCAGCCCGTCCTCATAAAGCAGCTCCACCGCAAACCTTGCATGATCGATCGACTGCGCATCCGAAAATGTATGATAACGGCGAAGCTGTTCGAACCTCCCAATGTCATGCAGCATTCCGCTAAGCCACGCCAGATCAATGTCTTCCTGTGACAAATCCAGCGATTTTGCGATCCGTTCGCACAGATCCGCCACGCGGTATGTATGATCGATCTTTAATTTTATTTTCGGGTCGGTTCTGTCATAACGATCAGTATATTCCCGAAATGTATTTTTAATATGTTCACGATTTATCTTCATGTTCAACCTCTTCTCCTTCCGCTATATATCAAAAGACACAGCAAAAACGCCAACGCATCTTTGCTGTGCCAGATCGATCCTTCTACGAAAACAGATCAAAAATGTCTACGGAATCAGTAATATTGTCCACTACATTTCCAAGTGTGCTGCCCCGATCAGTTTTTACTGGGAATCATCTTTGCAATCCTGCCGGCAAACTCGGCAAAGTTCTGAGTCTGAAGAACAACACGTCCCGGTCCGGTGAAGATGTTCTTTAATCCCTTGACCATCTCGACTTCATATGCCATCCCCTTCTGGAATGCCACAACATTTCCGGTATCCACCTTGAGCACCTCACCCGGTGCCAGATCCTTGATGATCTTGTCGCCATCGATCTCCAGAAAAGCCATACCGGCTCCGCTGATCTCCTCAAGAATAAATCCTTCACCGCCAAAGAAACCTGAGGAAAGCTTCTTGGTCAATGTAACATTTAAGTTGACAGTTGGCTCTGCACAAAGGAATGCTCCCTTCTGACAGATCATCCCGCCGGTCTCGCTGACATCCAGAGGCATGATCTCACCTGCTACTGTAGAAGCAAATGCAATGGTTGCCCCCGGTTTGCTGGCAGTATAATTTGCCATAAACAAAGACTCTCCGGCAAACATTCTGCCAACACCCTTGAGGAGACCTCCCCTGGTATTGGTGTCCATCTCAACACCATCTGACATCCATGCCATTCCACCAGACTGTGTATACATTGACTCTCCCGGCTGATCAAATAAGATTTCCACCGCCGGCATGGTATTTCCTAAAATTTTGTACTGCATTTTTTTCCTGCCTTTCTTTTTCTTCCTCTGCTGATTTTATTCACTTCTCCTTTGATTTATCACAAAATCGCATCGCGAGGGTGCTTGTCACTTTTGCCTCGCATACATTTTACCATACAGGCAGGCATTTGACTAGGAAAAAGCAAAAAACCCCAATGATAAAACCATCACTGGGGTTTTGTATCAGATTTTTATCTGTATAAATATTAATTTAACAGCAGCAGCGGATCCACCGCTTTTCCATTTTCTTTCACCTGAAAGAACAGGTTGCTTCCCTCTTCACTGAAATATTTCGTTGGAGCTGCAACATTTCCTAAAAGCTGGCCTTCCTTGACTTCATCCCCTTTTTTGACTTTAAGGTTTGTCAACTGGCCATAGGTGACTTTGTAATTACTTCCGATATCTGTAGTGACCATTGTGCCGGTGATATCATCCTTGCTGATCTCCGTCACGGTTCCCGCTGCCGAAGCGATCACCTTGGTTCCTTCATCGGCAGATATCTCAATTGCCGGATTGCTCTTATACTGCGCCAAAGTCTTGAAATAAATATTGTTGCTCTGGCTGAATTTCATCAGAACATCGCCCTTCACCGGCCACGTCAGTCCCTTTTCCTCATTGAAGCTTTTGTGGTTTGCCGACATCATGGTTGCCTTTGACGTATTTTTTGTATCAGTTTTTTTCTTCTCCTGATTTGCCTTAACCTCGACATTTTTCTTTGCAGCCTTTTCTTTCTTTTTGGCAAGATCATCCGCATTCATCGTGGTACTTGCCTGCTCGCTGTCTGCTTTGCCGATTCCCTGGGCATCTGCTTTCCAGTTCTTGTGTATTGCAGACTCTCCCGCTATGGTAGCTGCCGGCTGCTCTGCCACCTTATGTCCTGTATTGTCCGTTTTCTGCGTCTGAAAATACGCGGTCCCCAGCACAGCTGCACATGCCAGCACGGCACATGCTGACACATAAAAGCTTCTTTTTGATAACTGTGTGTTCTGTTCCTTAAAATCATTGCGTTTATTCTTCATCCTGTCCCTCCATTCTGAGACGCTGCCGCCTCTTTTCTTTTATACCAATAGCTGCTTTCCGGACGTCCTGCATTCCAAAAACACCTATTCCGAAAAGAAAGAAAAGCACCTCAAATCTATCGAGATGCTTTCCGATATCTTCTGTCTTTATTTTTGACAGGCATTTTCGAATTTATTCAATGACTTTAAAAAATCTAATCGACATTTGCGTGATCCTCCGGCTCCTGCGGTGAACTCTGTACCGGAGCTGCAGCAGATGTCATCTCCTGCGAGGATACGCGGTCCCCGCTCTGTGGATTTATACCACTCTGCCGAGGTGCCGATTCTCCACTTTGTGGGCTCATACTGCCTTGCGACAGTATCGAATGTCCACTTTGCGGATTTATATCACCTTGCGGTGAGACCAAACTCCCACTCTGTGGATTTATACCACTCTGTGATGGTACTGAGTTTCCACTCTGTGGGTTCATACCTCCCTGCGGTGGCACAGTATATCCCGGCTGCGGCACCATATTCCGATAATTCATCTGTGTATGCACATACACCTTCTTTTCATGATAATAGATCACACTGGTATCTGCCAGCAGATCATGGATCCCGCGGTGCTCTTTCTGTGCCAGGATCAGCAGATATCCCAGATTCATAATCACTCCGGACAAAAATCTGCCGATGCTCTCCCGGTAAAGTACCTCAAAGAATGTCATTTTCCGGTCTTCCGTACTGACTACCCGAAGCTGGAAAAGCTTTTTGCCAAGGGTTGCACCTGTATAATACGTAAGCAATGTAAAATACAGCACCGTCAACAGATAGCAGACGATATCTACAATGGAATACTGAAAAATGAAATCCCGCACCAACACGTTATCCGGGCTGTTCAACGATAATATCCACATCGGGATCCGAATCACCAGCAATGCGGCATTGACTATGATCATATCTACCAGGAATGCCGTCAGACGTACGAAAAATCCGGCATATACCTGATCCTTCGTATTAGTCTGCATAATACATCAGCACTCCTTTTCCTTTATTTTCAATAATATCTACCGCCAGCTCACTGTCAGACTT
>CADAKW010000130.1 GCA_902788645.1 uncultured Lachnospiraceae bacterium
ATACATCTCCTGCATCATATCAAAGATTTCCTCCGGGGTGCTCTGCTTTTCATTAACTTCCTCCTGCATCACAAGCTCCCAAAAGGAAATCCCTTTTTCTTCACATATTTCCTGCATCTGCTGCAATGATTCAAACATACTGATAACCAAGCCTTTCCTTAATCACAAATTCAAATATGTTACCTTGATGACACCCTCCAGGTGTTCCAGCCATTTGATGGACTCCGGCGGAATCTCCTGATCACATTCCAACACCATGACCGCATTGCCGCCACGGGCATTCCGGTATAGCTGCAGCGTAGCAATATTTACGGATTTATGGCTCAGCATGGACGTAACCTCCGCCACATGACCCGGCTGATCCAGATTATGGACGATCAATGTAGGATGTTCTCCGCACACATTCACCGTCAATCCATCCACCTCACAGATACGGATACGGCCCCCGCCAATGGATGCGGCAACTACCTCCAGCTCCCGGCCCCCGGCACCTGTCATATGGAGCACCGCCGTGTTGGGATGGGCATCCTTAAGATCCGCCTGATAAAAGGAAATCTCCACCCCTGCTTTCCCGGCGTACTCCAGACTCCCCGGAATCCTGCGGTCATCGGGTTCCCAGCCCATCAGCCCGGCCACGATCGCGCGATCCGTACCATGTCCCTTCCCGGTAGACCAAAAGGAACCGTACAGACCGATCCTTGCTTTTACTACCGGTTCCGCCAGAAGCTTCTGCCCCACATAACCGATCCTCACTGCCCCTGCAGTATGGGAACTGCTGGGGCCAACCATGACCGGCCCGATAATATCAAATATATCCATGATCCATCCTCCCTGCATCTCCATAAACAATTTTCTGTTCCCATAAAACAAAAAAATAACCATCAAATATATCCATGATCCATCCTCCCTGCATCTCCATAAACAATTTTCTGTTCCCATAAAACAAAAAAATAACCTGTTACGGCGTAATATACCACCATTACGCCCTCGCAACAAGTTATATTATTTGAAATTATCCCAAAAATAATTAATATTTTATTGTATTGTCTGCATCTCTTCCCGATCCAGCAGATCATTCATACTCTTCAGACTGATCAGGATCGTAGAAGTATTATGGAACAGCGCTGACATGGTCGGCTGGAATACTCCGGCAATGCCAAGTGCGATCAGGCCTGTGTTGATGCCTACGATCAGACGATAGTTCTTGTTGATCCTGCGCACCATCGCATCACTGAGCTGCTTCAATATCGCGATCTCGTAAAGATCATCGGCACTGATGGTGACATCAGCGATCTCTCTGGCAATCTCTGCTCCGTCACTGATGGCAATGCCAACGCTTGCCTCGGACAATGCAGGAGAATCATTGATGCCGTCTCCGATCATAATAACCTTTCGCCCGGCATTCTTTTCCTTTTCCACAAACTTTGCCTTATCCTCCGGCAGCACCTCGGAATAATACTCATCCACGCCCACCTTATCGGCGATCGTCGATGCGATCCGGTCACTGTCTCCCGTCATCATAACCACCTTAGAGATACCGTACTGCTTCAACCGGCGGATCACCTCCGGTGCCTCAATACGTTCATAGGAGAACCGACGCAATACATGTATCACATCTTCTCTGTCTCCCGAAAAGCTGATGGTTATATCGCAGGTTCTCTCCCTGATCTTTACATTCTGAACAAAATCATACCCCGTCAGATAATACTGAAGCGTATCTGCCTGGGCAAAGGACATTCTCTTCTGTGCGGCATGAATACGGATTCTTCCCTTAATTTCGTGTTTGATCTGAAATTTCATTTAAATTCCCCGTTTCATCCATTACTCTTCTGTTACTTTCTCAAAAGACTCCTCCTCAGAAACCTCGTCCTCAAACTCCTCTGCCTGAGCTGCACGATCCTCATTGATCTGCTTAGCCTCTGCATAAATATCCTCTGCATTTTCCTGAACAGTTGCTGCCGTCTTCAGAACGCACTCCTTCGCACGAAGAACAGCTGCTGTGCAGTTGGTATAAAGCTTCTTTGCATCATCACTTGCAAGGATCTTAACACCTGCTGTACCAAACAATACACCCACCGCAAAAATGCCGGTCTTTACCTTATCGATCTTTTTTAAACAATCTAACATAAGTTTTGCCTCCTATTCTGAATAAACACTCTTTGATGGGTTTAACTTTTTTATACACTCTCATTTCAGATAAATCAAGAAAAACCCCTTATCGAAAAACATTATCAATAAGAGGTCTTATATTGATCAATATGGCAAAGCTTGTCCGCTTCCTGCGGATACATTCCGGTCACACCTGACTCACAACAAGGATATCGTTTTCACGGATCACCGTATTGCCATTTGGTATTTTCACCTGATCCTCCCGCATCAGTACAAGCACCAGGCTTCCTTCCTCCAGCTTCACTCTGGAAAGAGGCAGGCCGATCCACGGACTTTCTTTATCAATGGAAATTTCTGACAAGTGCAGTCCTAAATGCTCCTCCGGCGACAATGCACTCAGCACGATACGGTCACCTTCCCGGATCACCGTATCCCCATTCGGCACGATACGTTCCTCTCCCCGCAGGATCAATACCAGCAGCAGATCCGGCAGCGAAACAATATCCCTGATCTTTTTGCCGCTCCATGGATGGTTCTTTTTTACCGCAATCTTCACAAACTCCACCGGCACCTCCTCCGAATAATCACTGAAGGTCTTCATGACATTATTCCTGTCATCGATCATATCCAGCCTGCGTGCCATAAATCCCAACAGGGAACCCTGAATACTGATGGAAAACAGTACGATAAATATCACAATATGAAAGAGATCGTTTTTGGTGTATGCCGGGTCTACAGTTGCCAAAATGGCAAATACAATGGATGCGGCTCCCCGAAGTCCCGACCATGCGACCAGAAGCTGCTGACGTACCGGGCAGCGAAACGGTGTCAGAATAGCAAATACGGAAACCGGTCTTGCCACAAAGGTCAGGAATAATGCAATGGCAAACGCCACCGGAATGATCCCCGGCAGGGCGGACGGAAATGCCAGAAGCCCCAACAGGAAAAAGATCAGCATCTGCATCAGTCCGGTGAGTCCATCAAAGAAATGCACCAATGACTTCTTATTATGGAGAGGACGATTCCCCAAGATCAATCCTGCCAGATATGTGGACAGATATCCATTGCCCCCCAATACAGCCGCCCCGGCATACGCAAGCAATGCCATACTGAACACAAAGATCGTATCCACACCGTCGCCGGTATTTTTCATCTGCGACAGTACCCATGCCCCAAATGCCGCTACGATCGCTCCGATAAGAATGCCAAATACCAGCTGCAACACTATCAGACGCAACAGGCTTCCTCCGGTAAAACCACCCTTCATCACTGCCAGAATGATCACGGTCAGCATATAAGAACACGGATCATTACTGCCACTCTCCATCTCCAGCATAGACGCGGTATTGTCCTTTAAATTGAGCTGTCTGGAACGAAGAATAGAAAATACCGAAGCGGCATCCGTAGAGCTTAAAACCGCACCGATCAGCATACTTTCCCAGAACCGGAAACGAAGAACACCGTAGCAGAATAATCCGGTAGCCGCAGCCGTCAGAAGCACTCCCACCGTTGAGAGCAGCACCGCCTTTCCTGCTACGGGCTTCGCCTGTTTCCAATTGGTGCCGAAACCTCCGTAAAACATAATAAATATCAAAGAAACCGTGCAGATCTCTTCCGCAATCCTGTAATTGTCAAAAGAAATCTTTAACAGTCCGTCGGTTCCAAAAAGCATCCCAAGTATAATAAAAGCCAACAGTACAGGTATACCGATTTTCGATGACAGCTTATTTAGAAACAGACACAATAAAATGATTGCTGCAACGATCAATATATAATTTGTCATACATTCCTCCTTTTTCTTCCATTCACACACGATGTCCCATGCCGCAGATTCAGATATGATCTGTAATCATTTTCCCGGTTCTGCGGCATATATTGACAAAATCATACCGTAAAACCGGCACAAATACAATATATGAATAAAACTCGAAAATATATTAACGCATATACCGGTAATATGTTAATTTTCAATGAATTCATTTGATTTTTCTTGACCTTGCGGAGGGTTGCGGATAAGATGATATAAGATTCTATTGCAGATGTTATCGTGCATTTACATTACTGTGGAAATATAAGTAAGAAA
>CADAKW010000131.1 GCA_902788645.1 uncultured Lachnospiraceae bacterium
ATCGCCAAGATGAAGCTGTTAGCAGTACAGGATCTGATCAAGGACAAAAGTCTGCTGCTGATTGATGATTCTATTGTCCGTGGTACGCAGCTTCGCGAGACAACAGAGTTCTTATATCAGAGTGGAGCAAAGGAGGTACATATCCGTCCGGCATGTCCGCCGCTGGTATATGGATGTAAATATCTGAATTTCTCCCGTTCCTCCTCTGAGATGGATCTCATCACCAGACGTGTGATCGAGAGACTGGAGGGCACAGAGGTGACAGACGAGATCCTGCAGGAATATACAGATCCGGAGTCTCCGAAGTATGAGCAGATGGTTGAGGAGATCCGCAAAGAACTTAACTTTACATCACTTCGTTTTAACCGTCTGGATGATATGCTGGATGCTGTGGAGATTGATCGCTGCAAGCTTTGTACTTACTGCTGGGACGGCAAGGAATAAGTCAGGTCAGAATACCGATATTCCATTGCCGTGAATGCAACATGAATAAAATTCATCTTTAAAATTAAAAAAACTATTGACAAGCAAAAAACAAAGTGGTATCTTTTTTCTCGAACAAAAACAAATTCGATGAACAGAACAGGGTTTTCTTGATCGGAACGCATTACAGAGAGCTGTCGGCCGGTGCGAGACAGTGTGCAGATGAGAAAGCTATCCTCTGTGAGAAGTGCACTGAAATGGCAGTTTTGCTGCGACGGTAGGTGTCACCGGGATTCTCCCGTTACAGAGAAGCTTATTGAGGGCATATCATTGACAGATACGCTGAGGGATAAGGCAGAGAGGCCGCATGAAGCGGCAAATAAAGTGGTACCGCGGAAGAATATCAGCTTTCGTCTTTAAATAAAATGTTAGAAGCATTTTGTTTGGGACGAGAGCTTTTTTAATTTTGAGAAAAGAAACAGTTACTTGAGATTAAAGATTTCGCGGCCAGACAGCACAGGAACACATCAAAGGAGGAATTCAAATGAATGGATTAGTAATCGTATTGATCAGTATCGTTGCTCTTGGTGCGGGTTATCTTTTCTACGGAAGATGGCTTGCCAGAAAGTGGGGACTGGATGAGAAGGCAAAGACACCGGCTTACCAGTTCGAGGATGGAGAGGATTATGTACCATCTTCTAAGTTTACCGTATTTGCCCATCAGTTTTCATCCATCGCCGGAGCGGGACCTGTCACGGGACCAATTCTTGCATCCGTGTTTGGATGGGTGCCGGTTTTGTTATGGCTGATCATCGGTGGTCTTTTCTTCGGAGCTGTTCAGGATTTCGGTTCCCTGTACGCTTCTGTTAAGAACGAAGGAAAGTCCATGGGTATGATCATTGAGAAATATATTGGTAAGGCAGGAAGAAAGCTGTTTATGCTGTTCTGCTGGTTATTCACTCTGCTGGTAATTGCAGCATTTACCGATATGGTTGCAGGCACTTTCGTAGGTAAAGGCCTGGAGGACAGCTCCGTTGCTTATGCAAACTCAGCAGCCGCTTCCATTTCCATGCTGTTCATTCTTGTGGCAGTTGTATTTGGACTGATCCAGAAAAAGGTTGGAAAGATGAACGAGATTGTGAAAGCAGTCGTAGCGATCGCACTTCTGGTTGTTATGTTTGCGATCGGTATGCACCTTCCGATCTATCAGACAAAGTCAGCATGGATCTACATCATCATGATTTATCTGTTCTTAGCATCTGTTATGCCAATGTGGCTTCTGATGCAGCCTAGAGATTATATGACAACCTTTATGCTGTTAGGTATGATCATTGGTGCCGTTGTTGGTGTTCTTTTTGCACACCCAACCATGAAGCTGAATGCATACAATGGATTTAATGTTGGCGGAAGCAGCCTTTTCCCAACACTGTTTGTAACCATCGCCTGTGGTGCAGTATCCGGTTTCCACAGCCTTGTTTCTTCCGGTACATCATCAAAGACAGTCAGCAATGAAAAGGATATGCCAATGATCGGTTATGGTGCCATGATCGTGGAATCCCTTCTTGGTGTTGTTGCACTGGTTGTTGTAGGTGCCGTTGCCGTCAATGGTACGAAGCCGGATGGTACACCATTTGCAATCTTCTCAGCCGGTGTTGCAGGCTTCCTTGAGAAAATGGGAGTACCGGTACAGCTTGCAACTGTATTTATGACAATGTGTGTCTCTGCTTTGGCACTGACTTCTCTGGACTCTGTTGCCCGTATCGGCAGAATGTCCTTCCAGGAGCTGTTCCTTGGAGATACAACAGACACTGCAAAGATGACTCCGGCACAGAAGGTTCTGACCAATAAATATTTTGCAACCGTTGTTACATTATTCTTTGGTTATCTGCTGACTCTGGGGGGTTACAACAATGTATGGCCGCTGTTTGGTTCAGCAAACCAGCTTCTTGCCGCACTTGTACTGATCGCACTGTCCGTATTCTTAAAGACAACAGGAAGAACAGGCTGGACACTTTATGTACCGATGTTTGTTATGCTGGCAGTTACCTTTACCGCACTGGTTCAGAAGACTATTGCTCTGGTAGCCAATATCTCTGCCGGTCAGGCAACCTTCCTGGTAGACGGCCTTCAGCTTATCGTAGCGATCCTGTTGATGGTACTTGGTGTTCTGGTAGCCTTCAGTTGCTTTAGAAAGCTTAGTGAGATTCATTCAAAGCAGGATGCAGCAGAGTAAACTGATTTTTGTGAAATGTAATAAGCCCCTCATCCCGCATTTTTCCAAGCTCCTTGGAAAGGGCACTCCGGTCCAGATTCAGATAATCAGCCATCTGCTGGCGGTTAAACGGAATCTGGAAGCTGGAGCTGCCGGCCTTTCCGGCCTGGGAGGAAAGGTAAGTCAGTAACCGCTCCCGTATGGTTTTCGGACTGGTACAGAAAATGCGGTGGGAGAGGGTAAGATTTTTTCGTATGGAAATGCTGAGCATATTGCTCAGCATTTTTTGATGCCAGGAATATCCTGCCAGAGTGGGATCGTGGAGAAATTCCATATCCATAAAAAGAATACGGCAGTCACTGGCAGCAACTACATCCACCATCATAGGCTCCCGGCAGAGGGAATATGTTTCGGCAAAAACGCCTCCGGCTTCTACATTGCTTAAAAGACTGGTGTTTCCCCAGAAATCCGTATTTTCAATATGCACACTGCCGGAAAGGACAATGCCTGTCTCGGTGACAAGATCTCCGAAGTGAAATATGATGGTATTTTTTTGAGGCTTCTGGCATGATAGTGGGTAGCATACCAGGCCTCTGATATAAATTTAGTATTGAAAAACCATCTGTGTTCCTTTATTGTATTAGCGTCC
>CADAKW010000132.1 GCA_902788645.1 uncultured Lachnospiraceae bacterium
GACACAGATGCGGTCGTATAAACAGCTCCTTGTATAGAAAATTCTTTTAGGAAGTCCGCTTGCTTTTATGCGGGCTTCAATTTCTTTTCGCTCATATGGTGTAGGTCTAAAACTGATAGTTGGGTTTTTGTGTATATTGCTCATAGTCGTTCCTCCTGATATTTTACAAATGGTGTTGTATATGGCGCTTATGGAAAATCGCATACAATGATAATGATTATGATATGGAAGCAATCCGGGAATACCGAAGCCGGGAAATGCTGGGCAATACCTTCCGCAAACTGGATGCTTATGGGGAGTTGCTGCAGAAAGAAATCAAAGAGCCGTTTATAAGGGATGGCCAGAACAAATGAGATTTTAGCTCCGGGGCAGAGAAATACAATTAAACTCCGTGGAATGGTTGCCTGCAGATATATCATTGATCGATACACTGTCCCAACAAATCGTCTAAATAAATTACACAGACAAGAAATCCCCTCCCCCACATTCATCTTGTAAAGAAGAATCCCTTGTTTTATAATGGATGTATAAAGAAAGTAAACGATCAAATAATAAAATGACTAAGACTTTTCAGAAAATCTACTGATCTGCGGGAAGCCTTTGGCAAGGTGGTCTTTTCACTTTCACAAAAGATGAAATTAAGAGAAATAGGGGAGGTTTTTCATGAATTCGGCGGGAGATATTAAGAGGCATATAAAAAGGACGATCACAATGTCTATTCAATACAATACACATCAGGGCTATATCAGCTGCAGCAGGTGCAATAATATTTGCACGGATATGTTGGACTGCCTGAAGGTATGTGAGGAAACCCTGAAGGCGGGGGATGATATGATGGCGTTGGAGGCGGCTCTGTGTGTGCTGGTGTCTGGCGTGGAGCTTGCTTCTTGTGTGGACAACAGCACCGGGGTGATTACGGAGCTGATCATGTGTACATATGAGATGATCGGAAGATGCACCGGGGAGCTTGCAAAGCAGGATAAACCGGTAAGGGACAAGGCGCTGACACTGATTACCAGAGAGGCCAGAAAGGGAGTGTTTAACGGGTGGACCGATTGGCGGTACAACCTGATGGAATGTGGCATCTGTCTTTGCGATGAAAAGAAAGCGAAAACCTTTGAACGGGTTCTGGATGAATTGCTGGAGGGAGAGCAGGAGGATTATTATCCGGAATATAACAAGGAGGAGGATATCCTTTTGAGGTATCTTTTGCACAGACAGATTCTGGGAAGGGAGGCTGCACGGGAGGAATTGTACCATAACATTTCCGTGGACAGGCTTCGCAGGATGGCGATCGAAGATGCATTAGAGGAAAAGGATTACGATGAGGCGGAGAGACTTTGTCGGGAAAAGGCAGAGGGATATGAGGCACAGCATTATCGCAAAAATGACCCCGAGGATTGGCAAAATGTGTTATATTCTATTTATCACAAGGCGGCTGACAGGGATAAAAAGATTGCCCAGGCTCAGAAGCTGTTGCTTATGGGAAATGAGAGCTTCTGGGATGAGCTGAAAGAGATATATGAGACGGGCAGTGCATGGGATATGCATTATGAGGAGCTGCTGGAGCTGTTAAAAAACAGCGGTCAGAGGACATGTTATCGAAATGTTCTTGTCACAGAGGAGGAAGGAGATCGTCTTCTACAGGATTTGACGGAGGATCCGCAGGATTTATTTGAGTACGGGGAACATTTGGTAAAGGATTATCCGGATCAAATTTATGAATTGTGTTGCCGGGTGATCCGTGACAATTGTGCAAAATATAAGGAACGACCGGAGTATAAGAGGGTGATGAAGCAGATCGCCATGCTGATCCAATGGGGCGGAGGTGACTGCGCCCGGTCTCTGATCGGGGAACTGAAGCGAACCTATCCGCGCAAACCTGCATTGCAGGATGAATTACAAAAAGTGGAAAAAATGATCATTTCCGGATAATAAAGGAGGATTCCGATATGTGTACGATACTTCAACAACAGGCAGATGAAATCAGAACAAAGTTTCTGGCTCCGGTTTCGCAGAATGAGTCTCTGCAGAAACGTCAGTATGAGGAGGGAAACCGGCCGAGATTTGATGGGGAGTATCAGAGAGATTATACGAGGATATTATATGCGTCTTCTTTCCGGCGTCTGCAGGGGAAAATGCAGTTGTTTGCAGTACAGTCGGATCAGTTTATACGGAATCGGCTGACTCACAGCCTGGAGGTGGCACAGATCGCCAGATCTATTGCCATGGAGATTGGATATGACCGGGATGAGATCTATGTTGTAGAGGCGGCTGCATTGGCACACGACATTGGAAATCCGCCATTTGGTCATGCAGGTGAACGGTATCTGGACAAGCTGGCCAAGAAGGTGGGCGGTTTTGAAGGAAATGCGCAGACATTTCGGATCCTGACGACAGTGGAGCAGAAAAGAGCAGACTTTCAAGGGCTGAATCTCACGTACCGTACTCTGCTCGGTGTGCTGAAATATTACAATCAATACGACAGGATTTCCACCAAAAATCAAAAGTTTATTTACGATAAGGATTATGAGCTGGTGAAAAAGATCACGTCTGAAACGGGAGTGGAGCTGCGTACCATTGATGTGCAGATTGTGGATCTGGCAGACGAGATTGCCTATGCGGCGCATGATCTGGAGGATGGTCTGAGGCTTGGAAGCTTTACACTGGATGACATTTACCATGAGTTTTACCGGGGCATTGACGACGATGCAAGTATCCGGTGCCTCGAAGAGATTATTTATGAAAGCAAGGACCGGGCCGGTTACAAAAATAAGATGATCTCTTCGGCGGAGTTTTCAAAGCTGTACCGCAAGGAAGTGACCTCCCGTATCATCAACACATTGATCAATGATATTGGGATCGTGGATCTGACGGAGGAAGAGAAACGCAAGAAAGGCACGCAAAGGGATCAGGAGATCGGATTTGTGACGTACGGCAGGCTGGCATCCGGTCTGAAGCAGACGACCTACGACTGCATCACCAATACGGATGAGGTGTATGCATATGAGCAGCAGGGTGAGACGATGCTGCGGACATTGTATGAGTTCTATTCTCAAAATGTAAATTATCTGCCGCCGGAGTACCGCGCAGAGAATATTATGAAGCAATATGAGGCGGAGTACGAGAGGGAGAGCCGTGACAAGGATCTGAGAGATGCTTTACAGGAACGGCTGGTGTTTGATTATATTTCCGGGATGATGGACGAGTATGTAAAAACAACGTATCATCGATTGAAGGATAATCAATAAGAC
>CADAKW010000133.1 GCA_902788645.1 uncultured Lachnospiraceae bacterium
GTTGCCGTAGGTGGCAGTAAAACCGGAAATCGTCAGCTCGGCTCCTGCTGCAGCTCCGTACCCTACCGGGACACCGCTGCAGAGAATGACAAGTGCTGTTATGGTGCAGATCAGGATCGTATCCACAAACACCTCAAAAATACCGAAAAATCCCTGTTTTACCGGCTTTCTGGTGTCGGCACAGGCATGGGCGATGGAACCGGTACCAAGACCTGCCTCATTGGAAAAGATTCCACGGGAAACACCCTTTTTCATACTGAGAAAGAAGCTTCCCACCGCTCCACCGGTCACAGAGGCAGGTGAAAAGGCGCCCTGAATAATGGAACGAAATACCGATGGGACATTTTGAATGTTGATCAGAATGACGCCCAGTGCCAGCAGGATATACAAAAGTGCCATAAATGGGACAAGCTTTTCGGTAACCTGTCCGATCCGTTTGATGCCGCCAAGAAGGATCAGAGCCAGAAGCACAGCCAGAATAATGCCGATCACGAGATTCAGCCGCTTCATGGAGGCCTCTGAAATAATGCCAAAGCTGCTCAATGCGGAATCAATCGCCGTGGTAATGGTATTGACCTGTGTGGCATTTCCTGTTCCAAATACTGTCAGGACGCCAAATGCCGAGAATAAATAAGCAAGCCAGTGCCAGTGCTTTTTCAGACCGTTCTTTATGTAGTACATGGGACCGCCCACCAGATCTCCGTCCGCATTGGTCTCACGGAAATGAACCGCAAGGGTTACCTCGGAAAATTTGGTACACATACCGAGAAGTGCAGAAACCCACATCCAGAAAACAGCTCCCGGTCCGCCAATGGCGATGGCTCCGGCAACGCCGGCAATGTTTCCGGTACCCACGGTGGAGGCAAGTGCCGTACAGACTGCCTGAAACGGCGTTAATGCTCCGTCGGCTGCTTCCTTCTTTTTGAACATCCGGCCAAAGGTAATCTTCATGGCATAGGGGAATTTGCGAAGCTGCAGAAATCCCGTGCGGATGCTTAAGACAAGTCCCACACCGATAATACAGATCATGGCCGGCACGCCCCAGATAAAATTATTGATCACACTGTTGATATGTTCTATGGTTGATAACATAGCTTTCCTCTTTTCTGTAAATAATCCGCATATATTATATTTTTATCTGAAAATATAATACACGCATGTTATCTACTATACCGTATTCCGGTGGTTTTGCCAACAAAAATAATAAAATCGCTGACATTTCTGCAAGAATATTACAAAAACATCAGCGGTTAATTTCAAAATATTCTGTTAAAACATACGTTGTAATACTTGTTGTTTATGCAGTACAACGTTTCAGGCTTTCCTCCTGAGTCAGACCTGCCTCGGCACATGCTTCATACTTTTTCATGACACCTACGCCGATAGCATACGGTCCGGTGTGTACACAGATCGTCGCACCAATCTGCACAATGCGGGACTCCTCGGAAACGCCCATCTCCTGAAGCATCTCATCAATCATTTTTTTAAACTCATGTCCCTCTGCCTCATCATAGCCAAAGCCCACAGAGAAAATGTAATCCTGTGGGTTCTCATGATTCTCTTCAAAATAAAGCTTTGTGAGCTCAATGACCTTTGCCATAGACTTCTTGCGGCTGCGGGCAACGCCGGAGGAATCAATGGAACCGTCCTTTAAGGTGATCATCGGCTTTAGGCGGAGCATGGTGCCTGCCATACCGGCAAGCTTTCCGATGCGCCCGCCGTGCTGCAGATACGTAAGATCTCCCACCGTAAAGAAAATACGGCCGCGGTCCATCATTTCTCCCTTGAGCACAGCTACAGTTTTTTCATAGGAATAACCGGCATTCCGCATCTTTGCAGCTTCGATCGCATACATCCCCTGGGATACGGTAGCCTCCAGAGAATTGATCACAGTGATCTGTGCCTCCGGGTAATCCTCCAGAATGATCTCTCTGGCATTGCAGGCAGAATTATATGCTCCGCTGAGGGTATTGGTAATGGTCATACAGATGATCCCACGCCCCTCCTTCACATGTGGCAGAAATGCATCTACAAAATTCTGGACAGATGGCAGGGATGTCTTGGGATATACATCCGGCTCCGCCACCATACGATCATAAACATCACGGATTCCGATCTCATCAATCTCCTTCTGATAGTTCTCGCCATCAAAGGATACATAAAAAGGTACCACCTGAATATTGTATTTCTCTCTTAACTCCATCGTCAGATCGCAGGATCCGTCGCTGATAATCTGATAATCCATAATCATCCCTCACACTTTCAAAAAAAGTTTTTTTGTCTTTATGACACAGTTTGCATGCTCTGCTCAATGTAGTAATGATAACTACATTGTAACATAACAAAAACCCCTGTCAATAGTATTTGCAAATAAATTAGGGATAATTCTCAGAAATTTAAGAATTATCCCCTGATCATTACAGCTCTTTTTCGTAGCACCACCATTCCTGATTGAACAGGTCGGTTTCTCCGGCCCGTTCAAAATGCAGTTTCTTATAAGACCGCAATGCTCTTTCATGATGCTTTGAAACCAGATAGCAGACACTTTTGTATCCCCTGTCCTTTGCTTCCTGCATAGCATTCCGGATCAGGACAATAGCGATTCCATGATTCTGATATTGCTTTACTACCGCCAGACGGGCAAGCTCTGCTCTGGGAGCCAGGGCACCGGACCAGCAGGTAAGCTCCTGCACCATGGGATCATCGTCAATGGAAATACAGCCAATAAGTTCTTCCTGTCCGTTTTTCAGGACAAACAGGGCGTGACGTTCCAGATCTCCTGAAATCCTGTCCATGGTAGGATAATATTCATTCCAGGTGCATCCCGGAATTTCTCTGGACTTCTGGTATAATTCCCAGATCTGTGCTGCATCCTCCTCTGTTGCTTCTTGAAAATGATAGAACATATTATTTTTTCTCCTTTATGCATTTGTATATCTGAATTAATATTGTAGGAACTACCGCCATGGCAAGGATCATTCCGTACTGTGCCGCATGCAGCGGTGCCACTTCAAAAATACCGTGAAATGCCGGGATCAGTAGCACAGAACCTAACAGCAGTACACCAATACCAAATGCTCCGAGGCTATACATATTCCGGCGGAAACCGATCCGGAAAACAGAATGGTCACTGCGGCAGTTAAAGCCATGGAACAGTCTGGCCAGAGACAACGTGGAAAATGCCATGGTCATGGCGGTAGCATGATCT
>CADAKW010000134.1 GCA_902788645.1 uncultured Lachnospiraceae bacterium
TTGAAGCGGAAATTGTTCTAATTTGTCGGACAAAACAGAAATGTTTCACAAAGATAGTTCATATAATAGAGACATCATTTGGACAATATGTATAAAAATGAAGTCAAAATTATGTGAACTATTTTTTATAGAAATTTAATAAATGTCGTTGAAAAAATGAGACCGATGTAGTACAATCAAGAAAGTGATACCGTACATAACTGTCGGGGATGTTATGTACAGCACAAATAAATAACCCGTTGTGAGTATGACATCTCACACAGAGGGGTAGAAAAGGGTGATGAATTGGCAGCATTTAATTATGTGGCGGTAGACGCCAATGGTAAACAAAAGAAGGGAACTGTAGAGGCCGCCAATGAGGCAGCTGCAAGAAATTCTCTGAAAGCGGAGGGGTTGATCCCGATCAGCGTGGAGATTCCCAATGCGTTAAATAAGGATATTGAGATCAGTATTGGTAAAAAGGTCAAATCCAGAGATCTCTCTGTATTCTGTAAACAGTTTGAGAGCATACTTCATGCCGGTGTTACAGTGATTCAGGCACTTCAGATGATCACCGACCAGGTGACGAACAAGCATCTGAAGAAAGCACTGGATCAGACACGTATCCTGGTAGAGAAGGGTGAGTCTTTGGCAGATGCCATGAGGGCACAGGAGGGGATCTTCCCGGATATGCTTCTGAACATGGTGGAGGCCGGTGAGGCTTCCGGTAGTTTGGAGACTTCTTTCAATAGAATGGCAGAGCAGTTTGAAAAGGATTCTAAGACATCCAGCATGATCAAGCAGGCGATGATCTATCCGATCGTGCTTTTAGTGGTAGTAGCAGGTGTTGTTGTATTGATGCTTACCTATATTATTCCTCAGTTTAAGGAGACGCTTGAGGGAGCCGGCATGGATCTTCCGGCGATCACGAAGGCTGTTATGGCAATGAGTGATGGACTGATCAGATGGTGGTGGCTTGTTGGTATTATCATCGTAGCATTGGTTGTTGGATTCAGAGTCTGGTCAAAGACCGAGACGGGTGCGATCGTGTTGGGACGTGTTCTTCTTCGCATCCCGCTTGTTGGTGATCTTCAGATCAAGTCAGCCGCAGCAAGACTTGCACGTACCCTTAGCACCTTGATGGCATCTGGTATTCCGATGGTAGATGCTATTTCGATTGTTACGAAGCTGATGTCCAACCGGATTGTTCAGAAGGTGATGGAAGAGGCGAGAGGAGAAGTGGAACGAGGGACACCGTTATCGGTACCCCTTCGTGATTCGGGAGTATTTCCACCGCTTCTTTATAATATGGCAGCGATCGGTGAGGAAACCGGTAATATGGAGGAAATGCTGGAACATGCGGCAGATTTCTATGAGGAAGAAGTGGAAAATGCAACCAAGGCAGTGACTGCCATTATGGAACCGGTGATCATTGTGTTGATGGCTGGTGTGGTTGTGCCGATCATGTTTGCGATCATGGCGCCAATGATGTCTATGTACACGGCAGCAGAGAATGCATAAAGATGTTGTTTGCATAGATGACATGGATATGCAGGGGCATATCAGAATTTACTTTGATCTTGGGGCTGTGCCAAGCAGTCTTTTGATAAATAAAATTCAATGAAAAGGAGATTATAATTATGAAGAAAGTTATCAAGAATTATCTCGCAAAGTTACAGGAAAATGACAAGAAAGGTTTCTCTCTTGTTGAGTTGATCATCGTTATGGCTATCATGGCTATCCTTGTTGGTGTCGTAGCATCTCAGGTGCTTCCTTACATGGAGAAGTCTCGTCAGTCTAAGGATCAGCAGCAGATCAGCAGTCTTGCGACATCAATGGTTTCTGCTATTGCACAGGATGGAACATTTGATTTAGCAACAGCAGCCGATAAGCAGGCTATTACATTTGAGTTAACTAAAGCTAATCTTACAGCAAAAACGTCTGCTACTGTTGAAAGTACTTTTGCAGAGCTTTGTGGACAGGACGATACAGATAAGGTTGTTGCAGCAGTGACAAAGAAGTTTACTTCTAAAATGGCAAAAGAGAGTACTAATAAACTGTTTGTAACATTAAAGAAAGACGGTTCTGTAACAATTGACTGTGGCTCAGCAGCTGGAAAGCCAGCTACCGCTAAGCTCACTGTAACAACTGAGTAATTTGGCAGACAGTAAAGAAAACAAAGGAGCCTAAGTCATGTCAGTAGCAGCAATAACCGCATTTTTATACATATTCGTCTTTCTCTTCGGAATTGTGATCGGCAGTTTCTTAAATGTCTGCATCTATCGCATTCCATTGAAGGAAAGCATAGTGTTTCCACACTCCCATTGTATGACTTGTGGTTATCAGCTGCGCTGGTATGATCTGGTTCCGTTATTTAGCTTTTTATTTCTAAGGGGCAGATGCAGGAAGTGTCACACAAAGTTATCGCTTCAGTATCCCTTAGTGGAAGGCATGAATGGAGCATTATATGTGATCGTTTTCTTGGCGAACGGTTGGAATTATATGAGTGTCGTATATTGTCTCCTGACATCCGCCCTTATTGTTTTAAGCGTCCTTGATTTCCGTACTATGGAGATTGCGGACGGTATCAATTTATTTATCTTATTGCTGGGGATTGCAGCAACATTGCTTGATCTGCATGCCTGGAAGGATCACGTGATCGGAATGTTTTCTGTCAGCGTGTTTCTTTTGGTTATTTATCTTATTACCGTCGGAAGGGGAATCGGCGGAGGAGATATCAAGCTGATGTTTGGTGCAGGGCTTTTGCTGGGGTGGAAGGGTGCTGTTTTGGCGTTTTTCCTGGGATGTATTATCGGTTCGGTGATTCATCTGATCCGTATGGCGGTAAGTCATGCAGAGCATCGTTTGGCACTGGGACCTTACTTGTCTGTGGGAATTTGGCTCACGGCTTTGTGGGGGACTCCGGTAATTGATTGGTATATTGGTATGCTTATTCATTAGAAAAGTGATTTTGAAAGAAATGACTTAATAGGATATATATTCTTAATAGAATAAGGATATCGCATGTAACATGTTTATTGACGTTTTATTCAGAAGATGGCAGTAATTTTGCTGTCACAGAGAGTTTAACAGCGAGCTTATCATTGAGCACAGCGTTAGGCTCCTTTTGCAGTTTGTCTGCATACGTTGAATTTTGTGTGATGCAAAAATATTGAGACAGGGAGGAAA
>CADAKW010000135.1 GCA_902788645.1 uncultured Lachnospiraceae bacterium
AATAACGAAAACCTCCTACACAATTGCATAGAAGGTTTCTAAAAAAGCTTGTGTTACTATTATAATTGATTGATAGAAATTCGTCAATGAATAAGACAGAGTTCCATGGGGGAAACTCTGTCTCACTCGTTGCAAATTTATATCATCTTGTTTAAGGAAGAAACATGGATTATTTGGTATATTTGCTTCCATCTGCATTATATGCACCATCACAGATCTCAATCTTGACATAAGATGCACCTGTGTAGGTATTTGTTGTAATCCAAAGCCACGGATAATTACCCTTCAGACTGTCGGCATCCAGTTTAACATATTTGCCAACCCACATCTGACCTGTGTTCTGATCGTAATCTACATCAAATTTTGCTCCGGAAGTCTCTTTCTTCATATAACCTACCTGAAGATCAGCTCCCATACTCTCTGCATTGTCCATTGGATATACGCGGACACAAGGCTCTTCGATCTGGCTCCAGTCTGTTTTCAGATGGATATTCCAGAACTCTTCATTAATGATTGCTTCCAGATTATCTGTCTTACTTGTGGTATATCCAATACCATGATATTTCATATCAAAGAGATCGCCTCTCTCTGCATAGATTTTTCCAGGGATTTCTCCATCACCGGTATGACGCATGAACTCGCCTTCCCAGGCAGCCACTACCTTTGGATTTGGATTTTCTACGGTTGGTACTACGGAAATACCTGTATTTACAAGCTTAACACCCTCCGGAATCTTTGGTGTGGAGCCGGTCATTTCTGCAAACAACTCACCAACATCACCATATGCGAAGTAACCTTTTTCTCTCTCGAAATAGTGACCCTCATCCCAAAGTACCGGACAGTAGCCTCTGTTCAGACACTGTGTAAACAACTCTCTTGTGAAATCAATTACATTGTCCTTATAACCTTTAACACATCCACACTCACCAACGATAACGGCATAACCCTCGTCTGTGAATTTCTTCATGCGGCCAAGCAGATTTGACATAAACTCATAATCCTTCTTGGTTCCCCAGCTGTCACGGTATCCCCATGTGGTTGTAGATGTTGCTGAAAGTGCATAGTCTGTAGGATCATAATAGTGAACAGATACACTGAGTTTGGAATGACCATTCTCCTTATCCTCCGGCATCTTGTAACGATCATCCATCGTTCCGTCTGTCTGATAGGTATCGCTTGCATATCCACCGATCACGCAGGACTCATTTCCTGTACCCGGGATCAGAAGGTGACGATATGCATTGTTACCGCCTGTGCTTCTTACGATGTCAACAAATGTCTGGTTGATCTGATTTACCATCTTATAGATATCATTGGCATCCTTTGCAAGCTTACCTGTCTGGTTTGCCTGACCTTTCTCCGGATGCTGATAATCATCATTCAGACGACCACTCAGCTCTTCGTTTGCACCCTCGAAGATCAAATGATCAGAATACTCTTTGAAACGCTCTGAAATCTGTGTCCAGAATGCTTTATACTTCTTCCATGCTTCATCACGGATCGGTGTTTCCTTGGCGTCGATCTCCTCAGCACCAAACATTCCCCACCAACCGCCATCCCAGTGGATGTTGATGATAACATACATTTCATCATTTAATGCGTAATTGATGATCTGCTCTACACGATTGAAAAGCTCCTCATTGATCGTGTATGTTCCATCGTCAGATACAAAGTTTGACCATGCTACAGGAACACGTACAGTATTTACGCCGTAGCTCTTGAGACCGTCAAATGTCTGCTGTGTTGCTACCGGATTACCTGCACTTGTCTCACATTCTTTAACTGTTGTCCAGTTACCCATGCAGTTGGACTGCTCCATCTGGTTACCCAGGTTCCATCCAAGACCCATAACACTCATCAGATCCTGTGAAGAAAGCTCTTTTCTCATCAGTCCGTTATCCTTTGTGGTGATACCGTTTGCTGACTTGTGCTCCTCACCTACATTTGACTGCTTCAACAGCTCCTGTGTCTTCTCATCCGGTACTGCCGGTGCCAGAGTGGACTTCCATGCCGGATCATTCATCGGCTCTGCTGTTGCTGTAGGCACTTCTGCCGGTGTCTGGCTTGGTGCTGCTGCAGATGGTACAGCGGATGGTGCGGATGGTGCTGATACTGCTGCGCTGCTTGCCGGTGTTGCAGTTGCTGCTGCTTTCTTTGCAGTAACCTTAACCTTTGCGGTCAGCTTCTTTGTAACCTTTTTGCCTTTGTTCTTGTAAGTTACCTTACAAGTGATCTTTGCAGATCCCTTTTTCACTGCCTTTACCTTACCGTTGCTTTTCACGGTTGCAACCTTCTTGTTGCTGGTAGACCATTTTAATTTTGCCTTAGCCGGTTTATTCTTAACGGTCAACTTCTTTGTCTGTCCTACTTTTAAGGAAAGAGAAGTTTTATTCAGTGCTACCTTCTTCTTTGCTTTGGTCTTTGCTGATGATGACAATGTGTTCATTCCGTTCATGGTAAATACCATTGCCACTGCCAGCGTCAAAGCTGTAAGCTTTTTGAAACGTTTACGTCCCATAATCATTTCCTCCTTTTTCTTCGTGCAACTATGTATTCTTTCTTTCATAAAAATATGTTACAATGAATAAAAGGACAATACTATCAGTTTTGTAACGATATTTATAACTTTTGTAGCTTTTTTGTGGAGGATATTTACAAATGATCGATATAGAAATTATGCAGGATGCTTCGGAAATCATTCACTATGACTCCCCTGAGGTCTCCTATGCCGTTCAGGAAAGACTTCTTTCTGAATATACAGATATGCGCGCTCTCTGCCATTGGCATGATGATGTGGAGCTTCTTTACATCTTTGACGGAGAAATGAACTATGACGTTAATGGTCATCATTACCGTTTTAAAAAAGGGGATACGATTTTTATAAATTCCCGCCAGCTTCATTATGGATATGACCACGATCAGCACGAATGTGAATTTATGGTCGTCCTGATCCATCCGGAGCTTTTAAAGGCAAGCAATTATATGTATCGCCGTTATGTCCTGCCGATCTTAAACTACGCCACCGATCATGTGATCATCGGG
>CADAKW010000136.1 GCA_902788645.1 uncultured Lachnospiraceae bacterium
TGGCTTGTACCATGGAAGCCGTAACGGCGGATGCCGTACTGCTCATAATATTTCTTTGGAATTCCATATAAATATGCCTTTGGAGGCATTGTCTGATGAAATGCCGTATCAAATACAGCAACATTCGGTACCCCCGGCATGATCTTCTGGCATGCGCGGATACCAAGAATGTTGGCTGGGTTATGCAGTGGTGCCAATGCGCTGCACTCCTCGATCTCACGAATCACATTTTCATCGATCAGTACGGAAGAAGAAAACTTCTCGCCGCCATGTACCACACGATGACCAATGGCTTCGATCTCATCCAGAGATTTCAGGATTCCGTGCTCCGGTGCCACCAAAGCATCAAGAACTGTCTTCATGGCTACGGAATGATCCGGAATATCAACGGATTTCTCCAGCTTCTCCCCCTTCACCTTGATAGAAAAGATACCATCAAGTCCGATTCTCTCACACTGACCAGAAGCACTGACCTCTTCTGTCACCGAATCGATCAGCTGATATTTCAAAGATGAGCTTCCACAGTTTACTACAAGAATTTTCATAACATATTTCCTCCATTATATATTGCTTCCGAAGCACAAAGCTCCGTCTCCCGCTTACGGGGTGTATTCATACAATAACGCACAACAGCCCTTGACCATGGATCAAAAGCCGTTGTGCGCCGTTATACTCGTTTATCTGCGCACCTTACTGTAACTGGGCCTGTACTGCTGTCAGAGCGATAACACCTGTGATATCCTCTGCGGAACAGCCACGGGACAGATCATTTACAGGACTGGAAAGACCCTGCAGCATCGGTCCGTATGCCTCTGCTTTTGCAAGACGCTGTACTAACTTATAAGAAATGTTACCACAATCCAGGTTCGGGAATACGAGAACATTTGCCTTACCTGCCACTTCACTGCCCGGTGCCTTGGACTTTGCCACCTCCGGTACGATCGCTGCATCTGTCTGAAGCTCACCGTCGATGACTAACTGTGGATACTTCTCATGTGCGATCCGGGTAGCCTCAACCACCTTGTCCACCAGTGGATGCTTAGCACTTCCTTTCGTAGAATGGGAAAGCATTGCAATGATCGGATTACTTCCTACCAGATTACGGAAACTCTTGGAGCTGGAATGTGCAATAGCAGCCATCTCCTCAGCATTTGGATCCTGATTCAGGCCGCAGTCTGCGAAAAGGAAAGTTCCATGCTCACCATACTCACAGTTTGGCACATCCAGAATAAAGAAACCGGATACCAGCTCTGTGCCCGGTGCAGTCTTTAAGATCTGCAGGGATGGGCGAAGCACATCTGCGGTAGCATGGCAGCATCCAGCCACCATACCGTCGGCATCCTTGCACTTCACCATCATTACACCAAACATTATATAATTATTTAATAACTGCTCTCTTGCAGACTCCAATGTCATTCCTTTTTTCTTACGAAGCTCATACAAAAGATTTACATACTCATCAAGCTTCGGAGAAGTCTCCGGATTTACTACCGTGATCCCATCCAGTTCTACATCCAGCCAGTGAGCACCATCTTTGATCTTTTCCTCGTCTCCCACCATGACAATTTTGGCGGTACCTTCCTTTAACACCTGTGCCGCTGCGATAAGGGTTCTCTTATCTCTTGTTTCCGGCAATACAATTGTCTTTACATCCTGTTTTGCTCTTGCTTTAATCTCGTCAATAAACTTCATGATATCCTCCATTCTGCCTTAGAGCTATGGCATAAATCAAAAATCACCCAATTGATTTAAGTATAATGGATTCCCTTCTCTTTGTCTAGTGCATTTTATGATGTAACTGTGGTATACTGATACACAAACGAAGCGAACCAATCGTTATCAGTAAAGGAGCGGCTAGATGATAAAATTTACCGGAATCATTGCAGAATACAATCCATTTCATAATGGCCATAAGCATCAGATCGAACATCTGCGTTCTCTGGGTACCGAGGTGGTTGCCGTGGCGATGAGCGGCGATTTTGTCCAGCGTGGAGCACCTGCCTGGGCCGATAAATATACCCGGACACAGATGGCACTTTCCCAGGGTGCCGATTTGGTATTTGAGCTGCCCACCGTCTATGCATTATCCAGTGCAGAGCATTTTGCATTTGGTGGCATTTCTTTATTAAAGGCACTTCATATGGACAGCTTCTGTTTCGGATGCGAGACACCGTCTCTGCCGTTACTGGATTCTGCCGCAGAGCTGCTGCAAAGGGAGCCTGCCGACTACCGCCAGACACTGCAGGCGCATTTAAAAGCGGGCGCATCCTATCCTGCCGCCAGAGAAGCTGCCCTGCGCCGGAGTATGCCGGAGCTCCCACCGGATTTTCTTTCCGGTGCCAATAACATTCTGGCACTGGAATACCTGAAAGCATTAAAAAACACGCACAGCACCATGACACCGGTTCCCATCCGGCGCACAGATTCCGGATATCACAGTAAGGAGCTTTCCTGCGGTACATTTTCCTCTGCCTCTGCCATCCGTTCTGCTTATAAAGATACCCATTCTCTGAATGACATTTCCCATGCCCTTCCCGAGGAAGTACCGGATCTGCTTAAGAACCGGTCAGGACACTTCGGCATGGACACTGCCGATTTTGATACTCTCCTTTACTATGCACTTCGCCGTGCCGTACAGAAAGGCACACTGACCCATTACGGGGACATAGGTGAGGAGCTTGCCAACCGGATTAAAAAGTCTCTTGCAGATTATCAGACCACAGAGACCTTTATCCTTTCTTTAAAAAGAAAGAATATCACCTATTCCCGGATCTGCCGCTGCCTGTTCCAGCTTCTCCTTGAGATTCCATCCGAATACGTAAATGGCACCTCCCATCCGATTCCCTATCTGCGTCTTCTGGGCATGCGCCGCCAAAGCAGCAGCTATCTGCGCAGGATCACAGAGATTCCGGTCCTTACAAAAATGGCAGATGCCCGGGATATCTTGTCGGATTCCCCATGTCCTTATGCAAAGGATTTTCTTTCCATTGATTTTTTGGCAGCTGATCTTTAT
>CADAKW010000137.1 GCA_902788645.1 uncultured Lachnospiraceae bacterium
ATATTGTTGACATTTTTGTGAAGCCGGATCTGTGGAAAACGGGCAGCCATAGCGTGCAGCTGTGGTTCATCCTGATTCATACTTCCTACAATTACGTCAAAGGAGAAGCCATTTAGAGAGTCAGGGACGGCGATCGTTTGTTTGTCATGATTTAAACAGGCAGAGAGAATCTGCAGAGTTACATGGTAAGGATCGGTGCCGCCGGTTGTGATCAGAATGCTTTTTTCACGGATAACAGGGGCTGTGAGGGCCTGAAATTCCTCGCGGAGAGGAGAATATTTTGTGCCGGCCAGCACTTTTGTATCTGTATTGAGATATCGCTTGAAATAGGCATCATAATCAGAGCGGAGACCATAGTGCAGCACGGCAGAGACGGGATATGTATCAGTCTCCATGTCATCGAGATATAAAACAGGAATCTGTTGATTTAATGTGGCAAGATAAGAGGATGTGATCTGATAAGAGTCAACAACCAGCCATTTCAGAGGATATTTCTTCAGAAGCGGAAGGAAAATATCGTATTCTGATTCCATATGTCTCCAGTCAGTATGAAGTATTACATAAGGAATGCCGACAGCCTCCAGACGTGCCGTTTCTTTTTCTTCCGCAAGGAAGAAGATACACTTTTTTCCTCTTTTGATAAGCTCTGTGGCAATAGAAATACAGCGGACAAGATGTCCGGTAGCAATTTGTTCATTTGCGTCAACGCGAAATCCGATCATAACGATAACCTGCCTTTCCGGGGGATATATTCTGATATTAGAATATTCTAAATGCAGTATACCACAAATCAGCTGTATTTTCTCTGAAATGTTGAGATGGTATGGTTGGTTTTTTTCTTGTGATTCCGGTGAAATCGTGTTACACTTACAACAAGCAGATCAGTGAAAAGGAAAGGTGACATTATGTATATTCCATATGGAAGACAATCAATAGATGACGCAGATATTGAGGCGGTTGTGAAGGTGTTGAAATCGGACTATCTGACAACGGGACCGGCAGTGGCAGCTTTTGAAAAGAAAGTGGCAGATTATGTGGGGGCGAAGTACGCTGTGGCAGTGAGCAATGGAACAGCGGCTCTTCATGTGGCGTGTCTGGCAGCAGGAATTGGTGCGGGAGACGAGGTGGTTACGACACCGATCACTTTTGCGGCGTCTGCAAACTGTGTGCTTTATTGTGGTGGAACGCCGGTATTTGCAGACATTGACCCGGATACATACAATATTTCCCCGGTGGAGCTGGAACGAAAGATTACTTCCCGGACAAAGGCCATTATTCCGGTACATTATACCGGGCAGCCATGTGACATGGATGCAATCCTGGAAATTGCACATAAGCATGATCTGTTGGTTATTGAGGATGGAGCACATGCACTGGGAGCATCCTATAAAGGAAAGAGGATTGGAAGCATTGCCGATATGACCTGTTTTAGCTTTCATCCGGTGAAACCTGTGACGACAGGAGAAGGTGGCATGATCGTTACAGATAATGAAGAGCTATACCGCAAGCTGGTTTTGTACAGAAGCCATGGAATTACCAGAGATAACGATATGATGCAGCAGTATGAGGATCAGCTGAGGCAGTCCACGGATCCGGCATTGCAGGAGGCTGCAGATATGCTTCGTGGAGACGTTACGGATCCGGGAGGCTGGTATTATCAGCAGCTGGAGCTGGGATATAATTACCGGATTACAGATATTTCCTGTGCCTTAGGGATCAGCCAGATGGATAAACTGGATCGTTTTCTGGAGCGTCGGAGACAGATTGCAAAGAAATATGATGAGGCATTTGCGGATATACCGCAGATCAAGACACCATGGCAGCAGGAGGGATGTCAGAGCGGCTGGCATTTGTATATGATACAGACGATGGAACGCAGCAGGAGAGAAGTTTTTGATGGGCTGCGTCAGGCAGGGATTGGTGTAAATGTGCATTACATACCGGTTTACAGACATCCTTATTACCAGAGAAACGGCTATGCAGGAGTACATTGTCTGAATGCGGAGGCATTTTATGAGAGAGCAGTGAGTCTGCCGATCTTTCCGGGATTAACAGAGAAACAGCAGGACTATGTGATTGAGCATGTGATTAAGGAATGCACAGCACATTAGATGAATTTCATAAATTGATTATTGATGCTGGTAATGTGAAAATATGAAAAGGCGGAATAAAAGATGAATTGTAAAGAGACAAGAGTAGATATGCGGATACCAAATCCAGATGGATCAGCGGAAAATCAGAGAGCAGCAAAGGTATTGTTTCAGTTAAATCATACCATGCCATTTACCGAGGAATATAATCAACTGTTAAAAGAACTGTTTGGAGATAATCTGGGGGAAGGGAGTTTTGTGGCTGCACCTCTTCAAGGGGCCTGCGTCAGCACCATGAAAATTGAAAAAGGAGTGTTTATTAATTCCAATCTTCTGGCGATGGCCAGGGGCGGGATCACTATTGAGGATGGAGCGCAGATTGCTGCGAATGTGCAGCTGATATCTAATAATCATGATCCTTATGATCTGGCAGTATTGACCTGCAAGCCGGTACTGATCAAAAAAGCGGCATGGATTGGAGCGGGAGCAACGATTCTTCCGGGAGTGAGTGTTGGAAAGCATGCAGTCGTTGGGGCAGCTTCGGTGGTAACGAAGGATGTTCCTGATTATGCCGTAGCGGTAGGAAATCCGGCAAAGGTGATTAAATATTTGGATCCGGATCAGTTTGAGGATTGATCAGAGGGAGGATTACATGCCGGCTAATTTTATAGAGAAACAGAGGCAGGAGATATCGGAAAAGCTGCTGGAGAATAGTACGAAATTGTACTAACAATAATAGTACATTTTTGTACTGTTTTTTTGTTTAGATATTTTTACAAAGTAAGAAATTGAAGAATGGAAGATTATATAGTGGCTCAGTTGTCAAGACAAAAATTTGATATTTTTATAATGAACTGATATGTTGACGAGTTACATGGGAGATTGTAGTGCAGCATCTCCCCCA
>CADAKW010000138.1 GCA_902788645.1 uncultured Lachnospiraceae bacterium
ATTGCCATTCCGATCACTCCGGATATAAATGTGACGCAGACCGGCAGAGTCAGATAATGCATGATCAGATCCTTCCCGGTCACACCCATGGCATACAGGGCACCGATCACGCCACTCTCTGCCTCGATCGTATGTACAACAAACACCGAGATCACATAGGTAAATAAGATCATTATGATCACACCGGCAACAAGGCCTGCCAGCTTATTGATCACCTGATCGTCTGTAGTGGCACCGATCCTCATATTTTCCTCTGCCGTGACAAATTCTGTCATATTACTTAAGGAAATATCAAAATATTTATCTACCAGCTTATCGGTTCCTTTTTTCAGCTTATGAACACCATCGGACAGCTCTCCGGCACCATCTGCTGCCTCTCCCACACCGTCCGTGTATTTTACAATCCCATCCTTGTAGCTTTTAAGCATGGTGAGCTGATCCAGCAGGGAACCAATGGAAAGTCTCACAATCCCGTTATCATTCTTGTCTTTTAACTCTGTCAGCTGTTCTTTAAAGTTTTCCTCGGTAAGGTTTCCCGGGAGACCATAGTCCTTCAATGCATCGGAAGCCTGCTCCAGATATGCATCCAGAAGCTGACCGGTTCCATCCTGCAGCTTTTTGTTATTGGAGGCAAGCTCGGAAAGTCCATCGGAAAGCTCTTGGGAACCATCTGCCAGCTTATTGATCCCCTTTGTCACCTTATCCTTCTGGCCACCGGTCTGACGCCAGTATTTCTTAAACCATTTGTCTGTAATCTCATCGGCATCAATGGTCTGATCCTTGAGCCATTCCTTAAGTTTTTTATCCGTCATTCCCGCTTTCAGTCTGTACGAATAATTGTACACCTCTGTCTGGGCACTTTTTCCCTGATCCTGCATCCTTCGATACTGATCAGAGGTTACAAAAGCAAGACCAAACTGCTTGCTTCCCACAGTACTGTCTGACAGATTATGATAGGGTGCATTGTAGTCCGGTACGCAGCCGATGCCGGATACCTTCAGGGTTTCCCCGCCGATCGTCACGGTGTCTCCCACCTTGATCTGATGTTCCTCACAGTATCTCTGCTCCAGCATCACCTCATCATCAGCCTTTGCAAGCCGTCCCTCTCTGACTACGGCAAGATTGATCTCCTGACGGTTTTGAAATACCCGGAGCACGCTTTGATCTTTCATATTGTAATCCAGATAAAAATTCTCTTCCAGAATCAGACCTTTTTTTGTAATCTCAGCCTTTTCAGAAGAGGTCAGGGGTACAAATACAGAAAACTGGCCATCCTCAACCTTATGCTCCCGATCGGAATTTGCCCCTCCCTGCATGATCGTTTCGGCTGCCCCCACCAGAGAGATCACCAGATACATACTCATAATGATCAGCACCGCCAACGCCAGATAACGGAATTTATTGGCACGAAGATCCCGCAAGATTCTTTTTCTTAATACTTTCTGCATTACAAATCCTCCAATTCTGCTGCCGGTACTCTTGTTTCATTGTAATATTCCTTACTGATCTGACCATCCTTGATCCGGATCACCTTATGTACCATATCCTTAATTGAATTATTATGAGTAACGATCAACATCGTGGTTCCATATTTTGCATTGATAGTTTCCAACAAGACCAGTATATCTCTGGAGGTTTTGGAATCCAGCGCCCCCGTCGGCTCATCACAGAGAAGCAGCTTCGGATTTTTGATCAATGCTCTTGCGATCGCGCAACGCTGCTGCTGCCCACCGGAAAGCTGTGATGGAAATTTATTCTGATGTCCCGTGAGTCCCAGTGTCTCCAAAAGATCATCCATATCCAGAGGCGTTTTGGTCAGATATTCACAAACCTGAATATTTTCCCGTACCGTCAGATTAGGTACCAGATTGTAAAACTGAAAAATATATCCCAGATTGTCCCGGCGATACTCGGAAAGCTCCGTCTGGCTCAATCCGGCAATTTCCTTTCCATCCACCTTCACCGAACCGGAATCAATGGTATCCAGCCCGCCAATACAATTCAAAAATGTGGATTTACCGGAACCGCTGGTTCCCTGTATCACACACATATCTCCCTGCTCCACTCCCGTGGTAATGCCTTTCAGAACCTGCACAAAACCTTCTCCTGCACCATAACTCTTTTTCAAATCCTTCACTTCCAGATACATGATCGTCCTCCTTATTGATATTATTTATCATTAACATAACACTGTTATGTTGCTGTTATTTTTTTAGGAACTGCCGTAACAGTTCCTTTTATCCCGAAACCTTCTGTCCCTTTCCTATCTTTTTCATGCAATATTTCAGTCACCCATGATATCCGGCGTTACACCAAACATCCCGTACCACCCGCAGACCATATACTTCACTGCGTGTCCCATATATCGGACAGCCTCAGCCTCCGTGTCAATATGTGTCACCGCATAAACAAATACATCAATCTGCATGTGTGCGATCCAATGGATCACATCATGCGAGATCTTCTCACCACCAATATGCTGCTGCATCATATCGGCCAGCATCCGGTAATGTCCCTCACAAATACGGACAATCTCATCTACTGCGCCTTCCATGGAGCTTCCCTGGGACTTCTCCAGTAAAAGCCGGAACCGATCACGATACCGGTAAAGCTCATGGACAATATTCAAAGTAGTCTGATAATCGTCCGCATCACCCTCCTGAGCTTCTTCACCGAACAATTCTCCCGCTTCCATCGCCTGCTTCTCCCCCAGAAAATGTCTCTCCATCGCCTCACGGACTCCCGCCAGAGGCTCCTGCACCAGAGAAGCAAACAGATCATCCTTATCCTCAAAGAAAAAGTACAGGGCTCCCGTGGTCACTCCTGCCTTTTTACAAATACTCCGGAGAGATGCTTTCATAAAGCCCTTCTCCAAAAACTCCTCCATGGCACATTCCTGAAGTCTTTTCCGGGTCTCCTTTTCATCCTTCATATATGCCTCATTTCTACTGTCATATCTT
>CADAKW010000139.1 GCA_902788645.1 uncultured Lachnospiraceae bacterium
TGTCCAAAAAACAGGACTGAAGAAACGATAAAAAACAATGATAAATCCCCACAAAATATAAACTGTTTTTCACGATCGTTCCCTGTTTTTAGCTCAGAAAAAAGACATCCTTTGTCCCCACAAAAAATGTCTTTCCACATCCTAATCACGCCCAATACATTACTGAAACAACTCCCCCACAGAGTTGTTTCTTTTGCTACAAAAAATATATTATCATCCTTCTCCAAAATATGCAATACGATTTTACAAATTTTGTGTACAATTTTTACAAAATGGAATTCGAAATAAATAATTTTTTGTGCACGATTTATTAACACTTTTAGATATTTTTTTATAATTTCTAATTGAATATCAACAAAAAATTCTGTATCATAGAAAGTGAATAATTACGAATGAGAGCGTGTAAAGCATGAGCAAAATAATCGAGAATATATTTTACAAACAACGGGAGGACTTCTACCGGAAGTACAAGAACCGCAACAAACGTTTTACCTTTCCGGAGAATATCACCATGACAAAGGGGATTCCCTATGCCACGGATGGTATCAAAGCACATCGTCTGGATATAATGGAGCCGTCAGGCACTGCCCCGGCAGAGGGATGGCCTGTGATCATCAATATCCACGGAGGTGGCCTGCTTCTCGGCAGCAAGGAGTTTAACCAGTATTTCTGTGCCAGACTCTGCACTCTGGGTTATCTGGTCTTTAATGTGGAGTACCGGCTGATCCCGGACTGCACGATCTATGACCAGATCAGTGATATTTTTCAGGCGATGGATTTTATTCAGAAGAAACTGGACAGATATTGCGGCAATTCCGCTGATGTTTATGCCGTAGGGGACAGCGGCGGCGCATGCCTTCTGGTATATACCACGGCCGCACAGCGCAATCCAAAGGTTGCAAAAGCTGCCGGTGTGACACCTTCGGCATTACCTCTGAAGGCACTTGGTCTGATCAGCGGCATGTTTTATACGAACAAATTCGATCAGATCGGACTTTTTATGCCAAAATACCTTTACGGACCGAAATACCGCCGCTCTGCGTTTGCACCATATGTCAACCCGGAGCACCCGGACATTATGAAATCCCTGCCACCATGCTTTCTGGTCACCAGCGGCAAAGACAATCTGCGCCGTTATACCATGCAGTTTAAGATGGCACTGGACCGGGCACAGATGGAGTCCCAAATTATGGACTTTCCCGATGACCCAAGACTGACTCACGCCTTCAGTGCATTTGAACCGGAGCTGCCGGAAAGCACACAGGTATTTCATGCAATGACAGATTATTTTAAAAAGCTGTGATACACAAGAAATGAGGACATTCTATGAATTACGACGAAAAACTATTTAAAGAAAAAGCAAATCGGAAGGCACATAAGATCTGGCTGATCTTTGCCATTCTCTTATCTGCCAACTACGGTTCTGACTTTTCCCAGGGACTGTACAGTGCCGGTTATTATCTGACATTTCTGGCATTATGCTGGATTCCGTTTATTGCCGGAGAGATCCTGCTCCGGGTCAAGGGTTGGGATACCACCCGTTACAAATTTGATCTGGTCATTGGCTACGGTATCTTCTATACCTATGTGATCAGTACCACATCATCACCGATCGCATTTACTTATATACTGCCGGTGACAAGTCTTCTGGTGATCTATAAGGATCAGCTGTTTATGCGGTACTGCGGTATCGTCAATGCCATTATCATTATCGGAAGCTCCGTATACCGCTACATGGTGCTGGGTATGAATTCCGCCACCAATATGAAGGACTATCAGCTGGAGCTTTCCTGCATTATCCTTTGTTATATCTGCTACGGCATGTCCATCCGCCATCTGAATGAATCGGACGGCGCTATGACTGACAGCATCAAAAATGATCTTCACCGCGTGATCACTACCGTAGAGAAGGTAAAAACAGCCAGCAATTCCATTATGGACGGCGTGATCGTAGTCCGGGAGCTTGCCGGCGAGAACAAACACGGAGCTGATATTGTTGCTTCCCGGATGGATACTCTCAACGACAACAAAACAAATCTGCAGGATACGACAAGCTCCTCTGTGGATATGACCTCTGATATCAGCTCACAGGTACAGCAGATTGCTGTCATGATCGGAGAAGTGGTAACACTGATCGATGAGTCCGGCACTCACGCCAAAAACAGCTCCGTTGACTTAAAGAGTCTGCTGCAGACCACACAGACCATGTCCGAACTTTCCTCCGAAACGGAACAGACACTGCAGGCATTTAAGACAGAGTTCGAAATGGTGAAGGAGGAAACCGGAACGATCGAAAAGATCAACAACCAGACAAACCTGCTGGCATTAAACGCTTCCATTGAGGCTGCCAGAGCCGGAGAAGCCGGCAAGGGCTTTGCCGTTGTTGCTGATCAGATCCGTACCTTAAGTGCTGAGACTAAAGAATCCTCCGGCCAGATCCAGGAGGCGCTGATCCGTCTGGAAGGAACCTCTGACCGTATGACAAATGCGATTGAAAATACCCTTCATCTGATCCAGGATACACTCCAGAAGGTATCCAAAACGAATGAAAGTGTAACCACTATTACCGCAGATTCCACGGAGATCGAGAAACACATACATACCATTGATGATGCAATGAAACGGGTGGAGCAGTCAAACCATCAGCTTGTGACAAATATGGGACAGGTATCCACGACCGTAGAGGACATGACCTCCGGCATTGCGGATTCCAATGAAATCTGTCACAAAATGTTAAGCAAATATGATGAAACTGCCGTCAATATCGACACAATTGAAAATGTCGTAGAAGCCCTGATGTGCGAGCTTGGCATTGGCGGATTTATGGGACTGGAGGATCTGACACCCGGCATGAAGGTGATCGTCTCTCCTGACGATACATCAAACAGCACATACCATGGCGAGCTTATGGAGGAAACACCTCAGGGCATCTC
>CADAKW010000140.1 GCA_902788645.1 uncultured Lachnospiraceae bacterium
ACATTATATCAAAAAAAGGAGGTCAATGCTCTTTTTAATTGCAAACCTCCGAAAATAAAGGTTTTAGAGTAAAAAAAGAGGTAGTTTTTTGACACTACCTCACCAAGAAAGGAAGGATGAATATGAAAGACAAAATTTTTGAAGTCTTACAGAGAATCGGAAGAAGCTTTATGCTTCCTATTGCAATCCTGCCGGTTGCCGGATTGCTTCTGGGACTTGGTAGTTCCTTTACCAATGAAACTACCATTGCCACGTATCATTTAGGGAAAATTCTTGGAGACGGAACGGTTCTCAATGCACTTCTGGTTATCATGAATAAGGTGGGAAGTGCCGTATTTGATAACCTGCCGTTACTTTTTGCAGTAGGTGTTGCGATCGGAATGGCAAAGAAGGAAAAGGAAGTTGCTGCTCTTTCTGCTGTGATCGCTTATTTTGTAATGAACATTTCCATCAGCGGTATGCTGGAGATCAATGGAAAGATTCTGGAGGATGGAAGCATTGCGAAGGATGTGCTCAGTGGAACTATCGCTTCGGTCTGCGGTATCAATACCCTGCAGATGGGTGTGTTTGGTGGTATTATCGTAGGTCTTGGTGTAGCGGCACTTCATAACCGGTTCCACAAGATCCAGCTGCCAAATGCATTGTCATTCTTTGCAGGCTCCCGGTTTGTACCGATCATTTCCACGATCGTTTACATGTTTGTGGGAATCCTGCTGTACTTTGTATGGCCGGTGGTTCAGAACGGAATCTACGCACTGGGCGGTCTGGTGACCGGCAGCGGTTATCTGGGAACCCTGATCTTTGGTATTGTAAAGAGAGCCCTGATCCCATTTGGTCTTCATCATGTATTTTATATGCCGTTCTGGCAGACCGCAGTGGGCGGCACCATGGAGGTGGCAGGACAGACGATCCAGGGTGGTCAGAATATCTTTTTTGCCCAGCTTGCAGATGCATCCCATGTAGCACATTTCAGTGCAGATGCCACCAGATATTTCTCCGGTGAGTTCATCTTCATGATCTTTGGTCTTCCGGGAGCAGCACTGGCAATGTATCGTACTGCAAAGCCGGAAAAGAAGAAACAGGCAGGAGGACTTCTTTTCTCTGCAGCATTAACTTCTATGCTGACCGGTATTACAGAGCCGATCGAGTTTTCATTCCTGTTTGTGGCACCGATCCTGTTTGTGGTACAGGTGATCCTGGCCGGTGCCGCCTATATGATCGCCCATATTTTAAACATTGCGGTAGGTCTTACTTTCTCCGGCGGTTTTCTGGATCTGTTCCTGTTTGGTATTCTTCAGGGCAATGACAAGACAAGCTGGCTGCGTATTATACCGGTTGGTATTATTTATTTCCTCCTGTATTACTTTATCTTCTCCTTCCTGATCAAAAAGCTTGATCTGAAAACACCGGGACGTGAGGATGATGACCAGCAGGTGAAGCTTTATACAAAGGCAGATGTCAATGCAAGAAAGTCCCAAAAAGGGGACAGTGAAAATGTAGCAGATGATCCTCTTAGCGCTGATATTACAAGAGGACTTGGAGGAAAGAAAAACATTGATGGTGTAGACTGTTGTGCCACAAGACTCCGCTGTACCGTTTACAATGCGGATCTCGTAGACGATACCCTGTTAAAATCAACCGGAGCCAGCGGTGTGATCCACAAGGGAAATGGTGTACAGGTCGTATATGGCCCGAATGTAACCGTGATCAAGTCGAATTTGGAAGATTATCTTGAAACTGCACCGGATATCGAATATACTAAAGATAGTGTTGGCTCTGTGGAGGAGACGGAAGCACCACAGGAGGAGAAGACGGAACAGAAGGTTACAAAGACGATTGTGATATCAAGCCCGATCACCGGTGTGGCAGCAGATCTGTCAACGGCACCGGATGAGGCATTTGCAGGAAGAATGATGGGAGACGGAGCGGTTGTGACACCGACGGATGCCATCGTGAAGGCACCGGAGGATGGAGAAGTTGTATTTGTATTTGATACAAAGCACGCCATTGGGTTTATGACAGATTCCGGGCTCAGCATGCTGCTGCATATCGGTATTGATACCGTACAATTAAATGGAAAAGGTTTTGAAGTATTTGTAGAAAACGGACAGAAGGTGAAAAAGGGAGATCCTATGATGAAGCTGGATCTGGAGTACCTGAAAGAGCATGCACCATCTGTTACTTCACCGGTATTATGTACGGAGTTAGAGGATAACCAGAAGGTCCGCCTTTTGAAGGACGGAGAGATCAAGGCAGGAGAAGAGCTGTTTGCTGTTGATTTCTACGAATAAACAGAAAATGTGAGGATCGGACATGTACAGAATTGGAAAGGTGTTAAATCATAATGCAGTACTCGCAGTAAGTGCAGAGGATGGAAAACAGTATCTTCTGATGGGAAAAGGAATTGGTTTTGGCAAAAAGGTCAGTGAAAGGGTAGAGCCCGGAGAGGACAGCAGGATCTATGCACTGCAGGCAAAGGATGAGCGTGGCAGTGCAGATGAGATCGTGAAAACGATCGATCCGGAGTTTCTGGAAATCTCCAATCTGGTATTAGAGGAAGCAGAAAAGGTATTTGGCCATATTGACCGCAATATTTTGTTTCCTCTGGCGGACCATCTCTATTATGCGGTGGAGCGGATCAAAAAGCATGAGCAGATCAGCAATCCGCTGACGGAGGATATCCGGATTCTTTTCCATATGGAGTACAAGGCTGCAAGCTGTGTAGTGCCGGTCCTGAAGGAAAAATTTGGAATTACCATCGGAGATGATGAGGTAGGATATATTGCACTTCATGTACATTCTGCCATCGATGATGATAAGGTATCAGATGCCATGAAAACAGCCCGCGCTGTGCGGGAATGCATTGAGATCGTAGAAAACGCCATGGG
>CADAKW010000141.1 GCA_902788645.1 uncultured Lachnospiraceae bacterium
CAATATACATCAAGAACAAATTCCTTGTGTTTACTCACTACAGTTCCATTACCACTGAAACGTTCACACCGTCAGAAATTGCCTTTTTCTTCTCTTTCCTATCACTCTGAGAAAACATCATATGCCTCTCAAAGTGCCTAAAATCAAGGAGTTTCACATATCTCTCCTTTGTAGCTTTATCACGCACTCCACATGTCCCTGCTCCGGAAACATAGCGATCACGATCGGTACAAGAATCGCAAAGGTTCCCCAGCTTGTCCCTGTGGAAAATGCCAGAAATATCGCAATAATAAATATGATCATCGGAATAAACAGGCTGGCGGATGCATTCTGTCCTACAATACCCTTAACGAATGTGCTGATCTCCAGATGATCACCAATCCCCTTCAATGCCCATGCAAAGGTCAGGATCGCCATTGCCGGAACCATCAGGCGAAATCCCTCTACAAAGCTGTCCATAAAGTCCTGAAATGTCAGTACCTTTCGTGGAAGATACCAGATCATACAGAATAATATCGTGACAAGTCCCGCAAAGATCAGACTCCTCTCGGAATCGCAGCCGGAAAATGCAGCAACAACATTGGTTGCTCCCCCTAAAAAGCCGGTATAGATCATGGCTCCGATCGCAGATACGATCAACAATAAAACCGGCAGGATCAGATCCGCCACGCGCCCCTTTTCATTGACCTCTTCCTGCTTTTCCTCTTTGATATTCTCGGAACCGGAAGTAAAAAGATCTCCCTGCTCCGCATTGATCTCATGTTTTTTCATCAGTCCAAAATCGAACCCTGTCAGGATCAGATATAAGACCATGAGCAATGTCAGGATCGCATATAAATTGTACGGAATCGTCCGCAGAAACAAACTGAACCCGGTCAGGGAGGATCCCTTCGGCACATAGGAATTTACCGCCGCTGCCCAGCTTGAGATCGGTGCAATAATGCAGACAGGCGCCGCCGTGGCATCAATGATATATGCCAGCTTCGCTCTGGATACCTTGTAGCGGTCTGTCACCGGACGCATCACTGAACCTACGGTCAGACAGTTAAAATAATCATCCACAAAGATCAGTACACCCAGTCCCATGGTGGATAATAAGGCGATCTTTTTATTTTTAATCTTGGAGATCGCCCACTTTCCGTAGGCAACAGAACCGCCGGAACGTGACATCAGCACAACCACCATTCCAAGCATGACCATAAAAAATAAAATATTGATGTTCATACTGTCCTTGATGGTGTCAAAGATCACGGTAAATGCCGTCCATGGATGAAACTGCGCATACATAAAGGAACCCACTACGATCCCTACAAACAACGAACTGTAAACCTCTTTTGTGATCAAAGCAAGTACGATCGCCAGTATCGGCGGCAGCAATGACCAGACTGTTCCTGTAAACATAATCTTACTCTCCCTTCACCGGAATAACCTCTCCAAAATCAAAATCCACATAGTCCTCCGGGGTAAACCGGTGATAGATCACATGACAGCCCTCAAAGGTAATACAGTAGCGGTAATCATTTGGTTTATTGTCCCGAAAATAGAACAGATAATCAAAATCATCCCCTGCATAGCTGCCTTCAAACACCTGATCCGAATACTGTGAAAAAAGATTTTCCACATCCTGCAGAGTACAGCCGTTATGTGCGATCGTCTCTATAAATTTCACCAGAAAATCGTCCTCTTCCTGATGCTCATGTACATACTCCACTCCCTCCGGTGGAATCTGGATACAAAATCTTTCATTTTTTGAAGATGCCGTAATCCCGCCAAAGTGCGCTCCTGTAGCCTCTGAAAACTCCTTCATCCTCTCCAGCATTCCTTCCTCGGTACAATCCACCTCCAGCAGATGATTCAGAGAAGATAACGGATAATACAGACGTAAAAGCTCCTTACGATAACCAAGCTTGACCTGCTCCTCCAGGATCAGATCTCTCAAATTTTTTTCTAGTTTTTCAATATTCATAATCGGATATCATCCCTTCTATTCTTGAACCGGCAACGGACCTGCCAGATCCTTCACAACCTCCCCGGCAATGATCAGTCCCGCTACGGATGGAACAAACGCCACACTGCCCGGAATATCACGACGCTCTGTGCATTTATGCTTTGCTCCCGGCGGGCAGATACAGTTTGTCCTGCAGCTGATACTCATGTCCTCCAAAGGATGAATTGACTTTTCGGTAGAATAAACCACCTTGAGATCCCTGACGTTTCTTTTACGAAGCTCCCGACGCATAACTCTCGCCAGAGGACAGATTGTCGTATCGTAAATATCTGCCACCTGAAACTTCGTCGGATCCAGCTTATTTCCCGCTCCCATGCTGCTGATCACCGGTACGCCTGCCTCTTTCGCCCGCATAATAATATCCAGCTTGGCAGTCACGGTATCCACTGCATCCACCACATAGGAATACCCGGAAAAATCAAATTCATCCGCATTTTCCGGCAGATAAAAGCACTGTCTGACTTCCACCTGTGCCTGTGGGTTAATATCAAGAATGCGGTCACGCATCACATCTGTTTTATATTTTCCAACGGTACTGCGGGTTGCGATGATCTGACGATTGAGATTGGTCAGACATACCTTATCATCATCAACAAGTACAAAAGAACCCACACCGCTTCTGACAAGTGCCTCCACGACATAACCGCCGACACCTCCAATACCAAAAACTGCCACCTTTGCCGATGCCAGCCGGTCAATTCCTTCCTTTCCCAATAAAAGCTGTGTTCTGGAAAACTGATTTAACATACTAATAACCATGCCTTTCTAATTATGATATCCCTTTTCTCCTGTTTTTAATGTATGGAGCATAGCCCTCCCATACATCCGGCAGCCTTATCCGATCACCTGTAAAAGTACCATATAAAATGCCGTACTCCCCACGATGCTTAACAGAGTATTCTTTTTCCAAAGATGGAGAAGCACGCAGACTCCCACCGCCAGAAGCTGGCACAGTCCTGTCCCGCCGAAATCCGTCGGAACGGATTTCAGACAATACACGATCAGCACCGCCATGATCGCCGCCGGAAGGATTTTCCCAAGATACCGGACTGCCGCCGGGATCTCCTGTTTTTTCCCAAGGAGGGTAAAGGGCAGTGCTCTCATAAAAAGAGTGCAGGCTGCCGCCAATGCGATTGCTGTCAATGCCTGAATATTACTCATCTTCCATAACCTCCCCACTCATCTTTCCCCGTACCGCCAAAAGGATTCCCGATACCAGAATCAGCGTCGGCAGTAAAAAATAATCCGGTCCCACGATCAGAAGAATCACCACGCCGCAGTCAAGTCCCAAAAGTGCCGGTATATGGCTTTTCGCTGCTTTCCACTGGTTCACAAATATCGTCACAAACAAATAACTCCCCATAATGGGCAAAGCCCGCCAGAATGCCTGACGGACTGTGTCCTTATGAAATATTCTCTGTTGATTTCCGGCTCTTTCTTTTTTACTGAATATTATCATTATCGTTCACCATATAGATACTTAATCTTCCTCTTTTTCTTTGTTCTAATTGTCCGGAACTACATAATTCCTTGAGAAACCGAAACGCCTTGGTAGAGCCTGCTCCAAGAATCTTTTCCGCCTCTTTTCTGGTGATCACTTTATTCTTTCTGACATAATCAAGAAGCCGCTGCTTTTCATCCGTAACAGACATCATATAATTTACAGGAACCTCGCGGACCACAAAAGGAAGCTCTTCTATTTCTTCATTTCGATTAGGTAACGTCACCCGAAAAACACCTTTGGCTGTTTCAAACTTCGGCTGCTGCTTCCGGTTTTTATATGCTCTTTGAATCCTCCCGATGCCGGTTCCATAGCTCTCGATCAGCTTCATACGATAGAATACAGCCGCCAGACCCGGATTTCTCGACTGGGAAACACCAAGAAAAATGGAATTAATCTCTAATCCCGGAACCAGACCTCCCAGTGAAACAAATTCCATCCGGTCCTCATAAATATTGATCAGATTACTTCCACTAAAGGAATAATCTCTATGAACAATACTGTTAAGCAATGCCTCTCGGATAGCCTCCTCGGGATAATCCCTGGTATCGGTTCGGTCTAACCCGGAAAAGCTCGCTTTGGTTTTATTGGTCATGTCAACATATTGGTAAACATCCTCCAACTGCTTTAAAAGAGAACCTGAAAACTCTTTGCGATCCCGGAAAATCTCTTTGTCTTTTCCCTGAAATAATGCAATTTTGGTCGTCACCTCACACTGATCAGACAACAACAGAGCCAGATTGGTATACAGACCGTCTTCCCCGATCAGTTTCAAAGTCCGCATCTGGGCATCTCCAATCTCAAATCCCCTGAGCTCCATTTCCCGGTAGAATTCCCGAAAGGTCAACTCCTGTGTCATGCTCCGGCACAGCTCAAAGGATTTCCCGCTGTTCTGAAGAAGCATCTCGCGGATTCCTTCCTCCGTCATAGGCTGTGAAGAACTGCCCTTTCTAACGTACACACCTCCGGGCTTCAATCCCTTTTCCCTCAAATAATACGGACGATTTGTTCCTGTTGCGATCTGAATTTCAATTACATTCCTGTCCTCGACAGTAACACTGTCCACCCTGACAAAGGGCATAACATCCGGAGCAATCGCATCTTTCAAGGAATTCACAATGCGGAGCATAACCTCATCCGGATCGTCTACCCCCTTGACAACACCATCATTGCATATTCCAACAAAAACAGTGCCGCCCTCGGCATTTGCAAATGCAATTACTTCTTTTTTTATATCTGAAACATATTCCTGCTTATATTCTATATTTAACTTCTCACCTGACGTCTCGCTCGTTCTTTCTCTCCTTTCTCACTTTTTATCATTATAAGAAAGAAAGAAAAGAAAGTCAATGAACATTTTCTATGTTTCTACCTCCGGATATATCTCTCCGCCTCCGTCGCTGCGTTGGCCCCATCTGCTGCCGCCGTGATCACCTGGCGAAGCACCTTGGTCCGCACATCTCCGGCCACAAAAAGTCCCCGGGCAGAGGTGATTCCCTGCTCTCCGGCTACCACATAGCCATAGTCGTCAAGCTCCGCAACGCCCCGAAGTAATCCGGTCACCGGCTCCATTCCCACTGCCGCAAAGACACCGGCTACCTCCAGTTTCTTACCATTATCCAGCACCACAGCCTCT
>CADAKW010000142.1 GCA_902788645.1 uncultured Lachnospiraceae bacterium
GCCTCCAGATTCTTTTGTTCTGCCGGATCCTTGCAGTTTGCGATCATCTTTTCTGCATCAGCGATACGCTTTTCTGCATCATCAACGTCATTGATAACATTGGCAAGATAATCGATCACACGGTAAATGTCTGTATCGATCGCATCCATCCCCTGTGTATTGACAGTCATATTCTGGCTGAAGTTTACCTCATACTGAATGGTCTGTTCCGCCGGATCAGAATAGGTGATCTCCTTCTTGGATACCTGATTGTAACTCTGACACTCAAAATACATCTCCGGCCGGATATCGCTCTTGTCAAACTCCGACTTGCAATAGTTCACCTGAAACTCTGCCTGATTTTCCTGAAGCTCCTCATAGACATTTTTTCCCACAAGCACTTCACCGGTGTCATAAAGATAAACCACCTCATCATCCCCGACATCATAAGCATTCGCATCGCTGGAAGCTCTTGTGACAGTATTGTAAGTTTTGGTGACACTCTGTCCCGCTGCATTCTTATAAGAGCTGGTCAAAGTAACATAATTTTCCTGTGTATTGGTGCCACCCTTCACGGAAGCATAGGATGCCTTGGAGCAGTTCTTGTATGCCAGCTGAATCTTATAGAAGGACTGCTTTTTGATCTTTGTCATCTGATCTGCATAATCCTGTGCACTGTTACCATCCTGATAGGTGACATTTCCTGTAACCACATTTACCGTGCCGATATCTGTATATTTGAAGTTTTCCTTAATGTCATACGTAAGATTTTTGGCTGCCTCACTAAACAGCAGAGAAGTATCTGTCCGGTAACCGGTAAAAACATATCTGCCGGAATAATCGGAGTTTGCCTCATCCTCAAAAATAGAAGATACATACTGCTTTAACACAGAGAGAACCGAATTTCTCTCATCCTGTGCCAGATAGTCATTGGCTCCCTGGTTCAGATAACCTTTCATGTCTACCAGCACGGAGTTGATATTTTTCAACGCAGACTCTGTGGTGTCCATCCATGACATGGCATCCTTGACGTTCTTTTCCACGTACTGTGTGATCTGGGATACGGTACTGCGGTATTTCAGCGCACGTACTGCTACGGTCGGATCGTCAGAAGGTCTCTGGATCTTTTTCTCTGATGTAAACTGCTCCTCATACTTGAGCAGACTGCTTTTTGCATTGCCAATATGCGACTGTGCACTATTGGATATCATCGAATTGGTTACTCTCATGATTTCACACTCTCTTTCTGGTCTTATACGCCGGTGCCGTTGATCAGTTTATCTAAAACTTCATTCATGATCGATATCACCTGATACTGGTATTTCAACAGATTCTGATATTCGATCATGTTCTTTCCTTCTTCATCCTCATCCACACCGGATTTGGAAAGCCGGCGGTTCTCCACTGCATCCAGAATATTCTTGGAATTGGTAGCACAGTCATCGATCTTGGCTCCGTCTACGCCGACCGTCGCTGTCACAACTGCAAGGAAGTTGGACGGGATGCCCTGCTTAAACATGCTGTTGTCCTCCCGCAGAGCTGACATCTTCGTAAGATTCTCACGGGATGCCACACCGGCATTGGCCTCTGTCGAAAATGCCAGCTTCTTTCCATCATTTAATATCTCATCGGACACCTGGACACTCAATGCTGTCATATTATAATAAGATAATGACTTACCTTTCTCTGCCTTGGAGGTGAACGTATAAACCACATCCGCCCCGCCGAGTCCCTTTTGTGCCACACCATTGAGGTAATAGCATCCGTCCGTCTTGTTATACAAAAGCTCCGTCATATCAAACTGTCCACCGTTGGCTAACGGTGCAGCCACAAACAGATCACAGCCCTTTTCCTGATAAAGATCATAACCGCCATTCTGCACCTGATTGAAGTTTGCAGAAAATGTGCGGACAAACTCATTTAACTGGGACATATAATACGGAATCCCACGGAAGTCTACGCTGTCTCCCACGGTAGAGGTTGTCTCTCCCTTCGCCATTGCCACATCCAGATGCTTCTGCTCTCCGTCCTTAATGGTATCCTTTAAAGTAAAGGTATATTCATAACTGCCATCGGCACAGACAGACACCTCAAAGGAATCATACTGAAACTCATAGTTATAGATCCGGAGCTTGCCATCGCTCTCCGGAATATTTAACTTGGACAGATCCCATGCATTGGCACTGCAGTTGGAATCACTCTGGGAGGCTTTCAGCTTAATCGTTCCTGCGGTTCCATTTCCTCCTGCATCATATCCGGTCAGTGCTGCTGCGAAATTCTCTGCATTATTGCCATCCCGCAGTTCCAGCAGTGCCTGAAGCTCTCCCCCGAGAATCCCACTGCGGATATTAAAGTCCTGGCCATTGCTCCATTTGATATTGTAAAGACCCTCATTGTCAGTCTGGTTTGCCTTTGTGGTACTCGTCTCGATCTGCAGCTGGTTGGTCATATAGGTATCCACCAGAACACCATCCCCGATAAATACCAGAAACTCCTCCACACCGTTTCCATCCTTTGGCGAGTCTGTAACGACTTCCACATCTACCAGTGCCGAAAGCTCATCCACTGCCTTCGCTCTCTGGTCACGGAGATCATTTGCGGTGCCGCCGTTTACTTCCAGAGTATTGATCTGCTTATTCAGTGATGCGATCTGCTTTGCGTAAGTGTTGATCTTGTCGACGGCACTTTTGATCTGTGTATTGATCTCCTT
>CADAKW010000143.1 GCA_902788645.1 uncultured Lachnospiraceae bacterium
GATGTGAATCGGGCGATCCGGCTGGCAGAAAAACTGGAAAAAACGACAGTACGGAAGGAAAGCCGCAGAGCCATTGAGCTTGTGATCGCAGACTGTAAAAATCTGAAAAAGAGAATGCGTGCCATTGCGGAAACGGACAGCTATGATTCCAGACAGACTCAGCTCGCCAATAATGTCTATGTGCTTACGGAGCTGACACAGAAAGCCATGGGAGACTATATTTATTATGAGGCGGGATATCTTAAAAAGGTAGAAGATGATATGTTTGCCCGGATTCTTGCCGTGGGGATCATTCTGGGAATATTTGTGTTTGTAATCGTTGCATTGGTGGTAAAAAAATCCTTCCGGCTTGCCGGGGAGATTACAGATCCCATAGGTGGTGTCAGCGATAATGTCCGAAAAGTTGGACACGGAGATTTTGACATCACACCGGTGGAAACAAATGTGATCGAGGTAAAGGAACTGGACCGCGGCATTTTGAAAATGGCGGGGCGCATCCAGACTCTTCTGGAAAATGTGAAGGAGGAGGAACGCAAGCAGCATATGATCCAGCTGGAGCTCCTTCAGGCACAGATAAATCCTCATTTTTTATATAATACGCTGGATACGATCGTATGGATGGTGGAGGCAGATATGCATGACGAGGCGATCGAGATGCTGACTCATTTGTCCGTCTTTTTCCGGACTGTTTTATCCAAGGGGGAGGACGTGATCACACTGCATGATGAAGTGCTGCATACGAAAAGCTATCTGGAGATCCAGCAGATCCGCTACAGTGATATTCTTGATTATACCATCGAGCTGCCGCAGGACATGGAAGAGATCCGTCTGCCAAAGATGACATTGCAGCCGCTGGTGGAAAATGCGCTGTATCATGGAGTAAAGGAAAAAAGAGGAAAGAGCAGCATCTGGATCACTTTTGAGGATGCGGGCAGGGATATCGTCATTCAGGTGAAGGATGATGGGATCGGTATGACAGAGGATCGTCTGCGTGAGGTACAGGAGGGACTTAAAAACAACCAGAGCGTTGGCTTTGGAATGTCTGCAGTCGAGGGGCGTCTGAAGCTTTATTACGGAGAGGAATATGGTCTTGATATTTGTTCAAAATATCAGGAGGGTACTGTCATTCGTGTTAATATTCCGAAAAAATTTAACTTTTCGCATAAAAAAACAAACAAGATATAATCATTTGATAAAATATTAAACTTTTTGCATAAGTATCTTTATGGTAAAAAACAGGAAAAAATCTATAATAATACTTGTAAGCGACATACAAACTCAAATTGGAGATAGAGGAGGAAAACGATATGAGAATTAAAAAAATTATATGTTCAGCATTATTAGTATCTTGTATGGTCTTTGCAATGACAGCATGTGGCTCCAAGAAGGCAGCCAAGACCGGAGGCGATGCAAAGAGCGGTAACATCACCGTAGGCTTTTCACAGGTAGGAGCGGAGTCAGACTGGCGGACAGCAAACTCCACTTCTATGAAAGAAACCTTCAGTGAAAAAAATGGTTACACATTAATTTTTGATGATGCACAGCAGAAGCAGGAGAATCAGATCAAAGCAATCCGAAACTTCATCCAGCAGGAGGTTGATTACATCGTACTTGCTCCGGTAACAGAAACCGGATGGGACACCGTACTTAAGGAAGCAAAGGATGCCGGTATTCCGGTGATCATCGTAGACCGTATGGTTAAAGTATCCGATGAAAGTCTCTACACCGCATGGGTTGGTTCAAACTTCGAGCTGGAAGGTAAGAAAGCAGCAGCGTGGTTAAAGGCATACTTAGACAAGACAGGACGTGGCGACGAAGAGATCAATATCGTAGATATTCAGGGTACGATCGGTGCATCTGCCCAGATCGGACGTACAAAAGGACTTGAGGATGCCTGCAAGGAGAACAAAAACTGGAATCTGCTGGCAAAGGAGACCGGTGAATTTACACAGTCAAAAGGCCAGGAGGTTATGGAGTCTCTGTTAAAGAAGCATAAAGATGACATTGATGTTGTATATTGCGAGAATGATAATGAGGCATTTGGTGCCATTGATGCCATCACGGCAGCAGGTAAGACCGTTGGAACCGGCAAGGATGATATTCTGGTAATGTCCTTCGACTCTACAAAGACCGGTCTGACCGATGTAAAGGATGGAAAGATCATTCTTGATACCGAGTGTAATCCGCTTCACGGTCCTCGTGTAGAGGAGATCATCAAGGCTCTGGAAAACGGTGAGACACCGGATAAACAGCAGTATGTAGATGAAGAAATCTTTGCAGCAGTAAAAGATGTAGAAAGCGTAAATACTGACGGAAAAGATTATGATGTCACAGTTGTTAATGACAAGGTGATCAAAGGACGTGCATACTAATCTTTCATAATATAATCTCATAAAAAGCAACGCTAAAGTGTTTCAAGGATAGCGCAATATAGAAAGCAACACAAAGCTGTATTGCGCTATTTTTGTACCCTTTTTGGGCAGAAAGCAGGTGAAATCAATGGCTGAGAAAGCAATTTTGACAATGAAAGGCATTACAAAAACTTTCCCGGGCGTAAAGGCATTATCTAATGTAGATTTCAAATTATGTGAAGGCGACATTCATGCTCTGATGGGAGAGAATGGTGCCGGAAAGTCAACACTGATCAAGGTGCTGACGGGAATCTATCC
>CADAKW010000144.1 GCA_902788645.1 uncultured Lachnospiraceae bacterium
GCATGTACCTTCTTTCTAGAAATGATGCAGTTTATTCAAAATAGTGGTTGCAGACAGATACTTCAATCGCTATAATGAAGTGGCAACGATTTGGCAACAAAAGATCAGTAAGCCAAAATAAAATATGCATTTTAAGTAATTTATGGGCAATTCGACATCGAAACCTAAACAAAACAGTTTAAGAAATACGGTAGCTTTGCCGAGTTTGAGTGACCTAAAAACAGCGGGAAGCCTTATAAATGATGAAAGGCAGATATAAGTTGTCCGGAGCAACCTCCATTTCCACAAGGCAATTATTATTTTTATTAATTATGGGCAATTAAAACTGGCGCTTCCCGCCCCTCCCTTCTCTCTCTTACCTTTGCATCTCTCCTTTTTCTTTTTTTCCCTCTCTTTCTCCCTTCCTCTCTTGACTTTTTTGGGGGCAAATAGTATAATAAAACAAAATATGCCATTGCTGTATCCATGTTTGGATAACGTGCCGGTTTCCAAACATGGGCAGCGGGCAGCCGGCCCGGCCCCGCCGGGCCGGGAAAAGACCCGGCCAAGCCGGACACAAGGAGGATGGAAAGGAAATGGTGAAACGTTTCAAAAAGCAGCCGCCATGGTGTTCTCCACACCCGTGGCTCTCAACAAGACGACCGCCAAGGCAGGTACAACGACGGCAGAAGCTGATATCATTACCGATACGACATCAGAGGCCGATCGTATGGAGACAACCGGTTTCAAGACTGGTTGGAGTAACTACTACAAGGTGTCAGGGGACTTTGATGTGGTGTTCGATGTCCAGCTGGATGATGTGGTTCCGGGAGCGAACTGGTTCACACCGATGTTATTCCTGACAACCGATGCAAACCGTGAGACGACAGAGTATCAGGAACTGGTGGTTCCGCGTCTGGATAACTTCTCAGACAACACTGGTGGTGGTGATAACAAAACAAAGAGTGGAGCAGCTGTTACCGGAAGCAATGATTATGCAACTGTAACTGGAAAAGAGGATCCTTGGGCAGATTGGAGAACAGACCTCAAGGGTGCCAGCATCGAGGCAAGCGTATCGAGATCGGCCAATGATTTTAAAGTCGTATACAAGATTACCGGAGCAAGCGGAAAGGTCTATACCCAGAACTATACCTTTACGGATGAACTGGCTGCCGATCTGCGTCTGTCATGGAGCGGTAACACAACGGCATGTACGATCAAATCATTTACCGTGCGCAGCACAGAGGGTTATTCCACTCTGGAAGCATCCAAGCAGGAGGCAACGCTGATTACAAATGGAGAAGCAGCGGACAAGACTTTGGATGTCAAGGCGCTTTTGACTGCGACCGATTATACTTACGATGCTGAGGCAGACGAATATACCGGGGAAGCCAATGCAGATGCAGTCATCAAATATGTAAGCTCTGCGCAAGATGTGGCAACAGTCAGTGATGCAGGAGTAGTAAGTCTTGCAGATCCGGCCAAGAAAGGTACCGCTGTTATCATGGCATCTTATATGTCAGATAATACAGAGGATGCGAAAGTTCTGGCAACGGCAAAGATTACGGTAAAGGTAACGACCGAGGCAAAGACGTTGGTTGTTTCAGCGACAGAAGGTGCCACTGAATCGGATCAGGATGTGACACTGACAGTAAATAAGACGACTAATGCAGAGACAGAGACAGTTACCTATACTAAGGATGCGACGGCCGGAACAAAGACATTGTACGCAGTGGTCGGCCCGGAAGAGGCAGAAGGATATACGATCGTTTGGGCATCCGCAGATGCGAAGGTAGAGGTTAAAGCGGCAGAGGATGGTAAGAGTGCAGAAGTTACTTTTTCAAGTGCATACCTTAGTGGAACACCAGATGATCAAGATTCGGTAAATGTAACAGTAACCTTGAAAAATCAGGCGGGAAGTACCGTACAAGAAAAGACCATTGCCGTAAAGACAGCAATCAATGAGACGGATTATGTAAAACCGGTAAGAATCGACATTGATGGAGATACAACGATTAATGCAAATGATGGTGTGCAGCTCTCAGCAACCGTGATTGGTGCAGGAGATAAAGAGCCAACGTATAAGGAGGTTACATGGGAGCTTGCAGATGACGATTCCAAAGAAATTGCACAGATCAGTGAAAGCGGTTTGGTAACACTGAAAGCGGGAGCAAAAGATGGTGACAAAATTAAAGTTGTTGCCAAATCCAATGATCCGGATGCGGATGTTACTTCAGATCCATATGAGCTGACTGTAAAGTTAGTAGCAGATGTACAGACCCTCACAGGTACAGCGTGGTGGACTGGAATGCAGGCAGGAAAGGATTATACTCTCAGTGGTGACGGAACGGTGACGGTATATGTTGCAAAGAAATCCGAAGGCTATGGTGCCTTTTCATTCGAGATGTACTCTGAGCTTGACAACAATGGTCAGAAAGCAAATAAAATTGAGACAGATGAACCGGGAAATGAGTACATCACAAGTGGTTCGGATGGAAATATGTGGTATGCCGAAGCGGCAAAAGGAGATGCGATAACCGGTATTCCATCAGTTAATGACAGTCAATTAGAGCAGGGACATGTCTACAGTGTAACGCTCACCCGTTCCGGTCAGGACTTTACAGTCCGTTATTATGATGAGACTGCCAAAGAAGAAGTGTGGTTGCATGAGGCAAAGAATACCAATGTTGGTACAGACATTGTCTACCATGTCATGGCACAGGAAGGAACCTATGAGGTGATCCGCACAGACAAGGCACTTGTCACAGAAGTTGTGTCCGGTGCAAAGGCCGTTCGCGGTGGCAATGGAGATAAAATTGATGTGACATTCGATGTAGTAGATGGCGCTGATGTGACAGTTACTGTAAATGATAGGGATGAAATTGATTCCGAAGATATTACGATCGAGGATGGAAAAGGTTCGTTCTCCTATCCGGTAACTAAGGCAGGAAACTATAACTTCGAGATCGAAGGACAGAAAGAAGAAGACAGTGAACATTACTATGTTGGTAATACAACAACCGCTTCCCTCAGACTCTATAGCATCGGAGGTTCACTCTATGAGGGAGCCAAGGATCTTCTGACAGCGGAGCTGGCAGCCAAGAAGGCCGATGACGGATATGACATCACATGGGGAGCAGCT
>CADAKW010000145.1 GCA_902788645.1 uncultured Lachnospiraceae bacterium
AAGGGGCTTTAATTCAAAGATCACCGAACGTGAGATCAACGCGCTGTTTACCTCAAAATACGGATTCTCCGTAGTTGCTCCGATCAGGATCACCGTGCCGTCCTCCACATAAGGAAGGAGGTAATCCTGCTGTCCCTTGTTAAAACGATGGATCTCGTCTACAAACAGGATCGTCTTTTTGCCATACATTCCTGCCTGATTCTTTGCCTCCTGCACCACCTCTTCCATATCCTTTTTGCCGGCGGAGGTGGCATTCACCTGACGAAACACAGCACTGGTGGTGTTGGCGATCACCTTGGCAAGTGTTGTCTTTCCGGTTCCCGGCGGCCCGTAAAAGATCACAGAGCTTAGCTTATCTGCCTGGATCGCACGGTACAAAAGCCGGTTCTTTCCTACAATATGCTCCTGTCCCACCACCTCGTCCAGAGTCCGTGGACGCATCCGGGAAGCTAAGGGCGCATCATCATCCTTGGACTGCTCCCTCATATATTCAAATAAATCCATATCCGATCTGTCCTTTCTTATTCTCCATCAAAGACCATAGGCTGTCCGTCAAGGACCGCAAAAAACAGTTCATCCGAAATGTCCATCTCTGCTTTTCCGGCAGTTGCTTCGGTGATCTCCTTCGTCAGGGCTCCCACTTCTTCCTCCGGCACCAGTACATCCATCTCCACCGCCTCACCATAGCGGGTATCCATCACCGGGATCTGCCGTTTTCCGACAATATACTGAAGTTTTCCGATGCCATTGTAATCGGTTCCGATGGATATCTTCCTCCCCGGCTGCTTTGTCATGATCCGGCTCGCCGCAAGACCTGCCTGAGTAGCCTGGGAATATGCACGCACCAGACCTCCTGTTCCCAGAAGGGTACCTCCAAAATATCTTGTCACGACCACAAGAGCGTCATGAATCCCCTGTCCCTGCAGCACCTCCAGGATTGGTCTGCCTGCTGTTCCGGAGGGTTCTCCGTCATCACTGCACCGGCTGATCTCATTGTTAGGTCCGATCACAAATGCATGACAGTTGTGTCTGGCATCCCAGTACTGCTTCCGGATCTGTTCAATATGACCGGCAGCCTCCTCCTCGGAATGTACCGGAAATACATGGGCAATAAAACGTGACTTTTTTTCTACGATCTCGTCACTGCCTCCCTCATAAACTATCTGATATGACTGACTCATAAAAATCCTCACTTCTGAGCAATTCCTGTAAATCCTCTTAAAACCGTCTACCCCTGCTCCCGGGCAGACAGCCCTCTAACCATACTTCTAAACTACTCCGTAACCTTTCTGGCACTGGTATATACCGCCACAACCGCTCCAATGATCATCAGGATATAAAAATTCACGCCGCGGCTTAACAGCATTGCGGATACCGCGGTGCTCCTGTTCATGATCTGCTTGAACATAGTCACAAAAAAACCCTCGTTGACACCAACACCACCGGGCATTGGCAAAATATCAATACAGACTGCCACAAAGCTCTGCAGCATCACAACCTCCCACGGGGAAGCGCCATGCTGTCCCAGAGCAAGACAAACAAACCAGGTCACCACAAAGAAGCTAAGCCTCTGCAGCACGGTAATCCCCAATACCACAAAGAAAACCTCCCAGTGTGTTCTCATATACACGGCTCCCTCCTGATACAATTCCAGAGAGTGATCCAGCCGCTCCATAAACCGTTTTTTGTTCCGGATGATCCGCAGCTTATGACAGATCCAGGTGCCAAAGTGTGCCAGATTCCGGACACCGTTTCTGGAAAAAACAACAATGGAGTACAAAATAATGGACACCAGATTGACCGCCATGCCCACCACAAAAAGCCAGTAATAATGACCGAGATACTGGTGAAGAAACCCCCGGAAAAACAGAAGCACAATCCCCTCAATGATCATTAATGCCACCTTATAAATAATCGTCCAGAACAAAAGTGCCACGGAGGAAACACCAATGGACACGCCGTCCTGATGCATATAATATACCTGCATAGGCTGTCCGCCGCTGGCTGACGGTGTAATGGCATTAAACAAAAATCCAATAAAAGTATATTTCACTCCATCCTTGAGCTTCATGGAGGTTCCTGCCGACTGCACGATCACCTTCAGAGATACTGCCTGCAGAACCAGATATGCCACAGCAAACACAGCGGCAAATACAAGCCAGCTTTTATCCGCTTTTTTCAAAACAGACAAAATCTCCTTGAGATCTTCTCCATGAAGAAGTGTATAAAAGGTAAAAGCCAGAACCACGATCATTAATATAACATTAAATACATAGGTCTTTTTTTCACGCATTGAAATCCCCTTTCCCGTTATCGTTTTCTCTCTCATACCCTTTCCATTATTTTCATTATTTCAACCGGAATGTCTTTGGTGCCAGCTTCCACACCAGCAGCAGGGCCGCCACCAGAGTCACAATGGTCACTCCCAGAACGATCGCCGCAAAATATGTCGGCGGTGTATGAATCTGCAGACAGCTGTATGCCACAAGATAAATCCCGATGGTACAAGCCTTGTAACCGACGCTTGTGGTATTCCCCGCCTCTGTAAACGGCTGATACATGCACAGGAACAATACCGAGAAAAATACTGACAGCATCACAATACAAAATAAGATTGCTATGATCTGCAGCATATTCTGAAATCTTCCCAAAAGCATTAAATTAATAAATACTCCGGCACAAAACGCCGCAATAAACGGACACTCTGTCCGGATCATATAACGCAGGCGGATCCGAAAGCTGGACATGATTGCCTCCGGTGTCCGGTAATATCCATACTTCAACAGAGATGCATCACAGTGAAAGAACATTGCCTGTGTCAGCTTTTCTCCGGAAGAAGAACAGTACATAACAAACACAAGGATTGCCAAAAGCATATTCACCGTACTCCATATGCCGTCGCTCATCTCCTGAAACTGCGCCGCAGACACCATAAAACGGCAAACGATCACAGCCACTGCGGTCACGCCAAACAGTCCTTCCACGATCCATGCCTTGATCCGGCTTGGTCTTGCCACGATCTTTTTGTGACGTTCAAAAAAGATGGCATGAAGATACTCA
>CADAKW010000146.1 GCA_902788645.1 uncultured Lachnospiraceae bacterium
GGCATCCGCAAGCTCATCTGCCAGCTCATCCAGCTCCACCGCTTCTATCTCTCCATCAATATGGCTGACTGCTTCCTGTAGCTGCTGTGCAAATGGTCTTGTGGTATCGGACATACAGGTACTTTCCATGCCATACGGTCCGCTGACCATTTCCATTTTTCCCACGATCATCTCCGGGTGTTCGGCAAAATAGCTGTTCATGGCAATGCCGTTCTCATCCTCTGACAGATGCACCCAGTCCGGCTCCAAATCCATCACACGGTCACGCTTCTTTAAGAATAGGATATCAGAAGTGACCTCTGTTCCGGCATTCTCCTTAAATGCTGTGTTGGGCAGTCTGACTGCACCCAGAAGCTCTGCTCGCTGGGCAAGGTATTTTCTGACCTCCGGATTTTTCTTATCCATTGTTCCCTTGCTGGTAACAAAGACAACCACACCGCCGGGACGAACCTTATCCAAGGTCTTCGCAAAGAAATAGTCATGGATTAAAAAATTCTGTTTGTCATACTGCTTGTCTGCCACCTTGTACTGTCCGAATGGCACATTTCCGATTGCCACATCAAAGAAATCGTTCGGATAATCTGCCTTTTCAAATCCTGTAATCTTAATGTCAGCATTCGGATATAACTGCTTTGCAATCCTTCCCGTGATACCGTCAAGCTCCACGCCGTAAAGTCTGCTCTCCTGCATCTTCTCCGGCAGCATACCGAAGAAGTTTCCGATACCCATTGCCGGCTCCAGCACATTTCCTTTTTCAAATCCCATTTTGTCCAAGGCATCATAGATACTGCGGATTATGGCAGGACTTGTATAATGGGCATTTAAGGTACTCTCTCTTGCTGAAGCATACTCCTGTTCCGATAACAGTCCCTTTAATTCCTGATATTCATTTACCCAGGCACTCTTGCTTTCATCAAAGGCATCTGCAAGCCCACCCCAGCCAACATACTGAGATAAAATCTCCTGTTCCTCCGGTGTTGCGATACGGTTCTCGCTCTCTATTTTCTCCAGTGTGCGTATGGCTTCCACATTTCTGCGGAATTTTTCCTTTGCCGTACCAATTCCTAAAGCATCATCCGTGATACGGAAATTGACAGCTCCGGTCTTATCAATCTGCGGTTCTGCCTGCTTCACGGGTACTTCGATATCCGGCTCTAATGGTGTGTCTGACACTTCCTCCGGCTTTTGGACATCCTGTCCAGAAGTTTCCCTATTTTCTCCAGACAGCTCATTTTCTTTCTGGCTAAATTCTTTCCATACCCTATCTGAAACTGCCGAAAAATAAGGAGACTCATCTTCCATAATACTGAACTGAATCTCCTCCATATCCTCTATGCTCTTTGCCCCTGCTATTTTATCATGGTATTTAAAATACAAGGCTTCACGGCTGATAATACCCTCAAGACGCTCAAGTTCCGGCTCAGACATCCGTTCCCAAATATCATCCTTCTGCGTATGAATGGTAAAACCTTCCCCATCATCGTGATGCTCTAAGGTATATTGCAATGTGTCATGTTCTCCACGAATATCGCACTCAAAATCATAAACCGTGGTTCTGGTTCCTGCAGAATACTCCCTGTTAATCAGAACCAGATTTTGCACATCCTCTGCCGTTAATGGTGGTTCCTCAACACCTTCAGGATAATCTTCACTTCCTTCAATCTGTGTAAACACCTCTGTTTCGTGACGGTCTATATCCCTTTCCGCCATCTCGTTGAGATAATCTTCCTCGACTTCTCCCCGCTGTGGCTGATAATCGTACTCAAAGGCAACACCATTTACCTCTGCATAAAAGAATTGATTATCTGTTACAGAATTTCCAAGCACATAGGTTTCTTCCTCAGTCCCCCATTCATCGACTTTGATGCACTCCTGTCCATCAATCGTGATTTTCTCAGCCGCCTGTGCTGCAAGCTCTTTCTCCTGCTCGATATACCGTCTTGTCTGGTTGATAAATCCATTTAATACAGCAGGGTGGGAATCCACAACCATATCCTCATTTTTCACCATGGCATAAGGCTCAATGGCTTTTGCCCACTCCTTATTCTCCTGAGAAAACCGTCCGTCCTGCCTTTTGTGCATGACAGAATTGGCAAGCACATAGCTTACCCGTTCAGAGCCATATTCCTGAATGACGCCCTCCGCTGTATCCTTTGGCAGACGATACCCGTCAAACTTTTCAGCGATTGCCTTTTCAATGGCATTCTTACAGGCTACCTTGGTTTCATGCTCCATCTTTGCCTGTGCCTGCTCCAAAGCCTTCTGCTCCTGCTCCACTCTGTACTGTGCATAGGCTTCTTTTCCTTCCGGAGATAAATACCTATCTTCTTCAATGAGCTTTCGGATACGTTTCTCCACAACCTTCCAAGACAAAAGCACCTCTGCGTATAAATGTCAACATCAAAATGTACATTTTTGATCATTTAAAAATGTACAGGTTTGCTTACTCGTCATCCTGATTCATGTATTCTTTTAATCGGTATG
>CADAKW010000147.1 GCA_902788645.1 uncultured Lachnospiraceae bacterium
GCAACGCCCCGAAGTAATCCGGTCACCGGCTCCATTCCCACTGCCGCAAAGACACCGGCTACCTCCAGTTTCTTACCATTATCCAGCACCACAGCCTCTACCCGCTTCTCCCCCTGAATCTCCTGCACTCTGGCGTTCGTCAGGATCTCAATATTTTCTGCATCCTTTACTTTCTGCACGGTTCCGGCATTTCCACGGAACTCGTCACGGCGGTGGATCAGATACACCTTCTCGCAGATCTGCGACAGATAAAGAGCATCATCCAGTGCCGTATCTCCGCCACCGATCACTGCCGTGGTTTTTCCCTGAAAAAATGCACCGTCACAGGTAGCACAATAAGACACACCCCTGCCGGAAAGCTTGTCCTCTCCCGGTACATTCAAATGACGATGAGAAGCACCTGCCGCATAGATCACGGTCTTTGTCTCCAAAACATCCCCTCCAGCCAGAAGCACCTTCCAATAGCCATGGGACTGTTCCAGCTTCGTGACCTCTTCCTCCAGAAAAATCGTCCCGAGATTTTCGGCATGCTCCCGGAATTTTTCTCCCAGAGAATATCCGTCAATCCCGGGAATACCCAGATAATTGTCCACCTGACCACTCTCTGCGATCTGTCCTGTTCCGCAATATTCCTTTTCGATCACAAGAATATCCAGACCGGCACGTCTGCCGTAAACTGCGGCAGATAATCCCGCCGGACCGCTTCCTATAATTATAATATCTTTCATATTAATCTTCCATTCCTTTCCCGCCCGCGTATCATAAAACCGCAGACACAAGTTTACTGTATAAAAAGGGCAAAATCAAAGATACCGATAATGCCTTATCCTGTATCGCCAAGAAACATTATCGGTATTATTTTTATTATTTAGATTACATAAAATCCGGCATCCTCCGTCTGCTCTTCCTCCCAGTCCAAAAGATCCTGCAGTGTAATATTGTCTACAATATCATTGACTGCTTTTCCCATTTTGTCCCAGACACGATTGATCACGGAAGCCTTTTCTCTTTCGTTGGATGTGTCCGAAGAAAGGGACATTAAATCCCCCTCCGTCTGCCGCAGGATCATTCCCACAGTGTATTCCTCCGGTGTTTTTTTCAGCAGATAACCACCCTGAGGCCCACGGACGCTCTTTACAAAACCAGCTTTGTTGAGCACGGAAATAATCTGCTCCAGATATTTTTCTGAAATCTGCTGACGTTTTGCGGTTTCTTTTAACGGCACCGGTACGCCACGATTATGATTCGCCAGATCCAGCATCAGGATCAAAGCATATCTTCCTCTGGTAGAAATCTTCATATAAAACCTAAACCTTTCCTGATACCTGCAAACTTTGGGCCGCAGGCACACTGCTTATTTGCTTGACAGAATTATTAGATCATCCAGAAATTGTCAGTGCATATAATTCTACGGTATGTCTCAAATTTGGACCACTTGTTAAAGAACTCTAAATGGTTCTCTTTATCCAGATTCTTGTACTCATATAAATAATTATCCAGATCAGCCTTAACTCGGATACGAAGAGCAAAACCTCTCTCATCCAGTACCGGAAGTCCTGTGTACTGATAATCGGACAGTGGAATGATATCCTCGATAACACGGTTACGGATCAGAATAACGGCGTCGCTGTCTGCTGCAAGAATATCAAAGTAATCCGGATACTTGAAGCTGTCGCCCTCGATCGGTACGGTATCTCCTACATGGTATGTCTTATCCTGTGTATTCACCTTGGACAGGAATGCGTTTTCCAGGTTGAAGTAGAACTCCTCGAAGATATAACCGCCTGTCTTAATGTCATCCTTCTGGAAGTAAGGAACCTCACCGTCCTCGGAAACATCCTCTACCACACCACATGCTGAAGTTGCGTGGCTGATACGGTCGATCAGGATCAGCTCACCCAGTGTCTTGTTGGTCTTAAACTTATCAACGACCAGCTTCTCGGAAAATTCCAGATGGCATACGGCAATCTCATTTTTCTCTACATGATCTGCCGGAATATGCTCACCGCTGTTGACATCGATCTTATACTCAATACTCTTTAAGATACCCGGAATCTTTTTGGTTCCAAGCTTAACAAGATACTCCTTGCCCAGAGATAACGGCTCGTCATCCATCCAGAGAAGTGTTGTTGTAACATTTTTGGTATATGGCAGATCCTCGTCATTGGTAAGCACGCAGCCACGGCTTACATCCACCTCACGGTCAAGCTGGATCGTTACCGCCTGTCCCGCCTCTGCCTCCTGCACCTCGGTATCTCCGTTCAGAATTGACTTAATGGTTGCCTTCTCGTCACTCGGCAGTGTGGTGATGGTCTCTCCCACCTTGATCTTACCGCTTTCGATCTGTCCCTGAAATCCACGGAACTCATGATTTGGACGGCATACACGCTGTACCGGCATATAAAATACAGAAGAATTT
>CADAKW010000148.1 GCA_902788645.1 uncultured Lachnospiraceae bacterium
CGTTTATAATGATTGTAAACCGCCACGGAAAGCGCACGTTTTGCCGCCTCCTGTCCGATCACATACTCATCCAGAAAACTCTTGATCTCCTTCGGCTTCAGCACATTGATCTCAGTGTGCAGAGCCTCATCATCTTCCTCATCCTCAAGCTCTTCCTCGAGAATATCTGCACAGATATCAATGCACTCATCACAGATGTATACCCCAGCGGGACCCGCGATCAGCTTACGCACCTGCCCTTGCGCCTTATTACAAAAGGAACATCTGATGCTGTTGTCAATATTTTTTCCTGCCATTGTTTACTCCTGTCCGCAGTTATTTTATTTCTCTTCCTGAGCCGCATGGAATGTGATCACCTTATCAACCAGACCATATTCCCTTGCTTCCTCAGCAGTTTTCCAGTTATCACGCTCCGTATCCGCACAGATCTGCTCATAATCCCTGCCGGTATTCTCCGACAAAATACGATTTAACTTTTCCTTAGTGCGCAGGATATGCTTCGCTGCGATCTCAATCTCCGTCGCCTGCCCCTGTGTTCCGCCAAGCGGCTGATGGATCATGATCTCTGCATTCGGAAGTGCATAACGCTTGCCCTTTGCGCCGCCTGCCAAAAGGAATGCTCCCATGCTCGCTGCCATACCGATACATACCGTGGAAACATCGCACTTGATGTACTGCATGGTATCATAAATCGCCATACCGGCAGTCACACTGCCTCCCGGGCTGTTAATGTACAAATGAATATCTTTCTCCGGATCTTCCGCCTCCAGAAAAAGAAGCTCTGCCACAATAATACCGGCTGTTGTCTCGTTGACTTCTTCCCCTAAGATAATGATCCTGTCTTTCAGAAGTCTGGAATAAATATCATATGAACGCTCACCCTTGCTGGTCTGCTCAATGACGTAAGGTATTAAAGCCATTTGTTTCCCTCCTGTTTTCAATCCATTTTACAATTTTTACCATCTTATCCCATTGTATACAAATTTTCGAATATTTCAATGGATGTGATGGGAATTTAATAAAAAGTTAAGAGCTTAAGCTTTCATAAAATATACAATAGTTGTACCCAAAAAATGAGTACAACTATTGTTATCTTGCATCATTCAGGTTTGATCCCCAAACACCTTATTCCTCTGCAGACTCGTCTTTCTCTGCTTTTTCAGCCTTCTTGGTTCTCTTGGGCTTCTCAGCTTTTTCTGCCTTCTCAGCCTTCTCGTCCTTATCCGCATCCTTGTCGGCTTTCTTTGCTCTGGACTTGGTCGGCTTGCTCTCCTTAGCGTTCTCCACTACGAACTCAACTGCTTTCTTAATGCAGAGATCCTCTTTTACCTGCTTTGCACCGCTCTCGCCAAGCAGCTCCTTTACCTTTTCCGGCTCGAGCTGATAAGCCTCACCCATCACTTTGATCTCATCCTCGAACTCTTCATCGGATACTTCAAATTTCTCCGCCTTGGCAACTGCCTCCAGCACCAGACGGGACTCGATCCGCTGCATAGCCTGGGTCTTTACCTGCTCCATCATAGCAGCCATGGTCACGCCGGTAAACTGCATATACTGCTCCATGGACATACCCTGTGCCTGAATTCTCTGTGCGAACTCATCCACCATCTGTCTCTGCTGGGTTTCTACCATAGCGTCGGGAATCTCCATCTCAGCCTCTGCAATGATCGTCTCGATCACAGCAGATTCTTTTGCTTCCTTCGCTGCCTCAGCCTTTCTCTCGCCAAGCTTCTTCTTTACATCTTCCTTATACTCAGCCATGGTATCGAACTCAGACACCTCGCTGGCAAACTCATCATCCAGATCAGGAAGCTGCTTTTCCTTGATCTCCTTAACGGTACACTTAAATACAGCAGCCTTACCGGCAAGCTCTTTTGCCTGATAATCCTCAGGGAATGTCACATTGACGTCCACTTCCTTATTCAGCTCAGCACCGATCAGACCCTCTTCAAATCCGGGAATAAACTGTCCGGAACCGATGGTAAGGGAATGATTCTCGCCCTTGCCGCCTTCAAAAGCCACACCGTCTACAAATCCTTCAAAATCCAAAACGGTCATATCACCGTCTTTAACTGCTCTGTCATCAACGTTGATGATACGTGCGTTGGAATCCTGCTCTCTCTTGATCTCTGCGTCTACTTCCTCATCTGTCACAGTAAGATCAGCTGCATCAACCTTTACTCCTTTATATTTACCGAGTTTAACCTCCGGCTTCAATGCTACATCTGCTGTAAAAATGAAAGGCTTTCCGGCCTCAAGCTGTGTAACCACAATCTTGGGAGAAGAAACGATGTCCTCACCACTCTCGTCATAAGCCTCTTCGTATGCCTGAGGGATCAGATCATTCGCTGCATCCTCATAAAAAACAGTCTTGCCATACATCTGCTCGATCATCTTACGAGGCGCTTT
>CADAKW010000149.1 GCA_902788645.1 uncultured Lachnospiraceae bacterium
TGATTTGGAAGAAGTCAGACAAGTCATTCTTGTATGTCTTCACTTTTTATGGTAGAATACTGTATATGGGAATATAAATTCGTGGGATGACCCCATGGGAATAAGAGAAGGAGGGTATTTATGTTAGGGAATGTGATTGTGGGACAGTCCGGCGGACCTACCGCCGTGATCAATTCGTCTTTGGCAGGTGTGTACAAGACGGCAAAGGATTTGGGGGCAAACAAGGTTTACGGTATGCGCCATGGTATCCATGGTTTTCTGGACGAGAATATTGTGGATCTGGATACAAAGATCAAGTCTGATCTGGATTTGGAGCTGTTGAAGAGAACTCCTTCTGCATTCTTAGGTTCCTGCCGTTTCAAGCTTCCTGAGGTGGAAGCAGACAAGGCAATGTACGAGAAAATTTTTGAGATCCTCAAGAAATATGAGATTTCAGCATTCTTCTATATCGGTGGTAATGATTCCATGGATACGATCAAGAAGCTGTCTGATTATGCGGCTGATATTGACAGCCCGATCCGCTTCATCGGAGTGCCCAAGACCATTGACAACGATCTGGAGGTAACAGATCATACACCCGGTTACGGCAGTGCGGCAAAATATATTGCTTCCGTGACCAAGGAGATCATTCGTGACGGTCTGGTATACGATATCAAGAATGTAACCATTATTGAGATCATGGGACGTAATGCCGGCTGGTTGACCGGTGCTGCTGCGTTGGCTACCTGCGAGGATTGTGAGGGCGTAGACGGTATTTATCTGCCTGAGGTAGCGTTTGACATTGATAAATTCGTGGATAAAGTCGGCAAGCTGTTAGAGACCAAGTCAGCTATCGTGATGGCTGTTTCCGAGGGTATCAAGACAGCTGATGGCAAGTATGTATTCGAGCATGGCGCTCACAATGAGTATGTGGATGCATTCGGTCACAAGCAGTTGTCCGGTACCGCCAAGTATCTGGCAGATCTGGTAAGTGAGAAGTTCGGATGTAAATCCAGAGCAATTGAGCTTTCTACCATGCAGCGCTGTGCAGGACATCTGACCTCCAGAGTGGATATCACGGAGGCTTATCAGGTAGGCGGTTCCGCTGTGAAGGCTGCGTTTGACGGCGAAACCGGCATGATGGTAACCTTGAAGAGAGAGTCCAGTGATCCTTATATCTGCACTACAGGTCTGTATGATGTACATAAGATCGCAAATGTGGAGAAGAAGGTACCTTTGGAGTGGATCACCGAGGATGGAACTTTTGTTTCCAAAGAAATGGTGAATTATATCAAGCCTCTGATCCAGGCAGAACTGACCCCGATCATGATCACCGGTCAGCCCAGACATATTGTGATTGATATGCAGTAAGTATCAGACAGGATATATTCAGGACTTTGGATGAATATATATAGCAGAGTATGACAGGAAACTTCATAATGATAGCCGGAGGAGGCACTCCCTTCTCCGGCTGTTGTTGCGGTATGGCGAGTAAACAAAAACAAACTAAGAGGATGCGACATGATCTTTAAATGTGTAAACTGTGGCGGAAATGTGGTTTATAGTCCGGAAAAGAAAAAGATGTTTTGTCCTTATTGTGACAGTGAGGACAGTCAGGAGATCAAATATGTAAAATGGGGACAACTGACAGTATGCCCTGACTGCAACGGTGTGATCCCGGTGCAGGAGTATACGGCGGCGACCAGGTGCCCATACTGTGATAACTATATTGTATTGGATGAGCGCGTAGAGGGAGAATTCCTGCCGAAGCAGATCATCCCTTTCCAGCTGGGGAAGGAGACTGTCAAGCAGAGCATGCGCGAGAAGTTTAAGAAGAAGGTGTTTGCGCCTACGGATTTTCTGTCGGAGGTGCGTTTGGAGACCATGGAGGGGAATTATGTGCCCTTCTGGTTTTTTGACTATGATGTCAATGCGGATTATCAGGGAGAGGGCAGAAAGGTGCGGTCGTGGACCAGCGGCAATACGGAATATACAGAAACATCTTATTACGATGTGCGCAGAAATCTGGATATTCATTTCAGAGATATTCCGGTGGACGCGTCCATTCCCATGCCGGATGCGGTGATGGATCTGATGGAACCATATGATTATAAGCAGCTGGCGGATTTTGACCCGAAATATCTGTCCGGATTTGTGGCAGAGCGCTATAATATGCCGGCGGCAGATCTGGAAAAAAGGGCGCGTACCAAGATGGGTGACGATACAAAGGAGCTGATGCAGCAGCAGCTCACCGGGTACGGCAGCATCAAAGAGATCCGCAACGCAGCCGGTGTGCTGCGCGAAGAGCAGAATTATGGATTGCTGCCGGTGTGGAAATATCTGTATCGTTACAAGGGGCAGGATTATCC
>CADAKW010000150.1 GCA_902788645.1 uncultured Lachnospiraceae bacterium
CTCGGGACCGGTTATGGAAAACAGTCAGCAGGTATATGCCGGGCTGACCTATGGAAAGGGCAGTCTCAATGAAGTGGCGATTGATCCCGGAAATATCGGAAGAGGATATCAGGTTTAAAAATCTGGCTGTATATTATTGCGGTTTTGAAAGAGATCAGTAGAAAGGAATAAAATGGAAAAGAAAAATTTTTTAGATGACAGAGGAGCCGGCGTTTTGCTGCCCATCAGCAGTTTGCCTTCTCCTTATGGTATTGGTACATTGGGCGAAGAAGCGTACCATTTTGTGGATAGACTGGTAAAAGCAGGACAGAAGTACTGGCAGGTGCTTCCGGCGGGACCTACCAGCTTTGGAGACAGTCCTTATCAGTCCTTTTCTGCCTTTGCGGGAAATCCGTATTTTATTGATCTGGATACCCTGATCCGGGAGGGACTTCTGACGAGTCAGGAGGTAGAATGTGAGGCATGGGGAGAGGATCCGGAGGACATTGACTATGCTATTCTCTTTCAAAATCGCTTCAAGGTACTGAAAAAAGCATATAAACGAAGCAAACATAAGGAAGAGTCTTCTTATCGTACCTTTTGTCGTCAAAATACATACTGGCTGGCAGATTATTGTTTGTATATGGCATTGAAGTTTGAAAATGACAATAAGGAATGGCAGCTTTGGGAGGAGGATATTCGTTTCCGCCAGAGAGATGCGGTGAAAAAATGGCAGAAAAAGCTGGCAGATGAAATTGCTTTTTGGGAGTTTTGCCAGTATAAGTTTTACCAGCAGTGGAACCGTCTCAAAAAATATGCTCACAAGAAAAAGATCCGTCTGATCGGAGATATTCCTCTGTACGTTTCTATGGACAGTGCAGATGTATGGGCACATTCCGATCTTTTTGAACTGGATGAGAGAAAGAAGCCCATCAATATTGCGGGGGTACCGCCGGACTGCTTTTCGGCAGACGGACAGCGCTGGGGTAATCCCCTCTATGATTGGAAAGCAATGGAACAGGACCATTTTCGATGGTGGTATAAGCGGATGGAAGCAAATGCAAAGCTGTATGATGTGATCCGTATTGACCATTTTATCGGCATCGTAAATTTCTGGTCCATTCCGGCATCCTGTCCGACAGCAGTGGATGGCAAATGGAGAAAGGGTCCGGGCAAAAAGCTGACGGATGTGATCAAAGAGGCAACAAAGGGAACGGATATTATTGCCGAGGATCTGGGTGTGGTTGGACCAAATGTCCGGAAACTGATACAAAAGACCGGCTGGCCGGGCATGAAGATTCTGGAGTTTGCATTTGATGGGGCGGCGGATAATGAGTATCTGCCACATAATTATAAAGATCCAAATTGTCTTGTATATGGCGGAACCCATGACAATGAGACGATTATGGGATTTTATGGTGCCAAAAAGAAAAAAGAGCTGAAATATGTCATGGATTATCTGCAGATTAAGAAAAAGAAACAGATTCCGAAGGAGATGATCCGTCTGGGCTATGCAAGTATTGCCAACACAGCAATTTTTCAGATGCAGGATATTCTCGGACTGGATAATCATGCCCGGATGAATCTGCCGTCTACGGTGGGAACAAACTGGCGCTGGCGTATGCTTCCGGGAGCATTTACGAAGGAACATTGCCGTTATCTGAAAAAACTGTGCCGGATTTATAACCGTTAATATCTGTACGAAAAACAGGATAAGCCCCCTGGCTGACAAGTGTACCAAATATTGGACATCTGTCAATCAAGGGGCTTATCTTTGGTAAAATATCCTGAAAAATCAATAATACCAGATTGTTTTGTGTTTAATTTTATTTGACGGCTGCTTTGATCTGAGCTGCAAGCGCTGCTGCATTTTCCTCCGGGGTACCGGGCTTCCAGGAGATATTTACTGTGTCGCCCTTGTAACGTGGGATCAGATGAACATGGAGATGAAAGACTGTCTGACCGGCTGCTTCGCCGTTATTCTGAAGGACATTGATACCGTCACAGTGGAGAACCTCCATCATCGCTTTGGCACATTTACGGGCAACCTTGAAAAGCTTCTCTGCATCCTCATCCTCCAGCTCAAAAAGATTTGCAGCGTGGTTTTTCGGAAGGATCACAGCGTGCCCCTTGGAAGCAGGATTGATATCAAGCATTACCTTAAAATCATCATCCTCATAGATCGTGGTGGAAGGGATCTCTCCCTTGTTGATCTTACAGAAAATACAATCGTCTACTGTTTTTTTACTCATATATAATACCTCTTTTCTTTGATAGTTGTTTTATGGTTTTAGGAACGGTTAAATGGGAAGATCGTATCAAAT
>CADAKW010000151.1 GCA_902788645.1 uncultured Lachnospiraceae bacterium
ACAGTTTCCGCTTCGTGCATTGGTCAGGATGTGAATGCTGACGCGGTTTCCCTTGTATTTGTATCGTAAAGCAGAAGCACGGTCGATCAATTCCTGAAGTTGGTCATCCGGTGTGTTTAAAATTGCAATGGCATCCTCTCTGGAAAGAACAGGGTCTGCCTCTTTATCATATGTTGTGTTCATAAGTATCCTCCATTCGCATAAAAACATAATAATTTGCACGCTTTTTACTGTAACACAGAAAAAAGAAAATTGTCAACCAAAATAACGGAATGGTTGACGAAAGAAAATTTATTAAATATCCGTTATGTGATCTATTAGCATTTTTTAGGTAATTTTATTATTTCATTTTCACGCATTGCATAACCATTCTCATTGTGTTACAATAAAGAAAACGCAGTGCGAGGAGGATAGTTATGGACACAGCGAAAGTGATCAGAGAGTTGAGAGAAGGAACCGGGATGTCGCGGAGAAAGTTTTCTGAGCATACCGGTATTCCTGTGCGTACACTGGAGGACTGGGAGGCAGCCAGACGTACTCCACCGGAGTATATTCCGAGACTGATCGGTTATCAGTTAAAATACGAGGCGCTGCTCGCAGAAAGAGAGGACAGGTAATATGCTGTTTATTTGTTACCCGAAATGTTCAACATGTCAGAAGGCTAAAAAGTGGCTTGACGAGCATAATATAAAGTATACAGAACGCCATATAGCAGAGGAGAATCCCTCCTATGATGAATTGAAAAAGTGGCATGAGACAAGCGGACTTCCTCTGAAAAGATTTTTTAATACCAGTGGATCAGTTTACAGAGAACTGCAGCTCAAGGACAGGCTGGCTGTGATGAGTGAGGAGGAGCAGCTTCAGCTTCTGTCAGAAAATGGCATGCTTGTAAAGCGTCCCATGATAGTGAAGGATGATACAGTACTTGTGGGATTTAAGGAAGCAGAATGGACAGAGAAGCTGATATAGAGGGGAAAATATCTGCAGTATCACAGAATATTTTGCTGAGAGAAAATAAACGAAGGGAGATTCGATCATGTTTAATATTGCAATCGCACAATCCGGAGGACCGACAGCGGCGATCAATGCCACATTAGCGGGGGTATTTGCAAGGGCAGAGAAGACAGAGGAGGTAGATGAGATTTATGGTGCACTCAATGGTATCGAGGGGATCATAAATGATCATTTGATCAATCTACGGCATATTATTATGAATGAGGAGGACAAGGATCTTCTGATGAAGACTCCATCCACGATTCTTGGCTCATGCCGGTACAAGCTTCCGTCTCTGGAGGAGGATGATTTACAGTATAAAACGATTGTTGAGAATCTGCAGAAGCATCACGTCAAGGTGTTTTTCTATATTGGTGGCAATGATTCCATGGATACCGTGATGAAACTGGATGCATATCTTAAGCGGGAGCAGATTGATATCTGTGTTGTAGGAGTTCCAAAGACTATTGACAACGATCTGATGGAGACAGATCATACGCCCGGTTTTGGCTCTGCAGCAAAGTATGTGGCGATTTCTTTACAGGAGATTATCAGGGATTCACGGGTTTACTCGATTCCATCCGTCACTATTGTAGAGATCATGGGAAGGGATGCAGGATGGCTTGCCGCTTCCTCTTGTGTTCTTCGGGCAAACGGAGAGCCGGCGCCACACCTGATCTATCTGCCGGAGAGTCCATTTACTTTAGAGCAGTATATCCAGGATGTCAAAAATGCAATGACCAGATATAAGGCAGTTATCATCGCTGTTTCAGAGGGCGTGACGTTCCCGGATGGAGGGTCAGAGGAACAGGCGAAGGATGCCTTTGGCCATACACAAAATGCCGGCATCGGAAAGAAGCTGGAGGAGTACACGGCAAAGCATTTTCAGTGTAAGGTGCGTTCCATTGAGTTAAATGTGATGCAGCGTTGTAGCAGTCATGCCGCTTCTTTGACAGATCTGGAGGAGTCGGAGCGTATTGGAGGAGCCGCCGCAGAATTTGGCATTGGGTATCATCAGAGTGGTATTATGGCAGCGTTTAAACGGATCAGCAATAATCCGTATCGGATAGAGATCATTCCATGTCCTGTTCAGGATGTAGCAAATAAGGAGAAGAAATTTCCGGTGGAATGGATCTCTCCGGAGGGCAATAATGTCACGGTAGATGCGTTGAATTACTTTCTGCCGCTGATCAAGGGAGAGCCGGTGCTCAAGTACAAGAACGGGATTCCGATGCATTTCCGGATTGACCAGTAAGATAAAGGCTCAGCAACATAGGCGCAGATCACAAAATTTATGTAGAGAAAT
>CADAKW010000152.1 GCA_902788645.1 uncultured Lachnospiraceae bacterium
AGGTTTTCTGTAGATATGAACGGAAGTGACAAGGCGGATGGCTCGATCGAGAGCCAGTTACAGATTATGCGTGATTATGCCGGACAGCACCCGGAGTTCGGAATCTGTCAGGAGTATGTGGACAAGGGTTATTCCGGCACGAATTTTGACAGGCCGGAGTTCCAGAGGATGATGGAAGATGTGAGAGATGGCAGGATCAATCTGATACTGATAAAGGATCTGAGCAGGCTCGGCAGGGATTATCTGGAAACCGGGAACTATATTGAGAGCATCTTCCCGTTTCTTGGTGTGAGGCTTATATCTATCAATGACCATTTTGACACGGACGATACGATGAACGAGAACAAGGCTTTGGAAATCGCCCTTAAAAATCTCGTCAATGATATGTATGCAAGGGATGTTTCAAAGAGGATCGTCACGCTGAGAAAGAATGAAATGGAGCGGGGGAAATTTACCGGAAGTAATGCCCCTTATGGATACAAAGTGGATGAAGATGATCCGTTAAGGCATTATGTGGTGGATGAATGTGCAGCGGAGGTCGTGCGGAAGATATTTGCGATGGCAGACGGGGGCATGAGCCTGAGAAAGATTGCTGACACTCTGGGAAAAGAGGGCTATGCCATCCCCGGACAGTACCTAAAGACCGGACATCTGCTTGTGGCAGAGGGAGAGGAACGGAAGAACTGGCATATCGGTTCTATCTCAAATATCCTTAAAAACCAGGCGTACATTGGGAATCTGGTGCAGGGAAAGCGAATCTGGTGCAGGGAAAGCGGAGAAAAAGGCTCTGTGATAATGAAAAACAGCATTTCACGGATAAAGAGGAATGGATCATTGAAGAAAACGCACATGAGCCGATCATCAGCAAGGAGCTGTTTGAACGGATTAGGGCAAAGATGGAGAAGAAAGTATCAGAGAGTCCGTTTTCTTCGGAGCGTGGAAAGGATGTGCCGGTCAAGGATTATAAGTACAGGGATATTTTATACTGTGGTGTCTGCGGAAAGCGGCTACAGCAATGCAGCAAACTTTTTGAAAAAGCTGGCAGACTTTACAGACAGTATTTTTTCAACTGCCCTACACAATATGGCATACCCGGACGAAAAGGCTGTTATGTAGGTATCAGCGAAAAGAAGATGGATGAAATCCTGTATCATTGTCTGGCAGAAGAAGTGCTTATTTCCATACCGGATGGGAAACGGCTTTTGAGGGAAACAAAGAAACTGTTCTACAAGTCGCAGGAAGATTCCGTAAAGAAGATTGCTGACATTGAGAAGAAAATCACGATACAGGAGTATGAGGGCAGCCGGTATTATGAGCAGTATGTGACCGGAACTATCAGCAGGGAGGAACTTCTTGGAAAGCAGAAACTCTTAGCAGATAAGATCGCAAAGTTGAAAGTGCAGATTGATACTGTGCAGGAGAAGATGGACGCAAGGGAAAAGCTGTTCAAGGAAAAGCAGAGATGGCTGCGGTCGCTCTTGAGATTGAAAGAAATGGACGAGTCGGAGATTGACAGGGATATTATTACGGCACTTGTGAAAAGGATCGATGTGTACCCCGACAAGAATATGGAGATCACTTATACCTTTGACGGTGCTTTTCAGAGTAGTGCGGATAAAGAGGACAAGCCGGAAAGTTAGGCTATTACAGATTGTTTTTGGAAGATTGGCTGAATGCGAATTTTTCAGACGAGCAGTAGATATTGAGAATGATAACAGAGATTGGAGTGATGGAGATGGATAAAATAGCACTTTATATGAGATTATCCAAAGAAGATGACAGGATACAGGATGAAAGCAACAGTATCACGAACCAGAGGGCAATGTTAAAACGGTATATCAGAGGACAGAAAGACTTGATAAACAAGCAAGTGGTGGAGTTCGTGGATGATGGGATCAGCGGAAAGGTGGTCAACCGTCCTGGGCTGCAGGAAATGCTTGAAGGCGTTAAAAAGAGGGAAATCACTACGATTATTGTCAAAGACATAAGTAGATTTAGTAGGGATTATCTGGTGTCGGGCAAGTACCTTGAACAGATTTTTCCATTTATGGGTGTGAGGTTCATTGCCATAAATGACCACTATGACAGCAATGATTATGTGGGCGGTATCGGTGAGATAGATGTGGCATTTAAGGAACTGCTTTACGATTTTTACAGCGAGGATCTATCGGAAAAGATACGAAGTTCTCTGAAAGCAAGGAAAGCAAAAGGAAAGTTCATTGCCTGTTATGCTCCATACGGATATAAAAAGAGCAAAGAGGATAAGAATAAGCTGGAGATAGACGGGGAGGCAGCGGAGATCGTGCGGAGGATTTTTAGGGAGTATCTGGATGGCGTGAGTATGTTCCAGATAGCAAAGGATCTGAATGAAGACGGTATTCCGGCAAGGTCAGATTATGCAAGGGAGCAGGGAATCAATTTTGCAATCCGGCAGGTAAATGATAAGCCGCTCTGGGATACTTCCGCTGTGAGCAGTATTTTACATAACCGGATGTATGTGGGGGATTTGGTCTATGGAAAATATAAAAATGAAGTAGTTGCCGGTCGGTCTAAGAAAGCCCCAAAAGAGGCGATACAGATTGTGGAGAATGCACACCCGGCAATCATCAGCAGAGAGGACTTTGAAATGGCAGGTAAGAGAATAGAACAGAATGCCAGATCCGGCAGAGGTTCGTGGGGACAGAAAAGGGTGCATGAACGCCACATATTGTCCGGGAAAGTGATATGTGGAAACTGTGGGCATGTCATGAGCCATTTATACAATGGGAAACCAAAGTACCGGTGCCGGCAGAGATTTTTTTCAAATAAGATGCCGGAATATGCAGATTGTGTGTCATCGGTCAGGGATGAAGATCTGGAGGATGTTATCCTCACAATGCTGCAGATGGAGGCGGATCTGTCTTTGGATTATGAGAAGATCCGGAAAGCCGAACAGCAGAAGAATGAGGAAAAG
>CADAKW010000153.1 GCA_902788645.1 uncultured Lachnospiraceae bacterium
CCCGGAAATAACAATAGGTAAATCCGTGAAACTGTCCTGCTCCCTTCGGCTTCATGGTAAAATTCACATCTCCGTAGCGGTCCAGATAATACTTTTCCACCATACCGGAAGCCAGCGGAGATATGGCCGGCTCTTTTTCGAGGAGAGTATGCTCATGGGAATCCGTCCATGACTGATATCCATTCATAAATATCTGCTCCGGATCTCTGCCTCCACGGCAGGACCACGGAAATGTCATACTGACTGACTCCAGTGTAAGCTCTCCCACTGGATTGCCAAATTCATCAAAATCCTTTGGAATGATCCGGATGTGAAGCTCCCCCTCATCCTCCTGCCAGCGCAGGGTAAAATAAGGCTGCTCTCCTCCCTGATACATTTCTGCCGCAAAGGGTTCCCCGTTCCTGTTTCCCCTGATCAAAAATATAATATCTTCCACTTCTTCTCCTCCCTGATCAATTTATCTTTCCAATATATCCAGCGTATGCGCTCCTGCTCCGATCAGATCCTGCCTTTCGCAGACCGATAAATGGTACTTTATAAAAAGCTGAAATGTCTCTTCATCCATAGCATTTAATACCGGCCGCATATAATTGGCCGGACCATCCGGAGAAATAATTTTGATCCGTTTCAGGTCTGCTGCCGTATTCAATGCATCAATATCCTCAATGCGCATATAATCGTACAGATCTCCATCCTGTGGAGTACACTGAAAATCCTCAGATAATCTGCCATCCTCCAGACACTGCTTTACATTGCCGTCCCGAAAACCGTACAGAAGCACACCGTATTCATTCATACAATATGCCACCAGGATCCTGCCTCCCGGTCTGGTCACACGCTTTGCCTCCTGCAATGCCTTGAGCTTGTCCTCAAACGTATATAGATGATACATCGGTCCAAACAACAAAGTAACATCAAAAGAACTGTCCGCAAAACGGGACAGTTTTAATGCATTTCCCTGATATGCCTTTACGCTGCTTCCCTTCGATTTCAAAATGCCCAGATTATATCTGACCAGTTCCACTGCCGTGACATCGTACCCTTCCTCCGCCAGCGCAACACTGTATCTGCCGGTGCCTGCACCGATATCCAGAATACGAATTTCGGAATGATCCGCCACCCCGGCTCTGTCCCCGTCATTTTGTCTGTTCCGTATAATCTCATCAATGCACTGATGAATATACTTCATGGAAGTAATATACTCCACCCTGCCGTGGCGTCTGGTAAGCCTTTTATCCTCATTAAATTTATTATAATATTTCTCCAGTTCCGTCATATGTTTTATTCTCCCGATCGTCTCTTATATCCCCTGTCTGTCCATCCCATATATATTGATCCCGACCTTTATTCAGCACCGAAATCTTACATCTGATGACGAACCACCTGATACTCATCTCCATTGCGGTAATATGGACAGCTGTTCCGATGATCTGTCATAAACCGCACCATATCATCCTCATCCATATTGACATCACAGAAATACTCTTCATATTCCTCATCATAACTGTAATTTGCACAGGTATCACATTCGTTTGACATACTTATCCCCTCTATTCTATTGCTAGGTTTTCATTCAATGTATTTTCAATATCCTGCATATTCACCGGCTTTGAAATATATCCGTTCATTCCGGCTTCCTCGCAGCTTTTCCTCACACTCCGCAGCACTTTTCTCATACCCCACATAAGAAAAAGTACACGGTAGAAAATTAGACAACTGCTGCATCATGTCATATCCATATCCGTACCTTCTGCCATTTTCATCCTGCATATGGTAACAGTCAAAGGCATAAAATGCCACTTTATAATCCTTTGTGGTTTCTCTCGGCACAGATGCCGCCGATACCACAGAACAGCAGCAAAGGATCATAAGTAATAATCCTGTCAGATATGCGGTGATCGTCTTTCTCATATGGTCTCTCCTTGTTCTTTTCTGAAATGTATTTTGATATTATATATTTAATAACTCAAACTTCGCACATAAATTTTAGCTATGCACCTTGAAAATTCAATATCTGGCAGTTATTCAGTTGTCAATGTTCAGCCTTTATGCCGCCTGCAGTCGTATTTTCATCATAGTAGGAAGTGCATCCATAAATGCATTCGCCAATTCATTGATTTTTTCGTCTGAAAGTTCAGTGTTATCTGAAAGC
>CADAKW010000154.1 GCA_902788645.1 uncultured Lachnospiraceae bacterium
GAAGAATTTGATTCGGATAAAGCATTGCTGGGATAATCATCAACGCAAATAATCCGGTCTTCTGACATCTGTGTCAGACATATACCGACCAAAGGCTGTATATCTGTTGATCCTTTATTGACAGATATACAGCTTTTTATTACTATATTTAGAAAATTCATCAGAAAGAGAGACTTTTTATGTACCATTTTGGAATTATCGGAGCAGGAAATATTGCTCATAAATTTATCGAAGCTGTCCGTATGACAAAAAACGCCGACGTAACAGCGGTTGCCAGCAAGTCTCTGGAACGCGCCAGAGCTTGGGCCCAAAAAGAGGGACTGAGCCGGTATTACGACAACTATGAAACACTTCTGGCCGATCCCGATATTGACATTGTCTATATCGCAACCTTATCCAACGCCCACTATGACAATATCATGGCGTGTCTGGAAGCCGGAAAACATGTAATCTGTGAAAAACCAATGACACAGACCGCTTCTCAGGCGCAGGAGGTGATCGCTCTTGCCGGGGAAAAGCGGCTTTTTCTCATGGAAGGCATGTGGTCACGCTTTCTGCCAAAATCCTTACGGGTACGTCAGTGGGTTCAGGAGGGCAGAATCGGAGAACTTCATCTGATGCAGGCAAATATTGGCTGGAAAGCCGACAAAACCTATAATAAACGATTATTTTATTCGGAGTTTGGAGGCGGCTCCCTCTACGATATCGGAATCTATCCCATGGAGCTACTGCCCTATTATGCAGATCAGAAGATCACCCGGATGCAGTTTTTGAAAAAAGATTATTCTACAGGAGTAGATGATATGGTCAGCCTGAATCTGCAGTTAGAGCGGTGCATTGCCAATATCCAGTGCTCCTTTACCACCAAAATGCCGGAGGATGCTTATCTCTACGGCAGCGATGGTTATATCCACATCCCAAAGATCCATTTTGGCAACCGCGCCCGTCTGTACGATCTGGAAGACCGACTGGTGGAGGATTTCCACGAAGGTCTGGATAACGGCTTTTATTATGAAGTATGTGAAGTCATCTCCTGCATTGAAAAAGGACAGACGGAAAGCTCCATCTGCCCATTAGATATGACATATGAAAATGCAAAACTGTTTGATCAGGTACTGCGCTCCAAATAGTGTATCCTTACAATTTACACGCTGTTACTCCTTCCGGGAGGCTCTTTCCAGACCTTTCCCGTACAACGCCGCCAGCATCTGCTGAAATAATGTGGCGATCAGCACCGGAAAGATAGCCTCCCCCGGAAAAGATGTGGTAGCGATCACGGCTCCGGCACTGATATTGCGCATTCCGGCTCCGTACATCATGGAAATCTGTGTCTCCCGGTCCTGATGGAACAAACGGGCGATCACAAGACCTGCTCCATAGCCACCTGCTGCCAGAAGGAACATAAAGACCGCCACCATGATCCGCTGCCCGTTCATATGCCGGACATAAGGCGCAACCCCGGAGGAGTTCGAAGCAACGACAAACATCAATGCCAGTTTGGAAAAAGGTGCCAGCTTAGACGGCCATGTCTCCCGGACGCGGTCACCGCTGATCTGATTTAACGTCATAGCCGCTATCGCCGGAATTGCCACCATAAAGACAAGCTGGCTGATCATATGAGTCATATCGATATGGACCTTAGAGCCCACAAATATACTCAGCGTAACGGGAATGATCAGAGGTGCCAGAACCGTATCCACCACTACAAGTGCCAGGGACACTGCAAGGTTACCGTTATAGATCATCACCCACATTAATGCACTTACTGCCGTGGGAACCGCAAACTCCAGCACCATCCCCGTAACCAGATCGGGATTCCCCGGAAAAGCAAGATTTCCCACACCGCAGACGATCCCGGGGATCACCAGATGAAGCAGTGCCATCACGATCAACAGCGGTGCCGGACTGCGGAATACATTTGCCACATCACGGAATCTGGACTTTAACGCACCGGTAAAGGTCATAAATGCAAACACATAGGGTACAAAAGGCACTCCATGCTTTGCAATCTGCGGAAACAGCACACCAAACGCCAGACATGCCGGCGTCACCAATGCCATCCATTTTTCTATAAAGCTGTTAAA
>CADAKW010000155.1:0-2078 GCA_902788645.1 uncultured Lachnospiraceae bacterium
GCATACAGAGCCGTATGGTATGTTTTCTGGACTTCCTGTGCTGCCGGAACAAACTCTGTCCTCACCGCATTAAATCTTCCTGCTGTTCTTGCCATCAGCACACCTCCCTTTCCAAGACTTCCGTATCTGCCACCCTGTCTAATACCGCACTGGAATCTTTCATCGCATTTTCTGTCCCGGTTCTGTCTAAGACTGTTTTCGCCATATCTGCCACCGTCCCGATCTCTTTTCCGTACTTGAAAACAATCTCGATACGGTCATCCTCATAGATCAGAATCCGGTCAATGAATGTCACAAGGGTAAGCCTGTCAATCTCCGAAAAAATACCGCTTTGAACCTCTGCACTCTCTGAAATGCTCTCAGCATACGAACCATCAACAGCCTTTTGATTTTCAGACAGTTTCAGCAATCTCTCCTTAAATCCTGCCATCTTCTCCCCGACTGCCACGCCATCCGCATACAGTTTCCGGATCAGTTTCTCCTGCTCACTGATTGCAGATAAACTCTCCTGCTCTTTCCTGCCATAGATCTCCCGGTACTGTGCGAACTGTTCCTCTGTCAGAAGCCCCTCCTGCAAGTCCTGATACAGAGAGGATTTCAATGCCGAACACTTCGTAAGCTCCTGCCTTAACCGTACAATCTCCGCATCCTGCTCCATAGCGTTTTCAAAACCATCCTCCATCTGCCCGATCTTCTCCAAAATGCTCTGTGTGTCACAAAGGAGATGAATATAGCGGTTCAATTCCCCTGCCACGATTTCATCCAGAATTTCTTCCCGGATACTGTGCCTGCTGCAATCTCCGTTCCTGTTATATCCAGAACAAATGTAATTGATGATTTCTTTCTCTTTGTATTTTGACTTTCTCCGTACCATGCTCATACCGCAATCCCCACAGAACAATAATCCGGCATATTTATAAGCACACTTGTCTATGCTGTTATCAATACCATCTGGCTGTATTTCTCCTGTCTGCCCGGCATTTTTCTTAGGAGTGCGGCAATTCTTTTTTGATTTTGCACCTTTTCCTACAGCCCTCATATCTCTCTGTAAGAGTATCTGCACCGCCTCATAATCCTGTCTGCTTATGATCGGTTCGTGTGTATTCTCTACCCTGATCCACTCTGCCTCCGGCACTTTCATCTCCCTGTTGACCTTGTAGCTGACTTTCGCCCGCTTTCCCTGCTCCAGCACACCGGTATAGACCGCATTCTCCAGAATCCGCTTGACCGTCACTGCCGACCACCGGGAATGTGCCGCCTGCTTGAAACTCGTGGCATAACGCTCTCCCTTGTCCCTCTTATATTCTGACGGACACAGGATGCCCCTCCGGTTCAGACTCTCCGCTATCGCATTCGCACTCATGCCGGACAGCTTTTCAGCGTAGATCTCCCTCACAATGTCCGCTGCATATCCATCTATGACAAGCCGGTTCTTATTCTCTTTGCTCTTTGCATATCCGTAAGGGGCAAATGCACCGATAAATTCTCCATTCATCCGCTTGATCTGCTGGCTGGAGCGCACCTTGTTTGAGATGTCCCGGCTGAAATTGTCATTTACAAGAGCCTTTACCGGCATGACGATATTCGTTTCCGAGCCATCTGCGGTCAAAGTGTCGTAATTATCATTGATTGCAATATACCGTATCCCCTTTTCCTTAAAGGTCTGCCGGATATATGTGCCTGTCTCGATCCGCTCACGTCCGAGCCTTGAAAGGTCTTTTGTACAAATACAGTCGATCTTTCCCGCCTCCGCATCTGCCATCATCTGCCGGAACTGCTCCCTCTCGTAATTCAAGCCAGTATAGCCGTCATCAATATAAGTCCCCACAAGCTCCAGATCATCATGCCTGTCGATATAGCTCTGAATGATCATCCTCTGGTTTGTGATACTGTTGCTCTCTGATTTTATGTTCCCGTCCACATCCCCGTCGCCCTTAGATAAACGGAGATACATAGCCGTTTTGTATATCCTTTTCTCCATAAATATCTCCTGTTCTGCCTGTCATTTCAATGCACAGGCTAATTTCCTGCAAATACCGAGTGACAAATCCTTTATGCCCCATACCTCAGAGAACCCA
>CADAKW010000155.1:2122-2956 GCA_902788645.1 uncultured Lachnospiraceae bacterium
CTCCGTTCCGGCAAAGGTGGAAGTCACCCGGTATCTGCCATACTTCACCTCTTTTTCCCCATCTTGTCCGGCACACACAGCCCCCTGCCCTGTCTGTCCCGTCTCTTTCCGTTCCCTCTGAATCTCTCTTTTATCCGTCTGTGCCTGCTCCATCTTCCCCATAAGACCACTCCTTTCCATAGCTTTCTGCATCCAAAACCCAACCTTTCAGGCAAACAAAAAGACCACTCTCCAAAAAAGGCAATCCATAGGAAAAATGAAACTTCCACACAACAAAAAAGGAACGAAAACAAGGGATACTGATAACGCATCCCCGTCCGTTCCGGTTTTGTGATTTTCCATAGATTGTTTTCTTTGGATAGTAGTCTTAATCCCACAATCCCGCCCTGATGTCCGGCTAAAAACATCAGAACCGATAAACTTATTATACGGTATCATGCCCCGGAGTGCAACGCCCAATCTCAGAAAAATCCGAAGATAGCCGCTGCACCCAGAACATGAACACTTCGTCCAAGCACCATCTGCCATCCGGTCCCTGTCGCCCACCCGAAGCTGTTACCCTTGCAGATAACCTTGTACCGTTGCCGGACGTGGGCTTCTTTTGCGTAAGATCCTTTCCCACCCTTTACGGAAGTGCCATGCAGTTTTCACTACTTTTTCTTCGCTCGCTGCCCTGACGATACCGGGCAGGTCATGGCATAAGTTTGTTGGCTGCGGATGCAGGGTATTCAGTTGTAATCAATGTCATTTAGATAGTGTTTTTTATAATGAAAACAGTATATCATACTCTGTCATGCATTGAAAATACTGTTCAGTTAAGAAATGCCGGATTTA
>CADAKW010000156.1 GCA_902788645.1 uncultured Lachnospiraceae bacterium
GGTATTCAGGGCCTTAAAAGCCAAAAATCATATTCAATACTCCGGAACATCAGAAACAGTCTGGATATATTATAGTTCTTGGTGTGGGAAGTTTGAGTACTTTATATATCTTTCAATCGTTCAACAAAAAATCCGACAAAATACTGTTGCTCACATCAATCCCTTTGTCCGTCAGTGCCACTCTGCCGGTATCCTTACGGCAGATCAGATTCATTTTCTGATATTTCTTTATGACATCTCCGTATACTTCCATCATGGAAATGCCAAACCTCTGATAAAATTCCTGCTCCGATACGCCTGCCATCATACGAAGTCCCAGAAACATAAACTCCTCCATCTGTGCCTTTTGATCTGTAATCTCCAGCTCGTCCATTCCCTGAATGGCTTTTTGCAGTCCCGCAGATCCGTTTTGCGCAAACCGGGAGATCTGATCCACATAAGACCTGTACGATTTTACGGATATAGGTACACGAAAACGGTATCCACTAAGATAAGAGGACGCATTTACTCCCAGACCAAGGTACTCTCCTCCGATCCAGTAGACGCAGTTATGCTTACACTCCATGCCACTCCGGCAGTAATTGGAAATTTCATAACGATGATACCCCATTTGCTGCAAATATTTGCCGGTCCATTCATACATCTGCCGGTCGGTGTCCTCATCCACACGTTTCAGTGTCCCATTTTCCTCCCAGTCCCCAAAGACGGTCCCGGACTCTACGATCAGACTATAGGAAGAAATATGCTCCGGATTTAGAGAGACGATCTTTTCCAATGTATCCTGATAACTCTCTAATGTCTGCTCCGGGATCGCCGCCATTACATCAATATTGATCTGGAAATTCCCGCTTTGCCGGATCATCTGATAGGTCGCCAAAAACTCCTCATAGGAATGAATTCTCCCCAGCATTTGAAGCTCTCTGTTCTGAGCAGACTGTAATCCCAGACTGACCCGGTTGATCCCCATCTGCTGCCATGCGGCAAGATGTTCTGCTGTAACCGTACCAGGATTTGCCTCAGTCGTAAATTCCGTCAGCGCATCACAGTCAAAGCTTTCTCTGACTGCTGCCCCGATTCTTTCAAGACATTCCGGTGACAGGCAGGTAGGTGTTCCACCGCCTATAAACACAGTATATACACTGTACTGCTCCCGAAGCATCCTGCCCCAGGACCGGATTTCCCGGCACAAAAGCTCTGTATACTGAAGCTTTTCCTCCTGTGTGGCTGCTGCCGAATAAAAGTCACAATAACGGCATTTCTGCGCACAAAATGGGATATGAATATATAAGGAGAGTCGTTTTTTATTCTTCATCCAGCTTTAAGACAGACATAAATGCCTGCTGCGGAATCTCGACATTACCAAACTGACGCATCCGCTTCTTTCCTTCCTTCTGCTTTTCCAAAAGCTTTCTTTTACGGGAAATATCACCGCCGTAGCATTTTGCAAGAACGTCCTTACGCATTGCCTTAACCGTCTCTCTGGCAATGATCTTGCTGCCGATTGCTGCCTGGATCGGAATTTCAAAGAGCTGTCTCGGAATCTCCTTCTTGAGCTTTTCGCACATTTTGCGGCCACGCTCATAAGCGGTATCCGCATGAAGGATAAAGGACAGCGCATCAATCTCCTCCTTATTGATCAGGATATCCATCTTAACAAGCTGTGACGGTACATAACCCTTCATCTCATAATCCAGGGAAGCATAACCTCTGGAACGTGATTTCAGCGCATCAAAGAAGTCATAAATGATCTCATTGAGAGGAAGGTCATACTTCAATACCGCGCGGGTTTCCTCCAGATACTCCATTCCATTGTAAACGCCTCTGCGTTCCTGGCAAAGACTCATAATGGCACCTACAAACTCGGTAGTCACCATGATCTCTGCGGAAACAACCGGCTCCTCCATATGCTCGATCTCGGACGGATCCGGCAGATTGGATGGATTGGTCACCTCCACAACCTCTCCGTTTGTCTTGTATACCTTATAAATAACGCCCGGTGCTGTGGTCACCAGATCAAGATTATATTCTCTCTCCAG
>CADAKW010000157.1 GCA_902788645.1 uncultured Lachnospiraceae bacterium
CGTATTTCGCAGGTATCAGGAAAGGCATGGTTTATTAATATGGCTTATTTTCCGTTTTTTATTGAATTGGAAGGAAAGGAATGTCTTGTAGTCGGGGGAGGCGATGTGGCGTTCCGCAAAATCCGTGAATTACTGCCCTTTGGTGTGAATATAACGGTGGTTTCATTAGAGATATGTGAATCAATCCGTGCTCTTGCTGACGGACATCCCGGACAAATGCAGCTGCTGTGCCGCGAATATGAAATGGCAGATATACAGCCTGCGTTTTTTGTGATCGCGGCCACGGATGATGAGCAGTGCAACCGGGAGATTTCAGAATACTGCAGGCGGGAGAGGATCCTTGTCAATGTGGTAGATGATAAGGAAAAATGCAGTTTTTACTTTCCGTCTCTGGTAAAACAGGGAGATATTGTAGCCGGGTTTTCCAGTGGAGGTAATAGTCCGGCGCTGATCAAGGAGCTGCGCCGGGAGCTGGAAGGACAGATCCCGGAGTATTTTGGAGAGCTGAATGAAAGGTTGGGGCAGATACGGCCGCTGGTTAAGAATGCTTTTGCTACGGAACAGCAGAGAAAGCGGTATTACGAAGGAGTGATACATAAAAGCAGGGAGAAGTCCGGAGCACTCTCCATACAGGAGATGAAAGAATTAATTCACAAAGGTTTTACACAATCTTGACGTAAATACGATAGTAGATTTTACGTTCTCATTTTAATATATAGTCATCGTCGAAAGACGGTGGCTTTATATTTTGTGCACTGCCGGATATAAAGCAGGATGAAGCGGGCTTTTGGAGCAGAGATGATCCCGGGGCGAAGCTTTGAGAGAAAAGAGATCAATAAATATATATGAAAAGATGCAGTGCAGAAATGAGGACAGATATTATGAGAAAGAGTAAATTATTGGCAGCGGCAATGAGTGTAATGTGTGCAGCAGCATTGATGACAGGCTGTGGCAGCAATGGAAATGCAAGTTCAGATGCAGGTTCATCTTCCGGCGGAAGTGCAAGCCAGCCGATCAGTGTCGTATCCCGTGAGGACGGTTCCGGTACAAGAGGAGCTTTCGTAGAGCTCACCGGTGTGGAAGAGAAGGACGCAGATGGCAATAAGGTGGACAATACAACCTCCAATGCGATCATTTCCAATAGTACAGAGATCATGATGACAACCGTTTCCGGAGATGAGTATGCGATCGGATATTCTTCTACCGGTTCCCTGAATGATACCGTAAAGGCACTCAATGTAGACGGTGTAGAGCCTACGGCAACCAATATCAAGGATGGCAAGTATAGTCTTTCCCGTCCGTTTAACATTGCAACCAAGGGTAAGCCGGGAAAGCTGGCACAGGACTTTATTGATTACATCATGAGTGAGGATGGCCAGAAGGTTGTTGAGGACAATGGATATATCGCTTCTGTAGACAATGCAAAGGCATTCAAGACAGCAGGAGAGTCCGGAAAGCTTGTAGTAGCAGGTTCTTCCTCTGTAACACCTGTTATGGAGAAGCTGGCTGAGGCATACAAAAAGGTCAATACCAAGGCAGAGATTGAGATTCAGGAAAGTGACTCTACAACAGGTATGACGGCAGCTGCAGACGGAACATGTGATATCGGAATGGCATCCAGAGAGCTGGAAGACAGTGAGAAGGATAAAGGATTGACCTCTCAGGCAATTGCACTGGATGGAATTGCAGTGATCGTCAACACACAGAATGATCGTACAGATATCTCAACCGATATGGTTAAGAAAATCTTTACCGGCGATGTAACAGATTGGAATGATGTAACAGAGTAAGGCCGGAAACAGCGGTAAATGACAGAGACGTATACATAATAACTGGTATAGCTGGAACGGCAAAGAAGCAGAAACCGTGAGCTGTGCCAGTTTGTATATGGCCGGTATTACCGGATCTATGTCAGAAATCAGGCTCAGTGAAAGGATATGGCAAAATGAAAAATGTAAAGGTGAGTAATATCAAAGAGAAGGTAATGGAGATCGTATTCCTGATCAGTGC
>CADAKW010000158.1 GCA_902788645.1 uncultured Lachnospiraceae bacterium
AACGAAATTGTGGGCACCAAACGGCAGCTCCTGATAAGGAGGAGTGATCGGTGTCAGAAAATACTGCTTGATCACAACAAACAGGAAAAATACAATAAAAAGAACACTCATTCTCTGGAAGAATATGTGAAAATCATCGAAACGAGGTCCGCGGTCCAGCATATCCCGGATATTACAATAAATAAATGGAGTGATCCAGTTGACCAGAACAAGCACGACCATAGAAAAATCGTAATGGATCCACTGATTTGGCTGGATCAGATAAATAATGGTAGAAAAGATAAAGGTGATCGTTACCATAAATGCTGCATGAAGAAAGCTGTATCCGTAGTTTAACGATGACTCCAGACAGAAATGGGAAAGCCCCACGGAAAAGATTACTGCAAATAAAATGCTGACCCAGTGGTAATTGATCAGATAATAAAGGCAGGCCTCTGCGATAAAGCTGACAAGACTGAGCAGTATTACAAGACTGCTGATATTGACGGCACGATTGTTCATAATGATATCCCCCTGTTCATAGACTGTATTAGATATCATAGCAGATTTTATGAGAATGTTCCATAGTAAAGTAGACGAAAAAATACCGGAAAAAAATTAAAATTAGGTATTGACATATATGAAATGGTTTGGTATATTATACAAGTCGCGTGAAACGAACGGCGCAGACAAATGGGATCTTAGCTCAGCTGGGAGAGCATCTGCCTTACAAGCAGAGGGTCACAGGTTCGAGCCCTGTAGGTCCCATTCGATGAATCTTTCATCGGTTATATATGGCGAGATAGCTCAGTTGGCTAGAGCACACGGTTCATACCCGTGGTGTCGGGAGTTCGAATCTCCCTCTCGCTATTATTTTTTTGTCTAAAAGGCATTTATCTTTTGATAGATGCCTTTTTTTGTTACAACCCTCCCATTGAATTTCTCCTCCGGGAATGATATGATTGTGAGAGATTCTAATATGGCAGAAAAGAAAGGAATTTATATATATGAGAGTAGGAATGGGTTATGATGTTCATCGTCTCGTGGAGGGACGTGATCTGATCATAGGAGGCGTAAAGATTCCCTATGAGAAGGGATTGGATGGTCATTCGGATGCGGATGTACTGCTTCATGCGATCATGGATGCACTCCTTGGAGCTGCGGCGCTGGGGGATATCGGCAAGCACTTTCCGGATACGGATCCGGAATACAAAGGAGCTGACAGCTTAAAGCTCCTGGAGCATGTGGGAGAGCTTATTGAGGAAGAGGGCTATCTGGTTGAAAATATTGATGCTACGATCATCGCACAGAGACCGAAGATGAGAGATTATATCGATACCATGCGGGAAAATATCGCAAAGACCCTTGGGATTGAGATGAATCAGGTCAATGTGAAGGCGACCACGGAGGAAGGTCTTGGATTTACCGGAGAGGGGGCAGGAATCTCCTCACAGGCAATCTGCTGTCTGGAGCCGATTTATGATAAGGCGGGTCTGATCTCTTCGGTGGATGTGACCTCCGGGGATATTCCGGCAGCACCGGCAGGCTGCAGTGGCGGCTGTGGTGCTTGTCCGTCGGCAGCGGCGTGTCAGAGTGCGGGGGATACTACTGGTGTAGAGTGATGTGAAAACGCGGAAATTACATGGTCAAGAAGTGGTTCGTGGTATCTGGTGGGGGCAAAATGCCTTTTAACTCCGACACCCAAAATAAATATTGATTAAAATGACTATGAAATAGAAATTCGTGAGAAAGAAATGAGGAATATTATGTGGATTGCAAATGACTGGAAAGATTATGAAGTGATTGATACCTCCGGAGGGGAGAAGCTGGAGCGCTGGGGAGATTATATCCTGCTCCGTCCGGACCCTCAGGTGATCTGGGATACTCCAAAGAAAAATAAAAACTGGCGCAAGCTCAATGCCCATTATCACAGAAGCAATCGCGGCGGTGGAGAATGGGAGTTTTTTGATCTGCCGAAGACATGGCAGATTTCTTATAAAAACCTGACGTTTGGTTTGCAGCCGTTCAAATTCAAGCATACGGGATTATTCCCGGAGCAGGCGGTGAACTGGGATTGGTTTGGGGACAAGATCCGTCATGCCGGACGACCGGTAAAGGTGCTCAATCTTTTTGCTTATACCGGCGGTGCGACGCTGGCAGCAGCAGAGGCCGGGGCGAGCGTGACGCATGTGGATGCCTCCAAGGGAATGGTTACCTGGGCAAAGGAAAATGCAGAGCTTTCCGGACTTTCCGACCGGCCGGTCCGCTGGCTGGTGGATGACTGCGTGAAGTTTGTGGA
>CADAKW010000159.1 GCA_902788645.1 uncultured Lachnospiraceae bacterium
CCATAAGACCTCTTCCGATCATGATACGGGTGACCTCCGGAAAACGCTGCCGGATCCTCTCATAATCCTCCACGGAACAGATATCACCATTATAACACAACGGCATATTACAGCGGCTGACCGCATCCGCAAACATATCCAGATTTGGTGTATTTTTGTAATAATCCTTTTGTACCCTGGGATGAATGATCAGCTCCTCCACAGGATATTTATTATAAATGTCAATGATCTCCAAAAACTCCTCCGGATCATCAACTCCCAGCCGTGTCTTGATGGATATTTTAAGGGGACACTCCCGGTAAATCTCCTCCAGAAACCGGTCCAGTGCCACGGTTCTTGCCAGAAAGCCGGAGCCCTTCCCCTTGGATACCACGGTCCGGGCAGGACAGCCCAGATTCAGGTTCACCGTATCATACCCCAGCTCTGCCATCTGATCTGCCACCCGCAGAAACTCTTCTGCACGGTTGCTCATGATCTGCGGGATCTGCGGGATCAGACGATTCACATGATTGTTTTCCGGCAGGATATCCCGCATTTCCTTGTTTCTCAGACGTCTGCTGTCCGTTGCCGTGATAAAAGGTGTGAAATACCGGTCGATTCCTCCATAATACTCTTCAAACACATTCCGGAATACATACCCGGTGATGCTCTCTAAGGGTGCAAAATACACCTGCATATTGCTTCTCCAATCTATGTTCATTTTCTATTTTTACTGTACCAGCTGTGCCGGTGGTGTATGCAGAATCCTGTGTACCGGAAGAATACTGATGATCGTGTTGACAATAAACATAGCAGCGATCAGCAGTGCCGCCATCCACCACGGGAACAGCAGATAGATTTCCAACGACGGAACCGAAGTAATAAACTTGATGATACCGCTGGTGATCAGGATCGCAGGAATACAGGTGTACGCCGTCATCATGATCATCTCCAGCATGTATGCCTTGAGAATACTGCCCGGAGCAATCCCGATCAGACGATAAACAGTCAGCTCCTCGCTTCGTGCCATTGCATTTGACTTTATAGTAAAATATATCATAATCAGAGACAATGCTGCAACTGCGATCGTAACAATATATCCTGCATTTAATCCGCTTTCTTTCTGGTCCTTCTGGTACTTATCAATCTGAGCCTGTGCATTACTCTGTGCTTTTACCTTAAAATATTGCGAATACGCTTTTCCTTTATTTTTGAAATACTGTATGGTTTCTTCTACATTATCTGTATACACCTGAAACTGCTTCGCATCCGCTACATATTCCAGCTTGATCTGATCGCATCTTTCCTTTGGAAGCACATATTCCGCCCCACTGCTCTTCGGGAATTTTCCAACAATCTTGCAGGGGGATACTCCCAGATACTGCTCCGCCTGCGCCGTGATCATCTCGCCACTCTCCCAGCGTTTCTGGTGTTCATACTCCTCATATTTATCTGTATCGATCAGGATCTGCTGTTCCCCAAGCTTCGTCTTACCAAACTCTTTTGGATATAATTCCTGCAGCTCCTCTATCGGCATGACCTGCTTATTTCCATAGTTCATTCCAAACGACACATATGGGCTGACATAAATGGATGGTTCTCCGGTATCCGATACTCCGACGATCTTTAACTCCAGATTCGATACCATTGTGATCACCGTGAGCCCCAGCAGAGACTCCTCATTATTGTAGAGGGATGCCACAACGCTGCCGGATTTCTGAAATGTATTCAACAGCCACTTGTCAATGACCATCTCTTTACGATTCTTCGGAAGCCGTCCACAGATCAGATCCTCTTTTTTCAACAAATTATAATCCACTGCAGAATAATCTTCGATTTTCGCATTTACCTGCTTTAACTGGCGAAATCCATCGTACCCGATATTTAATGTTCCCTGGGTCAGTGCATTATAATTGACATCAGAGGTTAATGTCTCTTTGCAGTATTCCAGTGCCTGTGTATAAAATTCACTGCCGTCTACACCTTTGCCCTGCTCCAGCTTCACCGTGACATAATGGGAATCCTGTGTCACAATCTCCTGCTTGTTGATATCATGCTGCATCATAAAATCAGCCAATGCCAGCACCAGCAATACAGAGGTTACCAGAAGGATCCCTGCAATAAACCGATGCTTTTTCCCCATCATCCGGATATTTTCACATGCCAATTTCCAGATTTCCCGAAACGGCAGCCCCCGGCTTCGTCCCGCCTGCATTTTCGGCAGATCATAGGAAATCTCCTCCATCTGGCTCTGATCCAGCTTCGGTTTGCTCTGATCCAACATCACGCAGCCGGATTCCTCACCGGTAAG
>CADAKW010000160.1 GCA_902788645.1 uncultured Lachnospiraceae bacterium
GGTTATTTTTTTGTTTTATGGGAACAGAAAATTGTTTATGGAGATGCAGGGAGGATGGATCATGGATATATTTGATATTATCGGGCCGGTCATGGTTGGTCCCAGCAGTTCCCATACTGCGGGGGCAGTGAGGATCGGTTATGTGGGGCAGAAGCTTCTGGCGGAACCGGTAGTAAAGGCCGGTATCGGTTTGTACGGTTCCTTTTGGTCTACCGGGAAAGGACATGGTACGGACCGCGCGATCGTGGCGGGGCTGATGGGCTGGGAACCGGATGACCGCCGGATTCCGGGGAGTCTGGAGTACGCAAGGGAAGCAGGGGTGGAGATTTCCTTTTATCAGGCGGACCTTAAGGATGCCCATCCCAATACGGCGGTGCTGCATATGACAGGTGCCGGAGGCCGGGAGCTGGAGGTGGTTGCCGCATCCATTGGCGGAGGCCGTATCCGTATCTGTGAGGTGGATGGATTGACGGTGAATGTGTGCGGAGAACATCCTACATTGATCGTCCATAATCTGGATCAGCCGGGGCATGTGGCGGAGGTTACGTCTATGCTGAGCCATAAGTCCGTAAATATTGCTACGCTGCAGCTATACCGGAATGCCCGCGGCGGTAATGCGGTCATGGTGTTGGAATGTGATCAGGAGATTCCGCCGGAGTCCATCAAATGGCTGGAGCATCTGGAGGGTGTGATCAAGGTAACATATTTGAATTTGTAATTATGGAAAGGTTTGGTTAACATGTTTGAATCATTACAGCAGATGCAGGAAATATGTGAGGAAAAAGGGATTTCCTTTTGGGAGCTTGTGATGCAGGAGGAAGTTAATGAAAAGCAGAGCACCCCGGAGGAAATCTTTGATATGATGCAGGAGATGTATAAAAGCAGAGCACCCCGGAGGAAATCTTTGATATGATGCAGGAGATGTATCATGCCATGGTACTGGCAGATGAAGGATATCAGCAGGAAAAATCTTCCAGCGGTATGGTCGGCGGGGCAGGGGCTTTAATGGCTGAGTGGAATCGCAACGGAAAAACATTAGCTGGTTCATTTTTGGGACAGGTGATGGAACGTGCATTGAAGATGGCAGAGTCCAATGCCTGCATGAAACGTATTGTGGCGGCACCGACAGCGGGCTCCTGTGGTGTTCTTCCGGCGGTTCTGATCACGTATCAGAAGGAAGAAAACTGTCCGGAGGAGGAGGTCGTGAAAGCTCTGTTTGTATCTGCCGGGATCGGTGGGATCATTGCGAGCCGCGCGTCCATTGCCGGAGCACAGGGAGGTTGTCAGGCGGAGATCGGTTCTGCCAGTGCTATGGCGGCCGGAGCTCTGACATTTCTAAGAGGAGGAAATCTGCAGCAGATCTACGAGGCTGCGGCACTGGCATTAAAAGGTCTTTTGGGACTGGTGTGTGATCCTGTGGCCGGTTTGGTGGAAGTGCCCTGCGTCAAAAGAAATGTGATCGGTTCCGTCAATGCAGTGACTTCCAGTGATATGGCAATGGCTGGGATCTGTTCCTTTATCCCGGTGGATCAGGTGATCGATGCCATGGATGAGATCGGGCGGAATATGCCGTGTCAGTACCGGGAGACCAGCGAGGGAGGTCTGGCGGCAACGCCTGCCGGGAAGGCGGTTACATTATAAATCAAAGGAAAGAAGCCGTATATCAGGATTTTTCTTGATATACGGCTTCTTTGGTATAACAGTTTATAGAGGCTGGGATGCCGGTCCTGATTGTATAAGAAACGATCTTCCGGCTTACTCCTCCAGCATAGAGGTGCAGTGAGGACAGCGTGTTGCCTCAATGTCCACCTCGCTCTTGCAGTATGGGCAGACCTTAGTAGTTTCCTTTTCCTCAGCCTCTTCCTTTTTGATGAGCTTTTCGGAAGCGGTATTCATCGCCTTGATGATGATAAAGATCACTAGAGCCATGATCAGAAAATTAAATACGGCGGTAAGGAAATTACCGTAATTTAATGTGACCTGTCCCAGAAGCTTGATGTGGTACTGATCGAAATTCATACCTCCGAACAGACCAAGGATCGGGTTGATAATGTCTTTTACCAGCGAAGATACAATGTTGGTAAAAGCACCACCGATAATGATACCGACAGCCATATCCATGACATTTCCGCGGCTGATAAATTCTTTGAATTCTTTGATAAACTCTTTCATTGTGTTACCTGCCTTTCTCGTGTGTTCAACAATTTTATCGGCAGATGCTTTCAAAGCCTTAATCCATATATTCAAAGAACGGCAGGATGTTGGAAATATACTTGTTCATAATATCCGAAAACTCCCGGATCTGCGCTTCTGTCTGACATTCGCCGTAATCAATAGTGTAGGTGTATCCGTTATGGGAACCGATATAAGTCATCATCGGGTTTAAATCTTCCATCTT